>JANWVZ010000191.1 GCA_025056555.1 Gemmatales bacterium | reverse complement strand
GGCGGCGTCTGGTTTGACACTTTGTATGAGCATCGGCTGTCACACCAATCTGGGGCGCTGATCTTAGCGTGTAGGCGGCGTCTGGTTTGATACTTTGTATGAGAATAGGCTGGCAGAGCAATCCGCGGGCACGGATGTTAGCGTATAGAGCCTATAGTTTGGGTATGGCCTCCTGATACCAGCATGGTGCTGAAATCTAAATAATCAGCATGGCGTCGCCATAGCTATAGAAACGATAGCGTTGGCGCACGGCTTCCGCATAGGCTTGTTTAATAAGGTCTAAGCCGGCAAAGGCGCTGACTAAGACCAGGAGCGAACTGCGAGGCAGATGGAAGTTGGTCATGAGGATATCTACTGCACGGAAGGTGAAAGGCGGACGAATAAAGAGGTCGGTTTCACCGCACCAAGGACGGATCGGCCCAGTTTGCGCCACGGTCTCTAAGGTGCGTACTGTGGTGGTGCCGACGGCTACAACACGTCCGCCTTGTTCGCGGCACTGCACGATCCGTTGGGCGGTTTCGGGAGGAATTTCACACCATTCACAGTGCATGCGATGTTGGGCGGCGTCGGCGACCTGAATCGGTTGAAACGTGCCCACGCCGACGTGCAAGGTAACGAAGGCGATACCGATTTGCCGCTGGGCCAAGCGTTCCAACAGCCGCGGGGTAAAATGCAATCCCGCAGTGGGCGCTGCTACCGAGCCGGGACGCTCGGCATAAATCGTCTGATAGCGTTCGCGGTCTTCCGGTCGGTCGCGCCCTTGGCGAATATAAGGCGGGAGCGGGACGTGGCCGTAAATAGCTAATAATTGTTCGGGCAGCATCTCGGACTGCGGTCGGCAGAGCCAATGGCCTTCGTCAGTTTTACCTTCAAAAGTTAATCTGAGTGGCTGGGCTTCGGGAGCAGTTGCGTTGGGATACACAATAAGTTCTTCACCCGGCTGCGGTTTGCCGCGGGTCTGGGCTAAGAGTTCCCATTGGCCGGTCGTTAAGCGACGTAAGAACAGACCTTCCCAACGCCCGGAGGTCTTAGCCCGTACCCCATAGAGCCGCGCGGGAATTACTTTCGTGTTGTTCAGTACCACTAAGTCCCCGGGTCGCAATAATTCCGGCAAATCATAGACATGGCGATGTTCCCAGGTGCCGCGATGCCGATATAACACGAATAGCCGCGCCTGGTCACGCTCAGGGAGCGGTTCCTGAGCGATAAGTTCCTCAGGAAGCTCATAATCAAACCATTCCAGCGGCAGACTAGCGGCAGAATCCTGCGGCGGGGACATAGGCAACGCAAGCGTCACTTACTTGAAATTTTTCAGCCACTCATCGAAGGCTTTTTGATGCTTAGATACTGTCACCTCCGGGCCAACCAGGCGAATAAAGTACGGGCCTTTCGGCGAGCGGAAAATGACGCTAATCATCCGATGATCTTTTCGCGGTTCTGCTTTCGGTGCGGCCGGGAAAGGTCGGAACAAATAGGTCCCTTGAATGTCCACGTACACTACGGGAACCTCTCCCACTTTGAATTCCGAGATCTTGGTCACCTCATCTATACTTTTCCCTTCCGGGGGCTGAAACATGTTTTTCCATCGCTTAATATTTTCCTCGACGCCCCCGCCACCTCCTTCGCCGAAATAGAAGATCACTAACTCCGCATCTAATTCGGGTTTGTCGCCGGGGACACGGAAGACCTTATATCGAAACTGCTGGGTCGTGGGTATATCCTTCCAGTCTGCGGGCGCACGCGACTTGAGGCCGTCTAAATCTACGACCGTGCCCGCTTCCTTTGGCCCATCGGCGGATGCCGCCGGTTTCCCTTCCATACAGCCGATTAAATACACGCTTATAAGCACAGGCGCGTACCTAAGCATACTTAGGCGCATAGTTGGCTCCTTTCCGCAAAGAGGTTCCTCGGGGTCTATAGAAATCACCACTATATCGTCGCGAAACGATATAGGGTCGTACGAAGAGCCGGAGGCGGCCAGGTGCACTAAGTCTTATAGCCCCTGTTGTCAGCATGCACGATGTTGCCAAGTCAGGCGGAGGCATGGTGGCGCTGGTTCGTTCAAGGGCCAATTCTGTTTCGATGCTACGAAGCCGCTTACCCGGGTAACTTTCTCGGACATTAGCCTAGGCATCCGTAGTTTGGTTTCTATGGGGATTGTACGAAGGCGTAGGCCCGGTAGATGCGACTAGGAGGCGGCGGTTTGGCGTTTTTGCCAATCTTCGACGAAGAGATTGAAATGCCCATAGTTGGGCGGATGAGCTTGGATGACGTCGAGATTCAGAGATACGCCTAAGCCCGGTCCCTTGGGCAAGGAAAAATAACCGTCCACGACCGGCGGACAACCGCTGGCACAAAGGCGGGTGTGGGGTTCGGTGAAATCGTTGAAGTGTTCCTGGATTTTGAAGTTGGGTGTGCAGGCCGCGAAATGCAGCGCTGTCGCAGTAGCTACGGGGCCAGCCACGTTGTGCGGGGCTACGGTCATGTAGTACAGGTCCGCCATGGCCGCGATTTTCTTGGTTTCCAGCAGTCCACAGCACTCGGTCACATCGGGCTGAATGATGTCGCAGGCTTGGCGTTCGAACAGTTCGCGAAATTCGTACTTATGATGCAGGCGTTCGCCGGTGGCGATGGGAATCCGCGCCTGGCGGGCGACTTTTTCTAGAGCCGCTATGTTGTCGGCCGGGACGGGTTCTTCGATCCAGGTCGGCTCGAACGGCTCCAGTTCCCGGGCGATGCGCAAGGCCATGGCGGGGCTGAAGCGGCCGTGCATCTCGATGAGCAGTTCGACGTCGGGGCCGACGGCGGCACGCACCGCTTCGACCAGGCTGATGCTGAGCAGGCGTTCTTTGCGGTCGAGTTCGTACCAGCCGGGGCCGAACGGGTCGAATTTCAGCGCGCGATAGCCCTTGGCCACAGCCGCCTTGGCCGCTTCCGCAAAGGCGTCGGGCGTGCGGGGTACCTGATACCAGCCGTTGGCGTAGGCCTTGATGCGCTCGCGGACGGCACCGCCGAGCAGTTCGTACACGGGGCGATTCGTCGCTTTGCCGAGGATGTCCCAGCAAGCGATTTCTACCAGCGCAATGGCCGTCGCCACTACCTGCCCGACGCGACCGTAGTCGTCGCGGAACATGCGGAGCACCGTGTGCTCGATGCGGAATGGGTCGGTGCCCAGGATGTAGCGATTTTTTGCCTCTTCCAGGTAACCCAAGAGCGCTTGGGTGCGATTGGAAATGCGACACTCGCTGATGCCGATCAGTCCCTCGTCGGTGGTCAGCTGCAAGAAGGTCAGGTTGCGCCAGGCGCTGCCCATGACCCAGACATTCATGCGGCTGATTTTCATCGGAGCATCTCCTTCTCTGCGTGGCCTCAGGGACTTTAGATAAATAACCCATCGGAATCTCGCGGGCTTGTTGTAGGAGACACTGAGAGCATGGGCGAGCCATTGGCGCGGAACGATACGGCAATGCAGTTCGAGCCACTGGGGGATCAAGCGGTGCTGGTCACCTGCGCACACGAGGAATCCGCGCAGTCGTTAGCTTCGGCCATCAGCGCGGCGACCAACGAGGGGCTGCGGGAGGTAGTGGTGGCGTATAAGTGCGTGGCGCTTTATTACGATTTGGAACGGACAGACTACGCGAGCGTCTGTCGCCTGGTGCAGAAGCTGGCGCTGCGACCTTGCTCGGCTCCCGGACGATTATTCCGCATTCCGTGCTGTTACGAACTGGGCTCCGACCTGCCGACCATTGCCGAAATGTGCCGTTGTTCAGTCGCCGAGGTAATCGCGGAACATAGCAGTACGATTTACACGGTTTATGCTCTTGGTTTTGTGCCGGGGTTTCCTTATTTAGGATATTTACCCCCGCGTTTGGCAGGAATACCGCGATTACCTCAGCCGCGTCGCCAGGTGGCACCAGGAAGTGTCGGGCTTGCTGGTCGGCAGACGGGTATTTATCCTGCGGCGGTGCCGGGGGGTTGGCGTATTCTTGGGCGCACGCCGCTCATTATTGCCGACCTGGCCACGGAATTTTTTCCGTTGCGGATTGGCGACCGTGTCGAGTTCGTGCCGATCGATCGCCAGGAGTTCGACCGCTTGCTCGGCCAGCGCCTGACGCCCTGTACCTAAGCGTACCTGGGTAAGTTTTCCAACGTGAGCTAGACTCACATTGACAATGATACGTCACGCTAAGCCCGTGAAACCTGGTCTTAATCGGCAAACAAGGCGTCCACATAGGCCTGGGGGTCGAACACCGCCAAGTCTTCGAGCTTTTCGCCGAGACCGACGAACTTGACGGGAAGACCGACTTTTTGGCGAATAGGAATGATCGCCCCGCCTTTCGCCGTGCCGTCCAGCTTGGCGAGAATAATGCCGGTGCACTGGATGGCTTTCTTGAACGATTCGGCTTGCTGAATGGCGTTCTGGCCGTTGGTGGCGTCGAGCACCAGGAGGACTTCATGCGGCGCCCCGGGAATCTGTCGTGCGAGCACCCGGCGAATTTTCTCCAGTTGCCGCATCAGGTGCTCCTGCGTTTGCAGCCGACCTGCGGTGTCCACGATGACCACATCCTTGCCGCGGGCCACAGCCGCTTCGCAAGCATTATGCGCTACCGCGCCGGGGTCGCTGCCGTGCTCCCCTTTGACGATGTCGCAGCCGAGGCGTTGACTCCACACCGTCAACTGTTCGACAGCGGCTGCGCGGAAGGTATCCGCAGCGGCCAGGAGCACTTTCTTGCCCTGCTGTTGCAGCCAGTAGGCCAGCTTCGCGATGGAAGTTGTCTTGCCGCTGCCGTTGACGCCGGCCACGAGAATGACCGTCGGCCCGTGGGGATTGAAGTGGAGCGAGCGGTCGCTGTGGTTGAGCAGGCCGACCAGTTCTTTCTTGACGAAGCTGAGCACGTCCTCGGTGATTTCGCGGTCGAGAAACGCTTGGCGTACACGTTCCACGATCTGCTTGGTCGCGGCAGGTCCGACGTCGGCCAGATAAAGCGTCTCCTCCAACTGGGCCAGGAATTCCTTATCTACCTTGCCCCGCAGCCGAAACAAGGAGGCGAGTCGGCCAAAAACTTGGCGGGTCTTACTGAGTCCCTGCTTGATTTTGTTCCATAAAGCAGCGAAGACCATGGCAGCGCTTTACTCCGGAGCCGGCGGTTCGCGGGTCAAGCCTCGGCATTCCTGGGCCAGACGATCCAGAATGGCGTTGACGAAAGCCGAGGAATCAGTGGTACCGTAGCGTTTGGCCAATTCAACGGCCTCGTCAATGATGACTTTCGTCGGGGTCTCGGGGCAGCACATGAGTTCGTAGGCTCCCAGACGCAGGATGTTACGGTCAACGGCGTTCATGCGCTCGACGCGCCAATTTTCGGAAATTTGACCCAGGCGTTCGTCAATTTCGGGGCGGTGGGTTAATGTCCCTTGATACAACCGTTCGGCAAATCGCACCAAGTCTTCGTGGCGCAGGCGTCGCCATAAAAACTGCTGTACACGTTCCCGGTCCAGGTGGCGATGTAAGTCCGCCTCATAGAGCACTTGCAGGGCAACTTCCCGTGCACGATGCCGTCGGGTCATTGCTTCATCTAATCCGCAAGTTCATTCAAGGAATTGGCATTCGACACTGCGCCGCACCATGCTAGTCTTTCTACGGCCTGGTACGCCATTATACGTTCCATTCCATAACCAAACATACGAGCCAAACCAGGCGAGTTGAGCGGATCGTTGGGGAAGCAGCTGGCACAAAAAGTCTGAGTGGGGAATACCCAGAGGAGAGAAGTGCTTTTCAGGGCACGGTCCTGTAAAAGAATTCACGGCAGCCTATGTTTTTTTGAGGCCAACCAGGAACCAGGCGGGAATTGCGGCACCGGTTGCCGAAGTTTTATTGTGTGGTCCCAAGCGATTAGCGATTGAGGGACAGGTTACGCCCGATTGTTTCACCAGTCGCTGAAGTCTTAGCGTACTGCCCCAAGC
>JANWVZ010000190.1 GCA_025056555.1 Gemmatales bacterium | reverse complement strand
TTATCCTGGAACGCCTGGAAGCGCAAAAACTTCAACCCTCTCCGCAAGCCGACCGAGTCACCCTGGCCCGACGCGTCTTTCTCGATCTGATCGGTTTGCCGCCGAGCCCGACCGAGCTGGACGCCTTCCTGAACGACCCCCGACCAGATGCTTATGAGCAGCTGGTGGAACGATTGTTGGCCTCGCCTCATTATGGCGAGCGCTGGGGCAGACATTGGCTCGACGTCGCCCGCTATGCCGATTCACACGGCTACACTATAGACGGCCCGCGCGAGATGTGGAAATACCGCGATTGGGTAATTGCCGCTTTCAACGCCGACATGCCTTACGACCAGTTTCTTACGGAGCAAATGGCGGGGGATTTGCTGCCTGACCCTACCATCGAACAGAAAATCGCTACCGGTTTTCACCGTAACACGTTATTCAACCAGGAAGGGGGGATTGACCCGGAACAATTCCGTATCGAAGCAGTTGCCGACCGCGTTCATACAGTGGGCGTGGGTATTCTCGGTTTGACGCTGAATTGTGCCCGCTGTCATGACCATAAGTACGACCCGATCACCCAGAAGGAGTATTTCCAACTCTTTGCGTTTCTGAATAATCAGGACGAACCGACCCTGACCATCGCGGAACCGGAACTGGTGGCCAAACAGCAGCAGCTGCGTGCTCAAATTCGCGAAGCGGTCAAGCTCGCAGAATCCGCACAAAAGGCCTGGCTGACGCGGCTGAGCGACGCGGAGCGCGAAAAACTTCCCCGTGATATCCAGGTGACTCTCAATCTCGGCTTCGAACAACGCGACCGACGACAACGGCAGAGGTTGTTGGAGTTCGTGAGCAAACAGGACGAATCCTTTTATCGGGCACTGAAAACCATTGCGGAGCTGGAGGCACAGGAACCGAAATTGCCCACGGCTTTGGTGCTTCAGGAGCGCAAGACTCCGCGCGAAACCCGCATCCATATTCAGGGCGATTTTACCCGTCCCGGCGAGCGCGTGTTGCCTGGTGTACCTGCAGTGCTGAACCCCTTACCGGATTCACCTCGCGTTCGCGCGGGCAGTCCGAATCGGCTTGACCTGGCGGCCTGGTTGGTGGCGCCCGAAAACCCGCTCACCGCTCGGGTCATGGTCAATCGGTTGTGGCAGCATTATTTCGGAAGGGGATTAGTGGAAACCGAGAACGATTTCGGTCTTCAAGGAATGCCTCCCACCCATCCGGAATTGCTGGACTGGTTGGCGGTGGAATTTCGTGAGCAAGGCTGGCGGTTGAAACATATGCACCGCCTGATCGTGACCTCGGCAACGTATCGGCAGGCGTCATCCGTGCGACCGGAGCTGGCCGAGATCGACCCCAACAATCGCTGGTGGGCACGGCAGAACCGTCTGCGCCTCGAAGCCGAGATTATCCGTGATTGTGCTCTGGCCGTCAGCGGCCAATTGCAACGGCGAATAGGCGGCCCCAGTGTGTACCCGCCTCAGCCCGAGGGCGTTTATCGCTTCACTCAAGTCCCTCGTGATTGGCCGACCAGCGAAGGTGCCGAACGCTATCGTCGCGGGATTTACACCTGGTTGTGGCGCTCGGCTCCGTACCCTGCTCTGGTGGTGTTTGATGCCCCTGAAGGCACAACCAGTTGCACCCGCCGTGTCCGCTCCAACACGCCTTTGCAGGCGCTCACCCTTCTGAACGATCCGGCGTACTTTGAGTTGGCCCAGGCATTCGGTGCACGGATTATTCGTGAGGCACCGGGTTCCGATGTCGAACGTATTCGCTATGCCTGCCGACTCGCCTGGTGTCGTTGGCCTGAACCGGGGGAAATGGAGCGTATGACGGCCTTCGTGCGCCGCCAACGGGAAGCCTTACGTGAAAACGAATCCGAGGTAAGACGACTGGCGCCCGATGCGGCAAGAGACAGTGCACTCGACCAGGCAGTCTTCACGCTCCTGGGGCGGGCTTTGCTCAATGTGGACGAATTCATCACCCGCGAATAAGCGGAGGCTGGGTCTATGGATTCGTGGGAACAGGAATGGTTACGCTGGCGTACGCGGCGACATTTTTTCCGCGACTGTGCTGTGGGTCTAGGTAAGATCGCCCTGGCCTGTCTGCTGGGGGAACGCTTCTCGTCAGGGCATGCCTGCGCGACAACGGCCAATCCCATGGCGCCGAAGCCTCCGCATTTTCCGGCTCGAGCCCGCAGCGTCATTTACCTGTTCATGGCAGGCGGCCCCAGCCAATTGGAATTGTTTGATTACAAGCCCGCCTTGCTTCAATACCATGGCCAACCTATTCCCGATTCGTTTCTCGAAGGTAAGCGTTTCGCCTTTATGGATACGTTCACTAAGGAAAAGCCCCGATTGCTGGCGTCGCGGCGCAAGTTTGCCCAACATGGTCAGAGTGGCGCCTGGGTCTCTGAATTGCTGCCGCACATCGCGCAGATTGTGGACGACTTGGCGTTCATCAAGACCGTGCAGACCGAAGTATTCAATCACGGTCCCGCAAAACTGTTCGTGAATACCGGCACAGCCCAGTTTGGCCGACCGAGTATGGGGGCTTGGATTACTTATGGACTGGGGAGCGAGGCGAACGACCTGCCTGGATTTGTCGTTTTGCAATCCGGACCGCGTGGACCGCGCGGTGGGTCGGCGTTATGGAGCAGTGGTTTCCTCCCTACCGCCTACCAGGGCGTACCGTTTCGCAGCTCTGGTGAACCAGTCCTGAATCTCAGCAATCCGCCCGGCATCTCTCACGCGCGTCAGGCAGACACGATTGAACTGATTCGGGATTTGAACGCTGCGCGGCTCGGAATCGTAGGCGACCCGGAAATCGCTACCCGCCTGGCGGCCTACGAAACGGCCTTCCGTATGCAGACGAGCACCCCGGAACTGGTGGATATTTCCCGCGAATCCGCGGAAACGCTCCGGCTCTATGGCGTGGAACCCGGCCAGCCGAGTTTTGCCTACAACTGTCTGCTGGCACGGCGACTGGTCGAACGGGGCGTGCGCTTCGTGCAACTGTATCACACCGACTGGGACCACCACGGCGGGCCGGGCGCAGACCTCGGCGCTGCACTGGAGAAAGTGTGCCGCGAGGTGGACCGACCTGTCTATGCGCTGATTACAGACTTGAAACGCCGCGGTCTGCTCGAATCGACGCTGGTCATTTGGGGTGGCGAATTCGGACGCACTCCCATGGGCGAGAACCGCGAAACCGTCGGACGCAATCACCACATTGACGCCTTCACCGTGTTCCTGGCAGGGGGCGGTATCAAGCCGGGAATCACCTTTGGAGCAACGGATGAATTCGGCTTCGGCCCCGTGCAAAACCCGGTTCATGTTCACGACCTCCAGGCCACCATCTTGCATTTGCTTGGTCTGGACCATAAGCGCTTGACTTTTCGATTCCAGGGCCGTGATCAGCGCCTGACCGATATCGGTGGCCGCGTTCTTCACGACCTCCTTGCTTGAGCAGTTGCTTACCCGGTTTGTACGGCACGGTGAGTCCCATGCCCACAGGCTGGCGCAGTCTTTACCGCCCCTGAAGCATTATCATCCAATTCCCTGCTGACCCGTGACAGAGTGGTTTGGTAATCAAGACACATGACGCTTCACTGAGTTGCTGACATGCCTCGGTCCCAACCCAGCGGGTAACGCCCACCGGCCAACTGGCCACTACCTGTGGAATGGAGATTGTGACAACACTAAGCCTGGTGTGAATTATTCAAAGCAAGAGTCCTTACCAGGCCTGCTTAGCCACTTTCCTCGGCATGCTTGGCGACCCATTGGGCAAAGATGACAGCCCATTGCCGCGCCGGCGGCAACGTGACATAACGCTGGCCATCCGGCCCTCTTCTGGATTTGCTGGATATTCTCGGCATTGCAGCGCCGGCGGCGACGTCGCATAACGCTGGGGCGATTCCTGAAGAAACACTCCACACCTGGCCCACTCAGTGAGCGCTTAGCGCATGACGGGTATTCGCATCACAATAGCTCGGCGACTGCGTGATGTTAGCGGCCTGAACCCGTTTCCAAATCCTTATAGCGGAAGTGCCGCCGAAATTGTGCAGCACTGACCGGCTGACCATCCACCTCGGCGTAGGGATAAATGAAGTAATTCAACGGTGGGCCGGATTGTTTGGGCACCAAGTCGAGATCGCGCCCGACCGTGAAAGCCACGCGATCCTCGGTTAAGTTGCCGAAATAATATTCCACCATCTCGGGGCGGGTTTCCTTGACCTTGTTCGCTTCGGAAATGTCCACAGGAATCCAGCCTCGTCCGCGCGGCTGAAACCATGCCCAGCAATGATAGCCGGCCACTTCTCCCTCACCCCGCTGCTCCGGCAAAGGAAAACCGATCTCGAAATAAGCGGGAATCCCCTGTGCCCGGGCCAAGGCAATAAACACGCTATGGAAATCCGTGCAGTTGCCATATCCGCTTTGGCAGGCCCAATCGGCATCGCCTTGCCCCCAACCTTCGCCTTTCTTGCTATACACCATGTGCTCATTGACCACGTCGTAAAGCAGGCTGGCCAAGTGCCCCTGATGCGTGGGTAACGGTCGGCCCTCAATCAGTCGCAAGGCTTGGCCTCCAATCGGCACTCGCCGATCCGCACGCAAATAAGGCTGAATTAACGTTTCGCTTTCCTGCAGTCCCCGAGCATCTTCCAGCACCTCCGAGCGCCGGATTCGATAGGTCAGACGCACCGGAATTTCCCCACGCTCATCTCCCGATGCCTCAACGTACATGACCAGATTGCCGTACTTCGGTTCGGTCGAAGTCTTGACCAACGCGCCTGTCGGCACCGCTTGGCTCTCCAGGTGCACTTCCTGATGACGCGTGGAGCGGGGCACTGGTAACCACAGTCGTGCGCGCTGATTTGGCTTGAGTCCTGTAACAGTGGCTGCATACGTGAAATGAAATTCCCGCTGACGGGGAGCACGCACCCCTAGGCGCGGCGCCTGGAGTTGCACCACGATTTCCTCGCCAGCTTGAAACGCCACTTCACGCTCCACAACGACCGTCTGGCCTTTTTCCGACCACGTGCCGCGGATTACGTAGGTATAAGTTTTCCCACCCTCGAGGGGAGCCGTGACAAATTCGCGCCGCGAACCGCCCTGCCGCATGGGGTGTCCGTTGATGGTCAGTTTAGCATCACTGGGGAGCTGCACCGCAATCCGCGTCGTTGGCATGGGCGCCGCTGCTGAGCCGTGGAGGGCAAGCGTCGCCAGAAGTATCAACAAGCTGATGGCGCTCAAACCGCGTCGCATGAAGTTTTCCTCCTGTGCGTGGGTATGTTTGCTTGTAACGCGGGACAGATGCCGCTGAGGGGCGATTAATCTTGGTTGGTTGAGGCAGGCGTATTCTCGGCGGAAGTCGTTGCCTCAGACTTGGCATACTTGACAGGCGTACAAATGGCCAGCTGGTGCGCGGCACGTTTTTCGAGAAGCTTTTCCAGGGAATCCCCCCCTTGAGGCGGCGGGCCAGTGCGAATCATGCCAAAAGCGATGGCCAGACCGAGCACGGCCAGGATCACGACGGCCGGCACGCCCCGTGGCAACCAAACTTGACGCCCAGCTCCGCTCAGTATGCTGACCACTAACAACATTGTAATGAGCGTGAAGAGCGTTGCACTTTGCTGCGGTGCGGTGCCCCAACCGAACAACCCCAGCGGACAGACCATGGCTTGCTGCCATTCCTTGCTGACATGGAACAAAGCGACGGTCAGCCCACCGACACTCAACGGCAAGGCAAGCACGGCCAGACCGCGCCCCGGACCCTGTACGAAGAGCCAACCGCTCAGAATCACCGCGACGACCCCCATCGCCAACAGACGCTGATACAAACACAAAGGACACGCCACGAGTTTCATGCCCAGCGTCAGATAAAGACTTCCTGCCACGGCGACGCAGGCCAATACCCACGCGGCTATCTCCGTCCACCAGGCCAACTCAGGACAGCAAGCGACCTGCTCTTCAATCGTCGGCGTTTCCGCCATAGGGGGCTCCTTTGCTATCAGTTTTTTGATTGTACGCCATCCACCCAAGCACAGTTTACAATAGCACCATGACCACTTTCCAGCACGCTATGGGACAAACTTGGCCACATGGAGATTCACCTCCTTTGGC
>JANWVZ010000018.1 GCA_025056555.1 Gemmatales bacterium | reverse complement strand
GACGTACAGCGCTGGCGGGCTGAACCTTCTGCTTACATCCTTATGGTGCAAGACCCCGTCACGCGCCGAGGTTTAGACCAGAATACCCTGCAACGCCAATATCCGCGGACTCTTGCCTACCTCCAGCGCTTCGAAAGCGTGTTACGCAAACGTTCGTCGCGGGGGGTTTCCGACATGCTGAAAAAAGGCGCTCCCTTTTACACCATGTTCGGTGTCGGCGAGTACACGTTCGCCCCGTGGAAAGTGGTATGGACCCGTTTGGCTCAAATTCAAGCTGCCGTAGCTGGTCATCAAAATAACCGGCCAGTTGTTCCTCAAGAGACAGTTACTTTAGTCGAATGCAGAGCTAAGTCTGAGGCCCATTATTTAGCAGCACTGGTGAACTCCTCTCCGTTCCAGTTTGCGGCAATTTCCTATAGCCAGGAAGGTGGTAAGAGTATGGGTTCGATGCATCTCCTGGAGCATATTCGTATTCCGCGCTACAATGCGAAGAATCCGACGCACCGGCGCTTAGCAAAACTCTCTGTGAAAGCGCACCGCGCCGCCCAAGTCGGCGACGAAAAGCGCCTCCGCAAAATCGAGGCACAAATCAACCAACAAGCAGCTCGCTTATTGGGATTGACGAGTGCTGAGTTAGCGGAAATCGAACAAAGTTTGCGGGAGAGCGAGGGTTGACGAACCGTATGGCGGCAACAAGCTGACGCCACTTCGTTGGTCAAGCAAGTGTACCAGGTGGATTCTTTTGGTTGGCGCTTTGTCTGGAAGCTGCTCCTGGAGCCACCTCGCTGGTGAAGTAAATGAACTGGGAAATCCCGGCTGGTAAGCATCTTGCCCGGTCAACTGGGTAAGTGTACCGAAGCGGCCCGACCGTCTGGGGCGCCGGGAGTTTTTTCCCAGAGAGGGTCCAGACGGCTCGTAAGTCATCAACGAGGACTATTACTGTCTAGGGCGCCGAGGTTGTTTCCACAAGGCGCGCCTGGCGAGCATCATGACCAAGCCAGTTCAGTCAATTGACCTTGCGAGCCAGGAGAGATTTGGCATGGCACTACAGAGTCGGCATACAAAACGAGAACGCGGTTCCAGAGTGCCAGAGGCGGATTATCTGCGGGGGAGTGCCCCAAGACATCGAAACGGGAGGCATGGAGGTGCTGCCGGGATACACGCCTGCTTACCAGACCGAATTAGGAGCGGCGTATGTCGGCGACAGCCTGGAATTGATGAAGCACCTCGCGAACGAGGCCGTGGCCCTGGTGGTCACCTCTCCCCCGTTCCCGCTGAGACGGCGCAAGTCTTACGGCAATGCTGACCCGGAAAGGTACCTCGACTGGTTTATGCCTTTCGCCGAGGAAATCTGGCGGGTCTTGGCCCCTGACGGCAGCTTCGTCCTGGAAATGAGTGGTGCGTGGAACCGTGGGCAGCCCACGCGCTCCCTCTTGCCGTATCGGTTAGTCCTGCGTCTGGCGGATCGCTTTTGCCTGGCGCAGGAGTGTTACTGGTACAATCCCTCGCGTTTACCTACGCCGGCGGAATGGGTCACCGTTCGCCGCAATCGCCTCAAGGATGCCGTTCATTTCGTCTGGTGGTTCAGCAAGACGCCCCACCCCCAGGCGGACAATCGCCGCGTATTACGTCCGTACAGTGATTCCATGCAACGGCTACTGCGAGACGGCTATCAACCAAAACTCCGTCCCTCCCAGCATGCCATTTCGGCCCATTTTCGTCGCGACAATGGTGGGGCGATTCCCCCGAACATTCTCATCCTGCCCAACACCCGTTCGCGAGACCCCTATCTGGATGCTTGCCGCCAAGCTCGGCTGCCCATTCACCCCGCGCGTTTTCCCTTGGAACTGCCCCAGTTTTTTATTCGTTTCCTGACCGAGCCCGGTCAACTCGTGCTGGATCCGTTTGCTGGCAGTAACGTCACGGGCTACGCTGCGGAATTGCTGGGTCGGCGGTGGATTAGTATGGAAATCAACGCGCAGTATGTGGCCGGTTCCCAATTCCGTTTCCACCAATTACGCCGGGCTGCCTAGCCGGGCACCGGGTTCCACGATGGAATCCACCCATCGGGATCAAGAACCAGGGCCCGTCATTGGCGCTCGACCCTTTCGGACGCCCTGCTCTGCACGATGGTTTCCGAGCGAACGTGGAGAAACAGCTTTGTCGCTGCGGAGCCTAAGACGTCTGCCTCACGCTAACGAGGTTACTTCCGTGGCTGGCGGTGAACGGAAGCGAACTGGGTAGCGGTTTATTTCACGCGCTCCAGGTACTCGCCCGTGCGGGTATCAACTTTGATTTTTTCGCCGACGTTCACGAACGGCGGCACCAGGACGCGCAGTCCCGTCTCCAGGATGGCCGGTTTATACTGGGCAGCGGCTGTGGCTCCCTTGAGCATCGGCTCGGTCTCGACAACTTCCAGTTCCACGGTAGCCGGCAGCTCAACGCTGATCGGTTTCCCCTCGAAAAAAATCACCATAGCACGAGTATTCGGTTTCATGTACTGCATCAACTCGCCCACCAGGTCAGGCGCTAACGTTACCTGATCATACGTTTCCAAATCCATGAAGACGTAGCCACTGGTGTCCTGATAAATGTATTCCATCTCCCGTTTGTCGAGAAAAGCCGTTTCTACCTTATCGTCCGGGCGAACACGTTTTTCGATAATCGTGCCCGTCTTGAGATTGCGCAGTTTCAGTGTCAACATGGCCCGCCAGTTACCGGGCGTATTGAGGTTTCTGTCGAGGACATGGTACAGCTGGTTATCGTCCCCGACAATCACCATCCCTTTCCGTACTTCATTGAATTCAATAGCCACTGTTTCCCTCCGTTTTGGCAACTCGTGTGGGCACACCAGCTCTGCCCATTGCGGATAGAATGCAACGAATTATAAGGCGGGCCATGCCGGCTGAAAAGATGACTCGCGCCGCTGCAGCCGCGGTTGAATCTGCGCCAACCAGTCCAGAATGTCCTGCAGAAAGAAATCCGGTTCTTTCTCGAATTCCAGGGTATGATGGGCGTCGGGATACTCCTGGACCGTTTTGTGTGACGAAGCGAAACGCTCAAAAAACTGTCTGGTCTTCTGGTTATCTATGATGCGGTCTTTACCGGCCAGGAGCAGCAACACCGGGCAGGTAACATGTTTAGCGGCGCCCCGCACATACCAATCCAGGCGTCGGCTTTCCACCAGGAAGCGGGCCGTCGCTTGCCGCAAGGCTAGCTCATCTTCCTCGATGAAGCGGATACGCTCCGGATTGGCGGTAAACAGGTTCGGATCGTTGAGAGGGATGGGGAATAGACGACGGGGCTCCAGCAACCGCGCCAGCAACACGCGCCAGCGGTCGCGCCAGGACAGTCTCACCTGGGGAAAAAACCCCGGAGACCAAAGGATCAATGCATCGGCACACCCCGGAAAGGCGCGGCAACAGGCCACGGCGAGTTTTGCTCCCCAAGAACCGGCCAGCAGAATGACCGGCAAATCCACACCAGGGCCGCGTCCCGGAATTCTTGCTGCATACATCCCTGCCCGAATACTGGCGATAATCTCTGCCACATCGGCTAATAAACGCCGATAACTCGGACAATCGCCCCGTTGCTCCCAATTCCTGCCCGAGCCACGGCGATCCGGAAACCAAACTATGTACCCGGCCTCACACAGGCGCGCACTGGAATAGTCGTACCAGCCGCTATGACTCTGAATGCCATGCAGACAGACCACATTGGCCAAGGCCGGCCGGCTGGGCAGCCACAGCCGATAGTAGCCCTTGTAGCCGTCACTGGCGCTCCAGATCAAAAGCTGCGGACTGGACGATGTCAAAGATTTCCTCCTGGCGAATGGAAAGGCGTCGCAGCGAGTCGCTGCTGACGGCAATGCCTAAGCCTGCGCCTTGGAGAGCGGGGGCCCAACCGCCCCAACCAAAGGTCAGATTGACGCGACTTAGATTGTCGCGGAGAAGAAACCGATCATACGATCCCTCGCACCAGCGGACACCAGCTACTGAGCACGCAAAATGTCTGCCCGCGGCCGAAAGAATGGCACTTTCGCCTACCTGGCACCCCAGCTGATAACCCAGGCCGTGTTGTCGTGCAAACCGCGCCAGCAGCAGCGTCGGAATAAATCCCCCGCACTTCGACAGCCGCAGGTTGAATAGATCGCAGGTTTCCTCGGCAACGGCTCTTTTCGCGTCGGTGAAACTGCATAACGATTCATCCAGCATGATAGGCAGGCGCAACTCCTGACGCACTTTTCGCAGTACCGCCCGGTCAGCATGACGCACGGGCTGTTCCACGGCTAACAGGCCAAACGGTTGCAGTTCCGCCAGACGTGGCAAAACTTCCGTGGGCGACCAAGCTTCATTCGCGTCTACCCGCAGTCCTACCCCCCAACCGCACCAGCGACGAACCGTCCGCAGCCGCGCTCCATCATTGGCTCCTGCCATTCCGACTTTTACCTTGACGTCCCGAAAACCATAGGCCCGCATCGCCAGCGCAGCAGCTTTCAATTTCCAACCATCTGCACCTGTTATCACGCCGCTATATCGAACTTCGGACCGAGGCTGGTACAGCTCCGGCGTAATCACGGCGGTGGCGCGGGACAAGGGCTGGCGGAAGTAACGCCCATACGCATCCAACAACGCCAATTCCAGCGCACATCGTGCCGCGTTGCCTCGACACTGCCGCTCATCGTCCGCGGGATATTCCCAGGGCAATTCGGCAATCGCTTCCACTGCCTCCGCAAAGGAACGGGGTCGCAGAAACGATAAGAAACGATGCAGCTTGCGGTTTTGAAACCATCGCGGAGCGTCGGCTACGCTTTCGCCGGTGACGTATTCACGCGGTGCGCCCTCACCATACCCGACAGTTCCATCGTCCAGCTCTACCCGCACCACGATGTGCTCAGATACCGTGCGACTGTACGAGGCATGACGTACCGTGCGCTTCAGAGGCAGTCGCACCAGATAGACTGTGATATGGTAAATGTCCATGGCTCGAACTTAGCAGCGCTGATTTCTCCTACCGTAGTCCATTCCCAGCACAGCCGCATTGCTGAGGTTGTGCCCATTTTATGCTATCGGGAGTTCCGAACCATGGCGTTTGAGCAACCTGACTTCCTCGAACCAGCTCTCCCCAATCATGCCAGCGCTGGGCTCAGGCTCATTCCCTGAGTTCAGTCTAACTTACGGCCAGCGGACTATCCCAAGGCACAACGACAAATTAAGTTTCCTGGCGAGCATCCGGGCGGTTTTCAGTGTAAGCGGCAACGGTGCGGTAAAGCTGATGAAATTAATCGAGTTTGCCGAACTGAAGAATAGTAGTGATTCTGCCGATATTATCGTTGAAGGTGTCACACGACTTGGAGTGCAAGGAGAAGCCGGCAATGTCGCAAGGCTGGAAACTTTGGTTCCTGATGGGGCTCCTCAGCTTACCCACTTGGCTTAGGGGACAGGTGCTACCTGAACCACCGCCTTCCAGTCCCGTGCCCCCTGCCCCCATCAAGCCTGACGCCGTATCGCGCACAGAGGAAAAACCAGCGTCTCCGCCGCTCCCTCCAGTTCCTGAGCCTGCGCGTGATTTGCCTCCTCTGCCTCCCGGCGTGAGCCTTCCCAAACCTGCACCCGCATCGGAGCGAGAAGTTCCAGTAAGCAAACCGAGTCCGTTGTCTATTTCTGAAGAGCAACCCATGCCGCGCAAGTCTCCCGCTTCGGCGGATAAGCCGACCAACAATCAAACGCTGCCACCGCCCACACCGCTACCTGGCAAACCCGTGGTGCCGGAAATCAGTCCAGGCGTTCCCGACATATCTGGCATGCCCGGCGGCGACGATGCGTATCGTCCAGCAAGCTGGCCTCCGTCGGTGCCAGCGCCGGTAGCCCCTATGCCCATGCCTACTCCGCTGCCCCCCGTGGAACACGCCGGAGGACCTTCCGGCTGGGTCATCTTCGGCGACGTAATGTTCTGGCGACCTCGCTTGACTGAGCCGCTCGCTATCGTTACGCAGGTCGTCGCACCAGGGAACACCGTATCTCGAATTGTCCCGTGGGATGGGGATTATGAGCTTGCCTTCCGCGCGGGAGCCGGGTATTTGTTCAGTGGCGGCGTGTTTGTCTGGGGAGAATACACCCACTTTGATAACCTGGTCACCAACACCTTCCTCGCCTTACCCGCCGCTCCTCCCCACTTCCTGATTTACAACGGGCCTGGCCTAGGCCACGGTGCCACAGCGGGCGCCAACGACACCGCCACAATCTCCTGGGACTTGCGCTACCACACCGTGGACATCATGGCCGGTTCAGTGCTCAGTCCCACCGAATTCCTCGACCTGACCATTGCCGCCGGCGCACGCCTCGGCCAAATTACTCATCGGATCAACACTTCTGGCACCCAGGGAGGCGGTATCGTCAGCGGTTCGGACCGCTGGCAACTCGACATTGAAGGTGCCGGGCCTCGCCTCGGCCTGGAAAGCCGACTCTATCTCTGGCGGGGTCATGCCGGTTGGTCACTTTCCCTCTATGGTCGCTCCTATACCAGCCTGCTGTTTGCCGACCTCGATGAAACCACCGAAGCAGTGCAAATTGTAGGCGGCGTGGTCACTCAACAGGCCCGTGGCTTCTACTCCAACCGCCAAGTCCTGCCTCAGCTCGAGTTGGCTCTGGGCGGTGAGTGGAGCCTTCTGGGGGGACGTCTGATTATTGCCGGCGGCTATGAATGGATTTACTGGTTCGACGCCGCCTCCAGTAGCCTCTCCATGCTCAACTCGGGCACGGTGCAGCATCAGGATCTGAGTTTTGATGGCCCCTACATTCGCGCCATCCTGTTATGGTAAGCGGAAGGCTCGACATGATACTTTATCCCTGATATCTGGAAGGTTTACTGGGAAATCGTCCACGGCTCGAATAAATCTCCAAACGGTCGCGCTAGTTGTCCCTGGTGACCGAGAGCCTCCTCGATTCTGAGCAACTGGTTATACTTGGCCAGCCGTTCGCTGCGCGTAATACAACCGACTTTGATCTGTCCGGCCCCTGTAGCCACCGCTAGATCTGCTAACCAGGATTCCTCCGTATCGCCGCTTCGTGCTGACACGATCAGGCGATAGCCGGCTCGTTGAGCCTCGCGCATCACCGCCAGAGTTTCCGTCAGCGTGCCTGCCTGATTCGGCTTGATGAGAATGCTGTTGGCAATTCCCTGTCCCATTCCCCAGCGCAGTCGGCAGAGATTAGTGGCAAACAAGTCGTCGCCGATCAGCTGCACTCTAGCGCCAAGTTTCTGGGTCAACAGCTTCCAACCCTGCCAATCTTCTTCCGCTAGTGGATCCTCCAGGCTGACAATCGGATAGTGGTTAGTCCAGCTTAGCATGAGTTCTATCATAGCGGCGGTATCGAGATCTTTGTTCGATGGGGCCAACTGATACTTTCCCTGTCGGTAGAAGTGACTGGCCGCCAGGTCGAGAGCCAGCACGACGTCGCGGCCGGGATGCAGGTCGCTGCGGTGAATGGCTTGCAGGATTACTTCGATCGCCTCCTCATTGTTCCTCAGTTTCGGCCCATAACCCCCTTCATCAGCGACCAGGTATGCCTCGTATCCGCTGCTTCGCAACAACTGTCCAAGAATTCGATGCACGTGATAGACGATCTCCATCGCTTCCGCAAAACTGCGGGCCTGTCGAGGGATGATGAGAAAATCCTGCACCTGCAGGTTTCTGCCGGCGTGTAAACCCCCGCTGATCATGTTGACCATGGGCAACGGAAGAAGATAGTCCCCATTGCCCGCTGGCAAGCAGCAATAACCGCTTTGCCGCGCCAGCGACCGCAGGTGCACATAGAGCGGCAGACGGAGGTGGTGGGCCGCAGCGTGAGCTGCGGCCAGCGAAATGGCAACCAATGTGTTGCCCCCCAGCCGGCGCTTATTCGGGGTGGCGTCTAATTCGAGAAGTCGGAGGTCTATCCCGACCTGGTCGTCTATCGGCAGACCGCGCAGCGCCGGAGCGATGATTTGCCGCACTCGCTCTAACGCTTGCCGAACTCCGCGGCCGTTGCAGCGTGGCGAGTCATGGTCGCGCAGTTCCTGGGCCTCGGCAACGCCGCGACTGGCTCCTGCCGGTGCCATAGCACGGCCCGATGAGCCGTCGTCGCATACTATCTCCGCCTCGATGGTCGGTTGACCCCGGCTGTCGAAGACTTCCCGAGCCCTGACTTCTCGGATGCGTGCCATGGCTTCGTTGATCGGGCAGACCTGGTATGTTTGGCAGGCCCCGTTCAGGGTTTACCTGTGCGCACCCAGCGCTCCAGGATAGGATACACTTCTTTTCGGGAATTCAGGCCGACCAGCGCATCGTTGTGACCGGCATCTATACTGAAGCCTTGCTGTTTACCAAAAATCAGAAGGGTCTTTTGCTTAGAACCCAGATGCTGATACAGGTAGCGCTGTACTTCCGGAGGTGCCAGCTGGTCGGCGGCACCGCAAGTGATCAGCACCGGCACCTGCACTTGGCCGAGCGCTTTGGCGTAATTGAATTGCTTCTTGTGATCGAGCAATTCATTTTCCTTAGCCAGCACCAGATATTGCTGTATTACCCCCAGCGATGGTACTTCCTTAGCCCAGGTCGTCAGAGCTTGATAAACCTTCGGATGAATGTTGTTCTCGTTGAAGAACATATTCTCGACACTGGTCTTGACTTCCTGAGGCAACTGTTCCGGCACAATCTTACCTGCCAGTTCCCGTTCGCGCACCCGCAGCATTTCCGTGAAGAATTGCATGGGGAGTTGACCAGGTGGCATGGTCATCTGACTGCCTACGGTAACAAGTCGCGCTATACCGGGATTCTTATAGCGTGCCAAATGTCCTAAGGCGATGATGCCGCCCATCGAATGACCAATCCAGGTGACGTTCTTAGCCTGTGTATGATGTTGCACCAGGTACACGAACGCGGACACGTCATAGGCGATGTGATCATCCAGGGTCCAATTCGCGTATTTAGGGTCTACGGTCGCGAAGCCTGTCGGAGCGATGCGGTTATTCGTGGCCCGGCGGACCAGGTCACCGATCAGCAAAGTGGGAGCGGCGTCCAGTTTCCAGACCCATTTCTGACTCAATCCACACCCGCGTAAACTGACCGCCCAAACATCATAGCCTTTTTGCGCGAGATACTCGGCCAAACTGCAGTGAGGGTCTAAGTCCCAGAAAAGGGCACTATAGCCTAAGCCGTGGCACAGAATGACCGGATCCGCGGCCAGAGGTTTGGGAGTGCGGGGCCGATAGCGATGAGCTACTAACGTCCAACCATCAGCGGTGCGCACCGTATAGATTTCCGCGTTTCGCTCGAAAGGTGCCTGCCAGCGCTGCACGTTGGTCTCGTCGAATTGCTTCTTGAGCAGATTCTTACCCCAGCGTTCCAGCAAGTCGTCTAAATCCTGACTCAACCCGGATGAAGTCAGCCCCAGGGCCATGGCAAGCATCACCCATGCCAGCCTGCGGTGTATCATGGCTGTCTCCTTTATGTTTCAGGAAAGGCTCGGTTACCATCGGCAGCGATATTTCGAGTTCTTACACCTTATCAACGTTCTTGTCGAGCGAACTTGCGATGAGCGTTTTCCTCTTGATTTTTTCCCATTGGTTCCCCTCCTTTTATCAACGTTCTTGTCGAGCGAACTTGCGATGAGCGATGGCGGGAAATGACGAGCCCGATCGCAGCGCTCGGCAAGGATGTCACACCTTGCCTGTTTTTGCCTCTCCTCAGCGGGTTTGAGCCTCAACTTCCAGGAACAATCTCGTTATTCTCTGTGCAGAGCTTTGTTGGATAACGGGCGCAAGCTAGCTCTGGACTAACCTGACGCAAAGAATGGCAATTCTTCGCCCCTTGGATAATTTCTCGGATGCCCTGAAAGGACACGATCCACGAGCGACATCACGGTGTCGAGAATCGATTATGCTTGATTACGAATTAACTAAGATGCCAATGTCAGAATTGCTTCGCAACATGCCCTGATGAGTTTGTCGAACAGCGCTAGCACAATGATAGCCTAACCTGTCACCCGACCTGTATAACTAAAATTCATGGCCAAGGCCATAGCCAAGGCCACGACTTCAATAACCTTATCGTGCATCTTGCGGCGGGCGACTGTCAAGCCTAACACTTCCGCCCGGTCGATCATCTTGATAAGCAAAGCTTCCGCGTCATCCTCATCAAGTTCCGACCAACGGGAAAGTTGTGCGATAATGATGGCACTATATTTACGCAGGAATATAGATGCAGATAAGCTATCGCGAGTCTTTGCCGGCGGAAAGAGTTCGCGGAGTTTATCATCCACATAACCCTGGGCCTCTGCGCGATAACGTTCCGCGCGCTGACCATAATGCTCGGCCAGCAGAAGTGTTAGTTCTTCGACCGGGGCCAACCGTTTGCCACTCTCCACCAGCGGTGCGGCTTGGCGGATCTCTTTCATTACCTGATCGATATATAGGAGTTTCTTAATCGCGGGCCAATAACGATAACGGCGCCGCCATCCTGAGCGGGGCGTCAACCAGACGGCGAAGGTTTCTGCAAAATCTTCATCAGGATGTTTTTGCGCATAAGTACGGCCATAGCGGTGATGCACGATGTGACGAACAAACTGCTTACTGAATGGGTTGGGACGGAAATTATCTTTATAAGGCTTATCAAACGGCCCGAAAGTCTCCTGCCAGTCGCGACGCTCATAAAGGCGATATGCATAGTTATAGGCATGCCCGGCTTCATGGCGCAGTAACATCATAATATAGTGTTCATCTTCTACCTCGCCGGTCTGCTCTTCCTCAATCCGCGCTAAACGTCTATCTGCCAGATAGAAGGGTACGCCAATTATCGGCACGCGATCAGGACAACCCCACCCGTCCGTGAGATACACTTGCGGACGAAAGCGCAACTGACGGCGCTCCAACTCACGATAGAGGCGCTGGATCAAGGGTTCCAACGGCGAACCTTCGATGCGCAAGTTCAGATCACAGATGCGGCTATTAAGCAATTCGTAGCGGATGGTCTCCCAGCCGTTGAGGAGGGAAAGTGTGCGTGTCGCGGACATGATCCTGCGTCCTCGAACCTGCCAGCGCCCGGCATGCTAAGCTCAGACGTAACACAGTTGCGGAGGCACAGCCAGCTAGGCCCAGCGCGGAGCGTGCAAGTTCAGCTTGTGCACCTTATTCTACGCCACTTCGCGCCGGGGTGTGCTATCACTTGGTGTGGATGACGTATCTGACGGCCATACTGGGACTTGCGTGATAATAAATACTGCTGATGAATGTGATGACCTGGAGGGAACAGTAGAGGAGACGACCTAAGTTACGATAGCAAGGCCAGTTGCGTCAGCACCCGCACTTGTGTAGTCGTAAGTCCTATCAAAAAGGAAACTTATAACTCCTTTCCCCTTGCTGACTTCGCGCTAGACATGCCATTGAGTCGTCTGTAACTTAGCGGAACAGCCAAAGGTCTCACACACTTATGCAGCTACCATGACTGCGCCGAGGCCCTTTGAGAAGAGTTGGCGGTACTGGCCCGAGTGGTTGATACTGGGGTTCTTTGCGGCATTTCTGCTGTATCCTGTCTTATACATCGTACCGATGGCCGGCCGAGATCGGCATGGCTGGACTTGGGAATATGTAGCCGCTATCTGGCATCATCCGTTACTGGCGCGGGCACTGTATCACAGTTTGGCCCTGGGCGCGGTTACGGTCGTGGGCACGACGCTGCTCAGCTGGCCTGTGGCCTGGTATGTGGCCCGTTATCGCGTCTGGGGATCGAGTTGGCTACTGGGTTGGCTGCTTATCCCACTCGTGTTGCCTCCCTTCGTGGGCGCCCTGGGGTTAGAGCAGTTCTTACATCCGTTTGGGACACTTAACGGGATACTAAGTCACTTGGGTTGGATAGACCCCAGCAGGCCTCCGGATTGGTTAGCGCGGAGCGGGTTTCTCGGCGTAGCTGTCATGCAGACGCTGCACCTGTATCCTATTTTGTTGCTCAACTTAGCAGCCGCCCTCGCAAATATAGATCGCAGCCTGGAGGATGCAGCCCGCAGTTTAGGCGCTGGGCGCTGGCGAGTGTTCCGCACCGTTACGCTCCCCTTAGCTTTGCCAGGATATTATGCCGGGGCTGTGTTAGTATTTATCACGGCTTTCACCGACTTAGGCACGCCCTTGATGTTCAATTACGCCAGTGTTCTGCCGGTGCAGGTGTTTAACCTCATTTCCGAGCGAGAGGTCAATCCGTTGGGGTACGCTCTGGTGCTGGTGATTCTCGTTTTGAGCGGGGGCTTATTCATTATCAGCCGACGCGGCATCTTGGGGCGGGAATATCAACTGGCGGCTCGAGGGGCATCTCTGGGGGAGCACCAGAGCCCGTTGCCCGGGTGGGGAAATATCCTTATTTGGACTTATAGTCTTATCTTGCTAACTGTTTCGCTAGTACCTCACGGGATGGTGCTGTTGCTGGCCCTGGAGGGACGTTGGCAGTTCACTGCTCTGCCCACTATATATAGTTTCGAGGCGTTTCGTACACTGAGTCATGAAGGCATAGTAGTGTCCGCGGTGCGCAATAGTGTGTTTTATAGCATGTGCAGTACGGGTTTAGACTTATTTCTAGGAGTTACCCTGGCGTGGCTGATAATCCGAAGGCCCAGCCGACTCGGCGGATTATTAGACGGGTTGGCTATGTTGCCCCTCGCTTTGCCCGGGATAGTGTTAGCCTTTGGCTACCTGACCTGCTATGCGCGATTACCTCTGGGGCCGCTTCGCTCCTGGCTCGATCCCGGACAGAATCCCACGGTGTTGTTGATAATCAGCTATGCCGTAAGGCGGTTGCCTTATGTAGTTCGCTCCACATTGGCGGGATTGCAACAGGTGCCTGCGGTTCTGGAAGAGGCAGCGGCGAGCCTGGGAGCCAGCCGTTGGCAGGTATGGCGGAGCATTACTTTGCCGTTGATTCGACCGCACTTACTGGCAGGAGCCATATTAGCTTTTGCCTTCGCCATGCTGGAAGTGAGCGATAGCCTTATGTTGGCGCAACAGGAAAAGTATTATCCGATCACACGGGCGATTTACGGCTTGTCGTTGCGTCCGGACGATGGGCCGCAATTAGCAAGCGCACTCGGCGTGATCGGGATGGTGCTACTGTTTGCCGCGTTGCTCATTGCCAGTCGTGCTTTGGGACGGTCGCTAGGGGAA
Organism: Gemmatales bacterium; assembly: GCA_025056555.1. Lineage (GTDB taxonomy): Bacteria > Planctomycetota > Planctomycetia > Gemmatales > HRBIN36 > HRBIN36. The sequence goes on along the minus strand of JANWVZ010000018.1, from coordinate 23,656 downwards.
TTGTTCCGGGCGTGAGCAACGCGTTTCTGCTCGATGGGACGGTTTGCTCCGAAAATGGAGTTTGCCAAGCAAGTCCCTGAAGAGGCAATGACTAGAGCGAATTTCCATGTTGGGGTTGCTTTCGTTATGAAACGTTCGCCGGAAGGCTGGTTCCGAGCATGAAAGGTACGGATGAAGGGGATGTTGCAAGCTCGCTGAACGGAAGATCTCATGCAAGGCGGTTGTGTCGTTTTTGCGAGAGGGACGAGAATGATGTTGCAAGCTCACTGAACGGAAGGCTTGGTACTGCCCAGGCCTGAGTCGCTCACCGAGTTCGTGGTTGCTACAATGGTGAAGGAAGATTGCGTCCAGAGAAGTGCCACATTTACGGACACCACGTCCGAAAAGACTTGGGACGGCTCAGGCGGCTGCGGTGACAGGCCCATGATAGAAACGCGCGACTTGACGAAAAAATACGGAGATTTGTACGCGCTGAATCGGTTAACCATCAAACTGGAACCGGGAGACGTTTATGGCTTTATCGGGCCGAACGGCGCGGGCAAGACCACAGCGATGCGCATACTGGCCACGTTGTTGGCACCGAGTTGGGGTGAGGCAACTATCTGCGGTTATTCCATTTACAACAAGCCGCGTGAGATTCGCCGATTGATCGGCTACATGCCGGACTTTTTCGGCGTGTACGATGACATGAAAGTGATAGAGTACCTGGAGTTTTTTGCGGCAGCCTACCGCATCAACGGGCCGGCCCGGCGGAAGAAATGTGAAGAGGTGCTCGAGTTAGTGAACCTGACCTTCAAACGCGATGCACCGGCCACCAGCTTGTCGCGCGGCATGACGCAGCGGTTGGGTTTAGCGCGTGTGCTGCTCCACGATCCTCAGGTGTTGTTGCTGGACGAGCCGGCCAGTGGTCTGGACCCTCGGGCACGGATTGACATGCGGCAGTTGTTGCGGCGCCTGGGGCAGATGGGCAAGACGATCATGATTTCGAGCCACATTTTGCCCGAACTGGCTGACGTATGCAACAAAGTGGGCATTATTGAGCGGGGAGTGTTGCTGTATGACGGCAATTTACGGGATTTGTTGGCCCAGGTGCAACCGCAGTTGGTAGTCCTGGTGCGCGTAGCCGAACAGCTCGACCGGGCCGCTCAGTGTCTGGAAAAGCATCCTCAAGTGCACAGTGTGGATTTGCGTTCTGGCGAAATTCGCGTTCAGCTGGTGGCTGGGGTAACCGACTACAGCTTTATTCCCGACCTTCTGGTGCAATCGGGTTTCAAACTGACCATGTTGAAAGAAGAAGACGTGAACCTCGAAACAGCGTTCATGCGGTTGACGCGGGGAATCACTGCGTAGGCCGCGGCGGCCAGTTCCGAAATTGACTGGCCCCAAGGAAGGGAAAGTAGGGCAGCTGTGCACGTCAGGAGTTAGCGGCTAGTGGGCATTACGCTCTTGGGTGCGCTCCCGCCGAACCGGCGTTTTTTCAAAGGGGCGAAAGATGAAAACGCTGCGGCAGTGCAGATGATTCCGGCTAACGCAACTGCTGGCGGCTTGGGCGGACAGTTGGCGCTGCAGTTTGTACAATCAGCCCGAACTTGTAGTCGAAATGCTCGTTTCCTCTCTGGAGCGGAGTGCTATGCCGAAAGTGACGATTGTGAACGAGAAGAAAGAAATCGAGGTGCCTGTCGGTGCGAATTTGCGGCAGGAATTATTGAAAAACGGAGTGCAGGTTTATCGCGGCCTGCTGGATCGCTGGTTCAACTGTCGCGGTTTCGGGATGTGTGGAACGTGTTGGATATTGGTCAAGAAGGGCGTGGAGAACCTGAGTCCCAAAACATGGCGGGAACGGTTTCGTCTGGGGCTGAGCTTGGCTACCATTGGCCACGAATCGGAGATACGTCTGGCCTGCCAGTGCCAGGTTTTGGGCGATTGCCAAATCGAAGTACGAACGCCTTTCAACATGGATGGGGAAAACTTCTGGTCGCGGCCTTATCCGAATAAGTAGATGCATTTGAGGATGGCGAGCCATGAAATGTCCGTTTTGTCGGCGCGGTAATTTTGAGGTGACGGATACACGGACGAATCACGGCGGTTTTCCGATTCGCCGTCGGCGGCGCTGTTCCCGCTGTGGTCGGCGCGTCTGGTCGGTGGAAGTCATGGAGGAGAATCCGCTGCACGTCGTCAAGAAGGATCAGAGCCGTGAACCCTTCGACCGCACGAAGATTCTGCGGGGTTTGGAAAAAGCCTGCTACAAGCGCCCCGTGAGTCAGGAGCGCCTGGAAGAGTTAGTTGGCCACATTGAACAGGAAATCTATCGCCAGTACGATCGCGAAGTGCCGTCCCAGGTGATCGGCGAATTGGTGATGAAATACCTGAAGGAACTGGATCAGGTGGCGTACGTGCGCTTTGCTTCCGTTTATCGGGAGTTCAAAGACGTGAGTGAGTTTGTCGAGGAAGTCAAACCGATGCTCAATCGCCAACGGTGCTCTTCCTATGCCTGAGCGCTCCGATAAGGGACCGCGTTGGTTGGTTCACTGGGGTGGCTGTTGGCAGGAATTGGAGCCGTTGAAGATAATCACCGCCCTGCACGAAGCGGCGCGGCGAGCCGGGGAACGCGACCCATTTGTGGTGCAGGAAGTGGCGGAGAGCGTTTGGCATTTGCTCACTCGCGAAGGTCAATCGCGACGGTTGTGGATCGAATCTGAATTGCGGCAGCAGCTGACGCACCTGCTTCGGCAACTAGGCCGTGGTTCTTGGGCGGACAAGTTGATTCTATCTCCGCCCGGGGCATTCGCGAAAACTCCCTGCAGCCACAACCAGGATAAGTCCACGCCAGCCAGCCTCGCACCCATAGTCGCGGGTCATGCGGCGCCTTCGTTTCCTCAGGAGATTTGGCGTCGGGGTTACGAGAGCTATGCGCAGGAGGTTTTGGAGACGCTGGTACCGGAGCCGCTCGCGGAATTGCATCGTCGCGGAGTAGTGACACTGCATGCCATTTATCACCCTTGGCAGTTAGCCGCTGCCCCCGTGATCTGGCTACCCACAATGCGGGACAGCCAGCGGTTCTCCGGAGCTGGGGGCAAGGCACTCCCCCAGAATTCGCTTTGGGCTTATTGGGAAAGCTGGCGCTCCTGGATTGGCCAGGCGGCGATTGTAGGCAACATGGAGTTCGATCTCTTGCTACATCGTCTTGGTGAGGTTCCAGTCCTGCTTCGAGAATTAGCTTTACTAAGCCGATACTTGGGGCTTAGTCTGATCCTGCACTTGAACCGCGCTGCTCCAGCAGCACCAGTGCAGCGAACTGGGGCTTTGTTCGAGACCGAACAATTCTGGCCATCGGCAGATCATTTAGCGACTATTCGCCAAACAATACTGGAAACGCTTCAAGATTGGCTGAACTGCGCACCGATTTTCCTGGTCTGGCATGTCCATGGCGGCAGCCAGACGCCCGAGGTGTGGTCGAGTTTGCGCCGGTTATGGATGGAGGCAGACGGGCGGGTGAGTCTGGTACGGGATGAAGGGCCTATAGGCTCCCAGTTTCCAGAGGCGGTGTTGGCGGTAGTGGGATTGTCCCTGACTCAGTTGATCGCTCATTGGGAAATTGCAGAGCCGGAAGCGGTCCTGCAACGATGCCGCAGCCTGATGAAACTGGTTGCGGACGGGTTGCGACAATGGCGGGAGCGACTGCGCCCAACGCTGATTACGCAAGTGCCTCCGTTTCTCCTGGAACGTGCTCAGGTTTGGATGTACGTGACCGGCCTGGAAACCGCGGCTCGGCATTACTTTGATGAAGCGGAGCGTCAACGGTCTTGGCAGCAAGAACTCCTGCGGGCGTTACAACAGGAGCGCCAGCAGGCAGCGCAACGCGGTGCTCCGTGGTGTTGGTTGAGCGCTTCACCACCGGAGTGGTTGGAATCCACTAGGATACCCTGGCTTGGAAGCTCCGAAGCCTGCGGGACTACCTGGCAACTGCGCCAGCCCGAGGAATGGGCACTCTTACAGCGGCAGACGCTGGTTTTGGCTCAAGCTTTCGATTTCCTGACCATAGAATGTTCTGCGAATGGGTTCTCCGGCATGACGCAGGAGGAAATGCACCACTGGCTGTGCAAGGTGACACGCCGCGTCCCATGGGTTCGCTTGCGTTTGCGCCGCGAGGTTACCGAACAACCTGCGTTGTTCTGACGTGCGCGACGGTTCAATCTCCGAGATCCGCTTCGGTAAGAATGGTGAAGCCCTGTTGACGGAGAATGGCGACGGCAGTCTCGTGATTGTCCACGTGCAGGGCGAGTGCAGGCCGCTCAGGCGCCAGCATTAACGGATAGGCATAGTGGATGTTGATCTCCGCTTGCAGCAGTGCCTTGCAGATATCCACCAGTGGATGCGGGTCAGGTGGCAGCTGAACGACCAGCAAATCACTCTCGATATAGGGAATGTTAGCCAAATTGAACGTTTCACGGGCACGGTCGGGATCGCGGAGCACCAACCGGATAATGGCGTAGTCCACGGAATCATCCACCGACAAGGCAACAATCCGATTGTTGGCGACTTCAAATTTCCGCACCAGCTCAAGCAACATTCCGACACGGTTTTCCAGAAACACATTGAACTGACGTACACTCGGCCAATCGCGGCCACGAGCGGTCCAATAGTCAGTTCGCTCCCGTCCACCTGAACTCATGCGCTCTCCCCATCACCAAGATGGCCATCCCCGGTAACCTTCTCCAAAATTGCATCATATTCCCTGCTTCGGCAAATGACAACCCACAGCGTGTCAGAAGTCGCAATCAATTCGGACATTACGTTGGGAAGTCTGAACGAGTGTTCCCATGGAAGTTCTCCAGTGCTTCCACTCCGGATAATCCGCAAGAAGCCAGCGACGATGGGTATGGTCGCAAGACTCCCGCGACTTCCTGACTTGGCACAAGCGTCGAAACCGGAGCTGCTAATAAATCGAATTCTGAATCTTCAGGTTCGCAAGCTTCTAAGTCTTAAGAACACGGTGGCAGTGCCACTTTGGGGGGATTCAGTTGGTCAGCTGAAAAATCGCGGTCTTGGCCTCGGCGTTGTTGCTGTTGTGGCTTGGCATGTTTTTGCTCAAGTTACTGGGGCGTTTGCACTTCGGTCTCGGAGAAGACAGGCTCGCTGGCCTTACGTTGGCAGTTTGCCCCCGCTTATGAACGGTTGGATGATGTTGTCCAGGGGATAATGGGAAGTCGGCCTTTGGCCATCTGGCCGAAAAAAATGCCGCTTTAACTTTTTTCTGGAAAAATTTTGTCACCCCGGGCCACCGAGTTTCGTTATTCTGATGGACAAGGGGAATGCTGAGCTTGGGAACGGCCTCTAGTGTACCATGCTAGCTTAGGCCACACATTAAGAAATAGGGATTTACTCTATGGCGGAATTTGCGCCGGATGACCGTGTCTGTCTGCTGATGGGCGACACGGATGCTATCAAGAGCTACGTTTTTGAAACCTCCACTCTTCCTGAAATACGCGGGGGAAGCGAGATTCTGATTGAGCTGGAACAGGCTATCGGGGATTTGCTGCAAGTGGCCCAGGAAAGAGGGCCGGCGCCAGAACCGCGAAGGTCACGTTTGCAGGAGTGGGTGCATAACACGGTTCGGCCGTCATTCATTCACGATGTCCAGGGGATATATTGCGGTGGGGGCGGTTTCCTGGCGATCGTGCGCGAGAATCGAGCCGAGGAATTGAAGCAACTGATGGAACGGCTCTATCTCGACCACACTACCACCGCTACGATCACGGTAGTGTGCTCCGAACCGGTACCATATCGAGACCTGGAAAAAGGCCTACCGCTTCCCGCGCCGTTGGCCCTGGCGCAGTTGCGGGGGCGGGGGATAGCTGAGGAACTGTTGGCGAGCCATTTCAATCCTTTCGTCTCCCAGCGAGAAGAGCGTAAGAATTTTGGTGAGTGGTTGGCCTATCTGGTTGCGCAGTTACAACAGGCAAAGCGGCAGAAAACGCTGGTGCCCTTTATTGAAACGCTGCCGGTTTATCGCAGGTGCGACTCGTGTGGCAAACGTCCTTCCGGAAAATACGACCACACACGGGGGGAGGAAATTTGCACGATTTGCTGGCAGAAACGCGAACGGGGACGCACAAAACGTCGAGGTTATCTGTTAGACCTGCAGGATTGGCTCCGGGAACAGTTTCGCCTGGAAGTCGAGATTGAGCCGGCTGAGTCGTTTGGCGAAATGGTGGGCAGCCAAGGGCGTCTGGCCGTTATCTATGCCGACGGTAACAACATGGGGGAGTTGCTCCAACGGGCTCGAACGATTCACGATTACCATCTCCTGTCCACCTCTTTACGCCAGGCAACGCGAGATGCCTTATTCCAGGCCTTGTTCAACGTGCTGATCCGGGATGTGCTGATCCAGGGGAAGTGGCGTTGGCGGGCAGCGCCGTTCGAGATCATTGCAATTGGCGGGGACGATGTCATTGTGGTCGTGCCTTATCGTGCGGCCTGGGACGTGGCTCGAGAGTTGGTACGGCGTTTTGAAGAACATAGTGCCATCAGGCAGCTTCAGGAGCAATTCTCTCCAGGATCACGCCGCGACCGCAAACCTACCATGTCCGCGGGAGTGGCGATTGCGGATGTGAAGTATCCGATAGGTTTTCTCATAGATTTGGCTGAAGATCTTCTCAAAGAAGCCAAGCGTTGGGCACGCGCAACTGAGATGGGCACTTTGTGTCATTTGTGGTTACGCTCCCCGGTCATTTCAAATTCCGCGCGCGTCACCATGAAGAGCCTTTACGAAAAACAAACCGGGCCCGCTAAGCTTTTGCTCACCAGCCGACCATATACCTGGCACGAAGCGGAGCAATTATCCCAATTGGCGACTAGCCTGCAGAGCATCCCCAAGTCTCAGCGCCGCGCTTTGGCCGAGTGTTTAGAGAAAGGTCCGCTGGTTTCCATCAATTACGCTCTTTATCAGGCGACGCGGCATCCTCATCTGCAACTGCAGAAGCTGTTTGGCGAGGTGCGCGACCTGATTCTCCATGGGAGAAAGAATGGCAAGGCAAACACCAACTGGTTCTGGGTGGAATCCAGCACGCCTAAAGGCAGTTACTGGGAAACCGCTTTATTAGACGCGCTGGAGTTGGCAGACCTGGGCACAAAGGAGCTTCGGAGCACAAGCTATGGCACATAAGCTGGAAATTCAGCTTACTTTTCAACTCAAGTCGCCTGTGCATATCACAGGAGAACGGGCAGAACTTTACATAGATAAGGCGCTGTTGCTGGATGCACAGGCGCAATATCCGCTCATCCCCGCGACGACGATCAAGGGCTGGCTGCGGGAATCGAGTGAGCGGCATTTGCGCGGCTGGGGGGTGCAGGTTTGCGATGGGTCGAAGGCCAATCTGATGTGCGGGCACTGTCTGGTGTGTCAACTGTTTGGCGCGCCGCAGCACCGGGCCGTGCTAAGGTTCAGCGATGCCGTGCTGCGGGATGGCGTGCGGGACGTGCGGATGAACGTCTCCTTGAGCCGTTTTCGCCGTGCCAGTTTCGAGGAACGCCTCTTTTCCACGGAACTCGCCTGGGCATCGGGATTTTCCTGTCAGCTGGACGGTATCCTCCCTGACGTGGAGCGGGCGCGCCAGGCGGCTGCCCTGATTTACGTAGCGGCACGAATGGGTTTTGCCTTAGGCGCAGCGCGTTCTCGAGGCCTGGGCTGGGTCTGCTTAGACCAGTTTCAGGCGAATTGCGACGGCCAGATTCTGGCTATCCAGGATCTCCTCGCTTATCTCCCGACCATGATCCGGGCTTTGCAGGGAACTTCGGCATGATGCACAGCTATTTACGCCTAACTCTGGAACAACCGATTCGATCGGGCGGTATCAAGATAGGAGGCGGGTACTTAGATACCCAGGACTGTCTGCCTGGTAGTGTTCTGCGCGGTGCTTTTGCCGAATGGATGAAGTCGCACGGCCGAGCGTCGGAAATTCGCCGTGCCGTTGCAGGTTTACGCATCGGAAGTTTTTTCCCCACTACCGACCCCCAGGCTTACAGCCTGCCGCTCCCTGCGACGGCAGTAAAATGTAAACTCCATCCCGGTTTCAAGGGCACCGATGCTACCTTGCAGAGCCACGGAATCCGCGATTCCTTATTGGCAGCGGTTGCTTACAGCGAATTAGTCCGTTTGGGCGGTCGGTTCCCGGTACCGTTCCTGCTTCGCTGTTCCGAGCAGAAGTCTCCCGGCGAAAAGTGCTATCAGAGAATGGAGCGAGCCAAGGGCTACTATATCCGCGCTGGTTCTGCTTATCGTGAAATTAAACCTGGAGAGATTCTGCAAACCAAAGTATCCCTGAGTCGGTACCGACGGGCGGCGCAGGAAGCCCAGCTTTATCGGGTCGTGTCCATTCCTCCCAAGATTGGCGACGGACAGGAACAACTGTACTTTGTCGGTCGGGTATGGGCTAGTGATTCGCAACGTGTGGATGATTTATGTCGCGCTCTCAACGAAGTCGGAGTGGGAGGCTTGACCACGCGCGGTTTTGGACGAGTACGGTGCGAGCCTGTTCAGATAACTCTCAAGCCGCTCGCTCAGCGCGTCCTGGATTTCAACAGCAAACTGGCCCAGATTTGGCAGGAACTGGCGGACTTAGCGCAGCAATGCGGCAGTATTCTGCCCGCCCAACCTCCGGGGACTTATTTCAGTCTCGACCTGTTATCTCCAGCGGTGCTCACGGATCCGGAAGACATTCCCACGCTGGTGGCAACATTGGAGTATCAGGGGGCTCCGGTGCAACCCATCTGGTGGGCGGTTCAGGGAGTGTTCCTCGGAGGCTTTTCCACGGCCTGGGGACTGCCCAAACCCACCGCCTTGGCAGTAGCGGCTGCGAGCACCTACGTCTTTCGGATGGACCTTCCAGCGACATCTATAGTCCCCTGGTTGGAAGAACTGGAACGTCGCGGCATTGGACGCAGAACTGACGAGGGTTTGGGCGAGATCCTGATTTGCCATCCCTTTCATGAGGAGGTCAAGCCTGTATGACTGCCACGAAGAACGTCCTCAAACTGGTCGAAGAAAACTTGGATTACCTCGTCGAACTGGCAGAAAAATGTATCGAGCAGACCAACGCGGCGGGGCGCAGGGATTTGGAAGAATCGCAATTGCGCAACCTGCAGAACCTGGCTGCGGCCACCGATTCCTTAGCGGTCATCAAGAACTATATCGGCTATCAGATGGGACGCGAAGAGTTGTTTCCGCAGTTTGCCCAGCGATTGTTGACGGATTTGGATCAGATCAAGAATAAGGCCGAGACGTTGTGCCGCGAGCATCAGATTACTGATCCAGGGCAAGTGGCTAAGGCGCGTGGGGAGATGACGCGGTACTACTTCGGCTTCCTAACCCGCAAGTTTGTCACTGTCAAGAAAGGAGGGAGGCAGGGATGAAGAGCTTTTTCCATTTCGAGAACCGCTATTTTGTTACCGGAGCGCTGCGCGCCCGCACGGCGTTATCCATAGGCAGCCGGGCTTCCCTCATGCCCACTGGTTCGGATTTGCCGGTCATCAAGACCCCGGAGGGGGTTCCCTTCATTCCCGGTTCTTCCCTCAAGGGAGTACTGCGCGCCTTCACCGAACGTTTGGTGCGTACTTTGGAGCAACTTGGGAAGCGCATTAATGGCCAAGTGGTTTCGGCGTGCGATCCTCTGGACGAAGACCAGCGCTGTGTAACCCCCAAAATCAAAGAGCAAATCAGCGAAAAAGCAGCCGACGAAAGAACATTCACCGAAAAGTTATGGGAGAAATCCTGTACCGTATGCCGACTTTATGGCTCCCAATGGCTGGCGTCGCGAGTGTCGTTCCAGGATGCCGTGTTGCGGAATGCGGAAAGTTTAGTTCGGCTTACCGAGGTCCGCGATGGGGTAGGTATTGACCGTGATCTGGGAACGGCGCGGACGGGTATCAAGTTCGATTTCGAAACCGTGCCAGCCGGTGCGGAATTTGACCTGAACCTCGTTCTTGAAAATGTGGACGACTGGGAAGTCGGGTTGGTGTTAGTCGCCTTAGAGGCCCTGGGAAACGGGCACCTGGCGTTAGGCGGCAAGACGACCCGCGGACTGGGCTGGATGGAGTTAGTCCGTTTGCAAGTCCAGGGCATCCAGGCCCAAGACCTGCTGCAATATCTAGGGGGACAAATACCGCCGCCCACGGCTGCGGAACGCTTTCGTCAGGCCTTACTGGCTCACTTATCGTAACAGGGGGAAAGTTACCATGCACAAACGGCTTTGGAACTCCTTGAAATTGACCTTCACCTTGCGGCCAGTGTCGCCGATCCTGATTAAGTCCGGCGGCATCTCCCTTAACCCGGCGTTGCCGGACATGCAGTTCGTTCGCACGTTCACGGCCAACGGCGAAAGCGTCTTTATTCCCGGTTCCTCGCTGAAAGGGGTTTTCCGCAGCTTCAGTGAGAAGGTACTGCGCACGGCAGACCCTCAGTTTGCCTGCGAGCCATTCCCAAACCTGGAGAGCTATTGCGGCCGAAAACTGGAGCGGGTAGACGCAAAGTCGGAAAACAACACGAAGGAAAACGTCGCCGCTCAGATATACCGGCAGTCGTGTCGCGCCTGCAAAATCTATGGTAACACACGACTTCGCGGACGCCTGTCTTTTACCGATATGTATCCCAACGGACCGACAAAGACGGAAACGCGTTACGGCGTAGCCATCTCACGCCTGAGCCATGCCGTGGCCGTGGGGCCTTTTGACATGGAAGTCCTGGTCGCGGGACAGTTTCAGGGGGCATTGGTCTTGGAAAATTTTGAGGTCTGGCACTTGGGACTATTAGCACTGACCTTACAGGCCATCAACGACGGCATCGTCAAGATTGGCTTTGGTAAGAATCGGGGTCTGGGTCAAGTGGCCATGCAAGTTCAGCAGGCGACGTTTGCACTGGCGAAAAAAACCGGTATCCCGCAAAGCGAGTTGTGGGGTGTGGGCATGTTTCTGGATGATCAGAATCGGCGTGAATATGGGGTGTCTGCCTCCGATAAGCTCATGAATGTGCCACAGCCGACGCAAGTGCACGATGTCGCGGTATTGCTCCAGCGCACTTATCAGGCTCAGCAATGGTCGGAGATAGAAAAAGCGAGCATTGCCAGTCTGAACCAACTCCTGGAGGGGAAAGCGTGAGCGGAATGGTTCAGCAACGCCAGCAGGCATTTGTCTATCGGGGCCGCTTCCACTTAGAGCAACTGCAAGCGCTGCTGGAAAGGCTCAGTCCGCACGTGTATCTGACGTGGGACCTGGCCCATTGCGATTTCAGCCGAGAATTACGCGAAAATGGAACGGCGTTCAATGACCAACTGGAGATACGATGGTGCCACACGGGTGATTACATTGCCGTCCTGCTGTTGAGCGACACAGAACAAAGCCTGGCAGAACTGGAACGGGTCAACGGCGATTGGACGCGCGAACCACTGCACCCGCCCAACGACCCCCAATCTATTCCTACGTTGCTCGACGTGCACGACCGGCGCTACATGCCACAGTTTCGAGAGTACCCCGTGGTACAAGCTCCTAAAGCCCACTTAGCCAGCCAGGTGTTTTATCGGGATGGAATAGCCACCTTTGTCAGTCCGAGGAAAATCCTGCCTCTGGAGGGGAAATCATGAGCCAGCCGTCGTCCCGCCGTCAAGCCAGTAGTCCGAAACCTTTTGTGTGGATACCTGTATCCGGAAAACCGCGCAAATCCGCACCGACGGGCTTGGAGGTGTTTCGGCAGCTGACTGGGCGGTTGGATGTGTCTTTTTCGGTGGAGTCGGCCTACTTATATGTCGGTTCGGGGGCATATGACTTTAAGCCCGGTGCGCGACAGGATGAGCCGGAAGTCTGGTACACTTTCTATCGTCGCCATGGTCAGCTGTGTGTGCCGGGAACCAGCCTGAAAGGAGCGATTCGCGCGCTGGTCGAGGCGATGAGCAATTCGTGTATATCCCAGGCGGGGAGCAGGGAGTATGTGCAGCCGTCCCATCAGCGCTGTGGAGAAAACGACCAGCAAGTGTGCGTCAGCTGTAACTTGTTCGGCCGAACGGGTTGGCGCGGGCGGGTTCATTTCGCTGATGCCTTGCCGGAGCAGGAGGTAAAGACACAAATCGTCAAGATTAACGAGCTTTGGCCTCCGCGGTTGACGCGTGGTCGTAAGTTTTACTCGGGCCAGCAATTCCAGTCTCTCGGTAATCTTCGGCCTGAGAGAAACCATCGCTTTGTCGAAGCAGTGCCTCGAGGCACCAATTTTAGGACAACTGTCTTCTTTGAGAACGTTCGTCCTGAGGAACTGGGCTTGGTTTGTTGTGGCCTGGGTTGGGATGTTGATGCACAAGGCAAGCTGGTCAATTGGCTATATCCGAAGGTTGGAGGGGCTAAGCCACGCTGTTTCGGGATGATCCGCTTCCTGGCCCCCAGCCTCAAGCTTTGGAGCTTGGAACGGGGCAGAATGCAACTGGGCCGCTCGGAGCTTTCCGGGCAGCAACTACTTGAGTATCTCGGACGATGTATCCAACAGTGCAAGGCGAGCGATCTCTTCGATAAGAACGCGTGGGAAACCCTGTGTAACGAACTCAAGAAAGGTATAGCTTGTCCCAGGGGACTGTACTGATGACTCCCGATGAAAAAGTAACCTTGGCGGAAAAGATTGCGAAGAGCTTGATAGACGTATCCAGAAACGAATGGCAGAAATGGGTCAATTATTTTGCCCAGACGGGTAAACTGGAACGCGCCGTGCAGCTGGCACAGAGCTTGGGTAACTCCATTTGGCTTCGGCCGGACCCGAAACGGTCGGCGCAGACCATCGCCTCGGTTATCGGAAAGCAATATGCATCGCAGCTCAAGAAATTGCCGCCCGATGAGTTGGAAGAACTGTTTGGTTATGCGGGCCGATGTTTAAAAATCCTTGAATTTGAAAGGAAGCAAAAGGAACAGAAGGCACCACCATCGAAGTCGCCCCAGCAATCACCACCTCGCGGCGGCGGACGCAGGTGAGCGATCCACAGGGTTTGCATCGGATATATTCGCCCTGAAAAAAAATAGTTTGGCCGGCCGTTGCTGTTGCTTGGCCTCATCGCACATCCGGTGTTCCTCCGTTCGGACCTTGAGTATTGCCCAATGAAGGTAATCTTGTTTGAGGTACTGAGGTGTGGTTTCTGGTTGACCCCTTGCCCTTCTGGAGAGGAGCAATAATTATTTCGTAGGATGGCCCAGCCGTTCTGCAGGAGGCCCATTCGATTCAGAGAGAGGCTCAGAGGAACCAACTCCTTTCGGGACAAACCGATTAGGGTCGGAAATTCGTAATATCCTTTGAAACTTCTTCCAATACGGATAGATGCTGACCCGCTGCCACTAGCGAGGTCAGGATCGGAAGAATCGTCCTTAAGTTTCATCCAGATTCGGGAGCCAGCATGTCCACGAACAACTTGGTCAATGGCGAGGTCATCGTCGAAACGCGGAACTTGAGTAAGGTGTATTTGGATTTCTGGGGCCGCAAGAAGAAAGAGGCCCTGCGTGCGCTCAATTTGCAGATTTATCGTGGGGAGGTCTTCGGCTTGTTGGGACCGAATGGTTCAGGCAAGACCACCACGATCAAGTTGCTGCTGGGGTTGTTGTTCCCGACGGAGGGGGAAGCCCTGGTGTTCGGTCGGCCAGGAACTGACGTGGCCAAGAACGAGCGGATCGGTTACCTGCCGGAGGAGTCGTATTTGTACCGTTTTCTCAACGCTGAGGAAACGTTGGACTTTTACGGACGGCTGTTCAATATGAGTCCGGAAATAAGAAAAAAACGTGCGGAGGAGCTGATCGAAAAAGTGGGCCTGAGTCGCGATAAGAAGCGCCCCTTACGCGAGTATTCCAAAGGTATGCGGCAGCGCATCGGTTTAGCCCAAGCGCTGATCAACGACCCCGAACTGGTGATCCTGGATGAGCCGACCTCAGGCCTGGACCCGATTGGTACGCGGTGGATGAAAGACCTGATCCTGGAACTGAAAGCTCAAGGCAAGACGGTAATCATGTGCAGCCACCGCCTGGACGACGTGCAGGATGTTTGCGATCGCATCGCCATTCTGTACGAAGGGGAGCTGAAAGAACTGGGGCGGGTGGATGAATTGCTGGAAATTGCAGACGTGGTGGAAATGCGGGCGCGGCGGGTGCCCCTGACGCAAGAGTTTAGGCACGATTTGGAGGAAGTGATTCGCCGGCATGGCGGTGAGCTGGACACTGTCCAGCACCCGACGACTACGCTGGAAGAATTGTTCCTGCGGATAGTTAAGGAGAGCCAGGTGCATCAGGGACGTCGGTATTTGCCTCGCACAGAGCGCACAGCCGCGACGGCTCCATCGGCAGTGGGGGCCGGCCGCACCGAGGTTTCGGCCAACTCCTAAGGCCTGCCTGGTTGGGAGGGGAGAAGCGATGTTGGCGGCGCTGGTCATTGAAACTCCATATGCCTCGCTGGAACATCTGGGCACGGCCTGGAACAACTGGTTAAACAGCGCTGGCGTGTGTGCGCTGTTGTTTTTGCTGGTCGGAGAAGTGTTGCGCCGGACTTGGGGCCGCGGAAGCCTGGTCATTCATGGTTTAGCGGGGAACCTGAGCCAACTGCGGCCCGAGGAAGTCTGGAAACGGCGCAGCCTATGGCTGTGGCTGGCGCTGATCGGCGTTGGTTTGGGAGTGGCGCTGGTCGGTACGGTGTCGGGGCGTGGACCTGGGGAAAGCGGTGGCACCTGGCTTACGGTAGCACGCCTGGGTTGGCGTGTGGCCGCGCTGGCAGCCATTTTAGCCTTCGCCTGGGAGTTTATCCTCGAATTGCTGGTGTGTCGTTGGCGACGCATCTGGGCCATCGCACGCCTGACTATTCTGGAAACCGTGCGCCAGAAAGCGCTTTGGAGTTTCGCTGTCCTGCTGTTACTCGTGCTTGTCGGCAGCTGGTTTATCCAGGTCGAGCAGAAGGACCAGTGGCGGACCTATGTGGACCTTCTGTATCGCACGGTAACGATTCTGATGGTGGTAACCGCCTCGGTACTGGCTTGCTTCAGCATTCCGACAGACATTCGAAGGCAAACGATTCACACTCAGGTAACCAAGCCGGTCCGGCGTCTGGAAATCCTGTTGGGACGGATGGTCGGACTAATTGTTCTTATGACTGTGATGCTCCTGATCATTGGGAACCTGGGCTTCTTATACGTCTTCCGCGAGGTTTCCCCGCTGGCGCGGGCCTCCACGATGCGCTCGCGGTTGTACCAACTGGGAGAATTACACTTCGAGGAGCTGGACAGCGAAGGGAATTGGCAACGTAAACAGACCGGGACCGATGTCGGGGACGAATTCGTCTACCGGTCACACATTCGCGGTGGCGCACCGCAGGAAGCAGTGTGGACCTTTTATCGGCTGCCGCCGTATCTTTTCGACAAGTCGTGGCAGGAGCGGAACAGGCGGTTGGTCGCGGAGTTCATGTTCGACATTTATCGTATGACTCGGGACTATGAGGGCGGCGGCGCCGGAGGTGTAGCGATGGTAGTTCGCTTTGTCAATCCGCGCCTATGGGATGCGGCTCTGGAAGCCGACTATCGTCGGGAGGCCCAAGAGCTGCGTTACAAGGAGGATTGGGACGAAATCCTGGCACGCAAATACGGCTTCTACGAAGTGCCGCTGCACATTGCCGATATGCGGACTTACAGTGTGGACTTCCCGACCGCCATCCTGGAGCGCTTGCGCGAAGGAGGTGTGCTGCAGGTGCGGGTCGCGTGTCGCAGCTTTGGTCAGTATCTAGGCATGGGGCCCAATGATCTCTACTTGGTCGTCGGAGAGGGTAGCTTGTATTTGAACTTTATGAAAGGTCTAATCGGGATCTGGGCGCTCACGGTGATGGTCATCGTGTTAGGCACCTGTTTCAGCACCTATGTCAACGCGTTAGCGAGTATGCTGCTGTGCTGGGCGTTATTGTTCCTGGGCATTCCACAGGTGCAGAAGTTCCTCGGGGAACTGGGGCCGGAAACGATCCACCGCATGGACGTCAATCCAGGAGGGGGGCCTTTGGAGTCGCTTTATCGTCTGGCACGGGGATTACCAATGGCCACGCCCCTGCCGGACAACTGGGGTATCGCCCTGATGCAGAAGATTGATACTGGGTACGCTTATTTATTCCGGGCGGTCAGTGGCATTGTCCCCGATTTGTATCAGTATGATCGCACTCTCCATGTCGCGGAAGGCTTCAGCATTCCGGGGGGCGAACTGATTATGAGCGTGATTTTATTGGCCGGTTACCTGGTGCCCTACATTCTGGCCGGCTATTACCTGCTCAATGCTCGCGAGATAGCGGCATAAGGGGGTCAGTCATGGCTGCGGAAGTCCTGACGGGTACGCGGCTGCGCAAGCTGGTTTATACCGGCCTCATTCTCGTCCTGTTTGTGGCCATGCTGGTGCATCGTCGGGAAGTGGTAGAAAGGAAAGCAGAACAACACAGTCTGACAGAAACGAACTTGGCCCAGGTGGATTTGGGCGGCTCAGCGGCGAGATTTGTGTTGACCAGTTTTCGCGGACCTTTGGTGTGTGTGTTGTGGTGGGAATCACGAGAGCTTTTCCGTCGCAAGGAATGGAGTCGGCTCGAACTGATCCTGCGGGCGCTGACTAAACTGCAGCCGCACTTTCGTGGGCCTTGGGAATTCATGGGCTGGGACCTCGCCTATAACGTCGCCGTGGAGTTTGACGCCGCGGAAGACAAGTATCATTACGTTGCCAAGGGCACCAATTGGCTGGCCGAAGGGGAACGTACTTTGCGTCGGGTCGTTTATGATCCCGAAGCCCGCGCGCGCCGGGAAGTGGGTAACCCGGACTTGCGCTGGTATATCGGGAACGTCGTTCATCACAAAATCACCTACAGCGACGAGGCCCCCATTTTCCGATGCTTCTTCCACTTGAGCTGCATACCTCCGGAGTTATGGGACCCCGATATGCTGCGACAGAATCCCGAGCGTTTGCGGGAATTCAAGCGAACCTATCCTGTGTTGACCGAGTATTTGAGGCGTTTTCGCCATGTAGCCGAAGGAGCCGAGAACGCGTTGGATGAAGCCTTGGTCACTTTCTGTCGGCAGTACCGAGGCATTGTGGGGCGTTATCGCGTTCTGGCCGGAGGTCAGGCTTCGTCCCTGAAGCAACCTGCGGAGATGCCCTTCCCAATTTGGCCACGCGAATTAGATCTGCCGCCTCGCTATCATCCCGATACTCATCTGGAGTCGCAACAGGAGCCGCACGAGATCCTCTACCATTGGAGCGTCTTTGCTCAGGAACCGTTGCCGCCTTTTGACCCGGAGAATCCATACCAGAGTGAAACGAGTCGGCTCTATCAGGGCACTAAGAAGAGTCCCTATTTCTTTCGCGCCCACCCGGCACGGGCCAAGGGGATGAAGGCGCGTTTTCTGGGCAAGGAAGGTTGGCCCGAAGAAGCTCAACAAGCCTGGGCCGAGTCGTATCAGGAATGGGTGGCATTTGGCCGATTGGTCGGTTTCCTTCGCGACGACATGGAGCGACTGCGCGAACTGGCGAGCGAATTGGCAAAACGTTATCCCAGTTACGTGCAGTCCGCGACACTTCCTCCAGAAGCTTATAGAAATCCGCAGATTCAGGAGATGATCCGCGCCCATCAGCTGTTGCAGACCCTGAACCATAATCGCGCACCGTTTGACAGCTGGATGGTCCTGTCCGTGAATGGTCAAACGGAAAAGTCGAAGGAAGCCCGTCGTCTGGCCTTCGTCGCCGACCGCAAGTTAGCTGGACGCACGCCCTTGGCGGTGGAAACTTTTCATCGCAGCTTCGATCTGTGGCGCGACCTGTTGACCCAGCCATTTCACCCCCAGCGCGACGCAACGGTATTATTCGGTCTGCATAGTGAAACCCATGGATTTCCGCTCTGGGCTGTGTTATGGCGAGAGTTGCTGGGCAACTCGTATTCGGAGGTGTCTCCAACGCGGCACGGTGCTTTCGCCTTGAGTCTGGGCAGTGCCGCGGCATTCCCCTGGTCTGCTGCGTTTCCCGTAGCCCTGAGTATACAGGAAATCACGCCTTACCTGCGCACTCCCTACGGTCGCAACGACCAAGTGCAGCGGGAAATCGTGGACATGGAGCTGAACTATATGCGCCTGTGGGCGGAATTGGAGGCACCCCACTGGTTGCCCGCGGGAACGGGCTTGCATCTGCTGACCCACTGGGGATTGGGCTTGGCCAATCCAACCAGCAGTTTTGCGTCGGTGTGCCTGCCGCGACCCGGTCAACTCTCTCTGGAGAACTGGGAGAATCTCCTGCAACGGATGCCAGCGCCTTTGGACGTTTATCTGCCCAAAGGTGCCCGTGAATCGGCCGAGCAGAATCTCTTCCGTGGTGGTATTGGTGGACAACGCCGACTTATCCTGCCTGAAGAAATTCAACCGCTGCCGCCTCTGCTGGAAAGCAAACCCAGCGCACTTCAGGAAATCAAACCCGACGCTCCGACGAAACCATAATTTCAGCTGGCTAACAGAGGGCAGCGTCTATAGCCTCGCCCTGGCCTCGTGGAGTCGCTTCGATTCGCGGCCTATCCAATGCGTTGGTCAGGCTCCAAGGAAAGAGGCTGCGGCTTGAGCCTTCGTGCCACTCTGTGCCGGCAGTTGCATTGATGGTTTCCTAATCGGGCAGCAGATGCTTGACAGCGTCGCGCTCCTCCAGGAGCTCCTGGAGCGTAATCTGAAAGAGGCGCTGACCGAAAGCATCGAAAGTCAAGCCCTCGACGGGACGGTAGCATCCCTGCTGGTTAGTGCAGGGGTAGCTGAACACAAGTCCAGCAGGCACTCCATACTCTCCTCGTGAAACGACCGCGGCACTGACCCAGTCGCCGGCGGGGGTAGGTTGTAACAAACTGCGGACGTGTTCCAGCGTAGCATGGGCCGCGGAGAGGGCGGAACTGGCACCTCGTTTCTTGATCACCTCAGCGCCGCGATTCTGACATTGTGGCACGAAGACCTGTTCCAGCCATTGCCGGTCGCCGATTACCTGCTCGGCAGGCTGACCACGAATCAGCGCATGCTGAAAATCCACAAACTGCGTGTTGCTGTGGTTACCCCAGATGCTAACACGGGTTACCTCTTCATCACGGACCGCTGCTTTGCGGGCCAGCGCACTGCGTGCACGATTGTGATCCAAACGGGTCAGGGCTGACCATCGTTCTTGGGGAATGTCGCGGCCATTTCGGTAAGCGACCAGACAATTCGTATTGCAGGGGTTGCCCACCACGACAATCCGCACGTCGGGTGCGGCGTTTGCTGCCAAGGCCTTCCCTTGGCCCACAAAAATCTGGCCATTGAGCCCCAGCAAATCCTTCCGTTCCATCCCCGCCTTTCGCGGAAAAGCGCCAACTAATAAGGCCCACTGGCAATCGCGGAAGGCTTTGTTGGGGTCGTCGGTAATGATCACGTCAGCCAGCGTCGGAAAACTGCAATCCCATAACTCCATAGCCACACCCTCCAAGGCCTGCATGGCTTGCGGAATTTCCAGGAGTTGGAGAATTATCCTTGTCTGCGGGCCAAATAACTCGCCGCAAGCGATCCGCGGCAGGAGTGCATAAGCCACTTGTCCGGCGGCTCCCGTTACTGCTACGCGCAAGGTCGTGGTCATGAGTAGAGACTCCATCACAGCCGTTCATGGCATTCAGGCAGAGCATGATTATCATTACTGCACCTGCCGCCACCTCGGCAGGCTGCCTGCTTATAGCTATGAATCTCTGCCCCCGTGTGCCACGTTGGCATTGAACTGCCCCAGAAAACGTGGGCCAAAGGTTTAGATTGAAGCCTCCCCTTGGAGGGCAACTCTGGTCCGTGTCTGTTCGAGGCTGGACTTTTGCTTATCATAAAACGTAGCGCAACTTTGGAGAAATTACTGCCCCAGGATGTGTAGTAAACCCGATCACAACTCGGTGCAGCGCGGGCAGGGGTCTGATTATCCTGAACAGGGAGAGCTACCATGCCTCGAAAAGTACGCGTGGCCATCAACGGATTCGGACGCATCGGCCGCCTCGTCTATCGGGCCATGGCTCGGAAGCCAGAGGTATTCGAGGTGGTTGCCGTCAATGACTTGACCAAACCCGAACAACTCGCCTACTTACTCAAGTATGACAGCGTCCACGGGGTCTTCGATAAGAAAGTCCAGGCTCGGGAAAACGAATTGCTGGTAGATGGTCAGGCCATCAAAGTTCTGAGTATCCGAGAACCCGCGAAGCTGCCGTGGAAAGATTTGGGCGTGGAAGTGGTTGTCGAGTCCACCGGCTTTTTCACTGACCGGGAGAGCGAACATGGAGGTTTTGCTGACCATCTGAAAGCCGGTGCTCAGCGTGTCGTGATTTCTGCGCCGGCCAAAGGCGAGGATATTACCATTGTCCTAGGCGTTAACGATCATCTGCTCCAGGCCGCGCATCGGTGCATTTCCAACGCCAGCTGCACGACCAACTGCCTGGCGCCGATGGTCAAGGTGTTGCACGAGAATTTCGGCATCGCCTGGGGACTGATGACCACCGTGCATGCCTATACCAACGACCAGCGCGTCCTCGACCTGATCCACGCCGAAGAACCGCGACGGGCCCGAGCCGCCGGCCTGAACATCATCCCAACTCGCACCGGCGCCGCTGCGGCTATCGGTAAAGTCATCCCAGAATTGGATGGAAAACTGCATGGAGTGGCGCTGCGGGTGCCAGTCCCCGATGGCAGTATTACCGATCTGACGGTGGAGTTGAAAAAGGAAGTCGCTCTCAAAGACATTCTCACGGCCTTCCGCAACGCCGCCGCAGGTGCTTTACGCGGCATCCTGGAATACACCGAAGACCCGATTGTTTCCTCCGACATCGTGGGCAACCCGCATAGCTGCATCTTTGACGCTAAGGCCACGGTCAAGATTCCGCCTCGGCCGGAGGACGCGCTCAGCCGCTATTGGAAGGTGTTCGGCTGGTACGACAACGAATGGGGTTACAGCTGTCGTACTGCCGACCTCGTCGAACGTGTCGCACAATTGGGCGGTTGATTCCCTGGTGACGGATGCCGTGCCACTGCTTGCAGGCCTACTGTCAAATCCCCCTCGGGCCAACGTGCGGCTGATGTGCGTCACTGACGACCGAAGACTCACCAATCCCCGCGTGCGTACTTACGAAGAGCCACGCACCCATTGGCTCCCGGAAGTCGCAAATCGGAGATACCGAAATGGCTATTCCGAGTTTGTCCGAACTCACTGACCTGCATGGGAAGCGCTGTCTGATCCGCGTGGATTTTAACGTTCCCTTGGATAAACAAGGGGGCATCGCTAATGACCGCCGTATTCGCGCAGCTCTGCCCACTTTGCGATATGTGTTAGACCGTGGAGGCAAGGCGATCGTCATGAGCCACCTCGGTCGCCCCAAGGGGGATCCAAAAAAGGACGCCCTCTTGCGCATGGATAATGTAGCGCGCCGGCTTTCGGAGTTGCTGGAAAAGCCTGTGCGCAAGGTGGATCAGGTCGTCGGGCCGGCCGTAGTGGCTGCTGTCAATGTTCTGCGCCCGGGTGAAATTCTCGTATTGGAAAACCTCCGCTTCCACCCTGGCGAAGAGAAAAATGACGCCGAAATGGCTTCGCAATTGGCGATTTTCAGCGACGTGTACATCAACGATGCCTTCGGTACCTGCCATCGCGCTCACACGTCGGTGCACGCTTTGCCACAAATTCTGCGCGGGCAGAACAAGCCCTGTGTCGCCGGACTCTTACTGGAAAAGGAACTTCGCATCCTGGGAGAATTGCTGAGCCGTCCCAAGCAGCCGGTCGTTGCTCTGCTGGGCGGCGCCAAAGTTTCCGACAAAATCGAATTTATCCGGGCTTTGCTCTCCCGAGTTCACCGCATTCTGATTGGAGGGGCTATGACCTATACGTTCATGAAGGCACTCGGTCAGTCCATCGGAAACTCCCGCTGTGAAGAGGACAAGTTAGACTTGGCTCGCCAGTTGTGGCAGGAAGCCAAGGAGAGAATCCTCCTACCCCTGGACCATCTTGTTGCCGACCGCGGTGACCCCGCAGCTCAGACGCGTGTCGTGGAAGGTGATATTCCGGAAGGTTGGCTCGGCGTGGACCTCGGTCCGAAAACGCTTCAGCGCTATGCCGCAGAGCTTCGTTCTGCCGCTACTATTGTGTGGAACGGACCCGTTGGTTGGTTCGAGATTGAGCCATTCGGGCGCGGCACACGTCACTTGGCTGAAGTATTGGCTCAAGCCACTCAAGGCGGGGCAGTGACTATCGTCGGTGGCGGTGAAACTGCAGAAGCTGTAGAAGCCTTTGGGCTAGACTCGAGCATGACCCACGTCTCCACGGGCGGGGGCGCTTTCCTCGAGTTTATCGCCAACGAAGGCCGACTTCCCGCCCTGGAAGTCCTTGAGACCCCATAAATGCCTCGCCTGGCGACGCATTTCAGCTTCAATCCGGGTTACCCTGAAGACTCTAGCTTCGGGCGACGGCCCCAACTATTCAGAGGCGTGGGGCGTTCGACGAGGAAAGGTCATGACCTTTTCCGCTTCAAGAAAGCGTGGCCGACCGGTTGACTTAGCTCTTCACGCCCGGCGGCGCCGTGAGATCCTGGAAGTGGCTATCCGGCTTTTTGGTCAGCAGGGTTATTCTGCCACCGACACCCAACAACTTGCTCAAGCCCTGGGCGTGGGCAAAGGCACCATCTACCGTTATTTTCGCAGCAAGCGAGAAATCTTCTACGCGGCGCTGCGTCATGTCATGAGCCAACTGGACGAGGAAATCCAGGCCTCCATTCGCGGCGTGGACGATCCCCTCAGGCTTTCCGGGCAGGCGATTGCTGCTTATTTACGTTTCTTTCAATCGCATCCTCATGCCGTCCAGTTGCTCTTGCAGGAACTGGTTCATTTTCGTCATGAGGGGTTGCCTGCTTATTTTCAACATCGTCGGCAGACGATGCACCGATGGGTAAACCATTTGCACCATCTGATGACGACCGGAGCGATGCGACCGGTGCCTGCCGAGAACACTGTTGAGATCATGGGGGATTCGCTTTTCGGCATTATGTTGTCCAACTTCCTCAACCAGCGCCAGCGTCCCCCCGAAATACAGGCCCGCGAAGTCCTGGAGGTGTTCTTCTGCGGTTTACTCACCGAGCAAGGACGCGCTCACTTACGAACGGTGTATTAGTCCCACAGTCTTGCCGGTCAGCGCCAGCACCTAGCGTTGAGCCGTACCTATACGAACACCGAAGGTCAATTCTGCAGCGCTCGACAATGGCTCTACTTACTGCAGTGGTTGTGCTGCTCCTAATGGGCATAACGTCTTTCGTAATACGCACTAATCGGGTCAAGGAAGCTCGGGCTGCCCAATCCGGTGATGCCGCCCCCGCCAAACACCCCCGAGCCACTCGACGGTAGGTAATACGTTCCAGACGGCAGTAACTCTCCTCCAGCAAATCCGAAGAATTTGCCGCCCATCATTCCGCCCATCATCATACCGCCCATCATCATGCCGCCGAAATTGAACCCGCCGCCAAAGTTGAATCCGCCACCGAAGTTGAACCCGCCACCGAAGTTGAATCCGCCACCAAAATTAAAGCCACCACCAAAATTGAACCCTCCGCCAACGTTGAACCCGCCCCCGAAATTAA
>JANWVZ010000189.1 GCA_025056555.1 Gemmatales bacterium | reverse complement strand
CCGACCTTTCGGCATACTTCTCCGGCAAGCACTTCGTCACGGTCGACAAGGGCGGTTACACCGAGAATCTGCTGATTCCTGCGGCCACTCCCCAGGCGATCATCGATGCCGTGGCGGGCGCCGTAAAAAGTGGCCGTGTCTGGTTGGTGAATGGAACGGTGAGTGTGCTGGGCGAGGACGTGCCGGCGGGATTCGTGAACGAGACGGCGCAGCTGTTCGCGCCGCCGCCCCCCATCGCAGGCGTTGATGTGTTGCCGGCGCAACTGCCCACGGCGTGGCGGAACGACGAAACCAATGCCCATCTCATCCATGCGGCTCTTTCGTCCAAGGCAGGGAAAGTGCTGCCATGGACGTGGGTTGTGAGCGCGCTCGATGAAGCCTTCCGCTTGGGCCTGATCGAGCGGACCCTCGATTCCGGTCCTTGGCCGTGCGACCTCGGCGGTGCCGCGGCTGTCAAGATCGTGACCCGCAAGAGCGAGGCCAAGGAAGCGCCTCCGCCTAGCCACTACGGTTCGAAGGTGGCCACGGCGGAGCTTCAGACACACGAGGTCCAGGACCTTGCCGACCACATCGACGCGCTGCGCGAGGCCACTGCAGGCCATCCGCTGCGCATCCGCGTGACGATAGAGATCGGCGACGGCAGTCAGGTCGATCAGACGGTCGTCGACAAGGTCAACGCCGTGCTTGCGCAGGTCAAGGCGGGCTGGAAGGCTGAGTGATCGGTAGGCACTCACAGACAGACTTGCGCTTCATCGCCGGCCCCCTCAACAAGCAGCTTCTACAGAACCTTCTCGCCGAGGTCAACGAGCCTGCACGCGCATTCGGGCGGCGGTTACCTACGCAAACCGCGACAACCTCCAGCTATTCGCGGCCTGCGCAAAGCACCTGAAGCCGCTGGAGTGCTTTGGCCGATACGACCACACCGTGGCCGTCGATCCGCCGGTGCTGAAGTGGTTTCTCGACAAAGCCAGCCCGAACTTCGACTGCAAGCTGGCGCCCGACATCCTGCATGCGAAGGCCATCTAGTGGGTGGATGCCGGCGCGTACATCGGCTCCGCCAACCTGTGTGACAGGGCGTGCATCTCGAACCTCAAGGCCGATACGTTCTTGTCGCACGACGAGCTTGTCGAGACAGGCATGGTGCGAGAGCTCCAGCACTTTTTCGAGGAAGTGGGTGACCGCGCGTAGCCGCTGACCAAGGAGATCTACCAAGAGCAGATTCGTCTTGCGGATCGCCGCTCAAACCTTGCGCAGCGAAACTACGGCCTTGAGCAGCAGTTCGACAAGGACCGAATGTTGCCGAAGAACCAGGGCGTGGTGTTGGTCGATACGAAGCGGTCTTCCGAAAAGCGCTTTCACAAGTTCGAGCAGGATTGGAACGACACGCTGCAAGTGATGCGCTCCATCGCAGCCAGAGTCTCCGTGACGGGCGCTAAACCGGGCTGAATCGACGCATTGGTCGCCCCTGGCGTTCAGGCTGACCAGTTCCTGCATGCCTACTACTACACATCTGCGGGCGGTTTTTTCTGGCCGCTTGGCGCTTAGTCGCCACCGCCACAGGCGTTGCCCACCGCAACCGACCGCCGCTAAAACCGCGTCAGCGAAGGAAGTGGCAGCGAGAACGCTCGCGTGGCCGGCCTGTGAACGCCAGCCAGTAACGCCAGTCAGTACTGGTGCTGCAGGCGGACGTAAGAAAGCCCGATACGGGTTCGGGCTTTAGGGCTTGGTGGTGGACTCGACCACCGAAATCGAACCCGCATTCCGAACTGGATAGCAATGCGTAGGCCTTGAGGACGTGAGTTCTGGCCGATGACCAGACGCCGCCGATTTGCGACGCTGCGGCGCATCCCGCCTGGCTCACCCAGTGAGCCTCATTCTTCGGAAAATTCTGCATAAGCCCGCTCCGCTCCGTTCCGGTTTGTACTCTTTTGCACTATCCTGTAGCGGTTTGACTCAGCTTGGCCATGACCATGCCTATCAGCACCCGCGAGGGCGAGATCCTCACCATCAAGCAGGTCGCCGAGTACCTAAAGGTCACGGAGCGGACGATCTACAGGCTGGCTGCAGCCAAGAAGATCCCCGCCTTCAAGGTCGGCGGTACGTGGCGGTTCTCGCTCAGTGACATTGACCGCTGGATCAAGCAGCAGTCGAGGGGGGGGCTCAGCACCGGACCTGACGGGGGCGGAGCGGCCACGGACCAATCGCACGATGGGGAGCGTAAGTAATGCTTGGACTGACTCTACGAGAAGAATTTCGAGGCAAGCGCCTCAAAGGGACGGCCATTGAGCTCTCCAACGACTCAAACACCGGCGCGACGCAGATCGCCGCGAAGCAGTTCTTGGAGATCACCTACCCGACACGTGACTTGTTGAAGGGCATCGAGGCCGTCGGTCCCAACCAGGGGCGTCCTGTTGTCGTCATCGGCGAGCGAGGTCTCGGCAAGTCGCACCTGATGGCGGTGCTGTACCACGCTGTGACAGATCCAGCCTCCACGGCTTCTTGGCTGAAGACCTGGGCGGATACGCTTGGTGATGCGAACATTGGCAAGATCGCCCTGCGCTCAGGAATGTACGTGATTGGCGAGAGCCTGCATCGTCAGCGGTACAAGTTTCTCTGGGATCTGCTGTTCGAGCGTCATCCCCACGGCACCTACATCAAGGGTAAGTGGGAGGGTATGGGGGCGGCCAAGACGGACATCCCCTCCGACAAACTCATCGTCGAGCTGTTAGAGCACACGCCGACGATGCTGCTGCTGGACGAGTTCCAGACTTGGTATGATGGTCTGACTAACACGAAGCAGTACCCTTGGAAGAACTGGGCGTTCAACTTCATCCAAATTCTTTCGGAGATCGCCAAGGAGCGCCCCGACCTGCTGGTGCTTGTGATCTCGGTGCGCAACGGTGGTAGCGACGCCTACCAGCAGGTGCATCGCGTCAATCCTGTAACCATTGATTTCAAAGCTGGAGGCAACGCAGAACGCATCCAGCAGGATCGCAGGCGCATGCTGCTGCATCGCCTTTTCAACAACCGGTCACAGATTCCGGCGAACCAAATCGAATCTCTGATTTCGGTGCATATTTCGGAGTACTTTCGCCTACTCGGTGTTCCGCCAGCAGAGCATGACCGCAAACGTAGGGAATTTATCGAAGCCTGGCCGTTTGCACCCCATCTCTTGCGACTGCTCGAAGAGCAGGTTCTCATCGCAACGGATGCCCAAGAAACCCGAGATCTGATTCGCATCCTGGCGAACCTGTACAAGAGCCGTGGTGAAGCGGTGCCTGTGCTAACCGCGGCCGACTTTCGCTTGGACGATGAAGCCTCCGGTATCGGTGCGTTGCTCGACTCCGTCTCCAACGAGCATCACCGTACCCTGCGCGAGAAGGCGCAGCAGAACATCATTTCGGTCACCGAGGCGGTGTACGACCATGTCAAGCGCGCGCCGCATCTGCAGGAAATCGTTGGCGCGCTCTGGTTGCGCTCCATTGCCGTTGGCAACCTCGCCGGGGCTGAACCCGCCACGCTTCAGGTCGACATTACGCGCGACAAACCCATCGACGACAATGCGTTCCAAGTGGAGCTGGCGACGATTGTCGAGAACAGCTTCAACATCCACCAGGATGGTGCACGCCTCGTCTTTCGCGAGGAGGAAAACCCGCGCGCCAAGCTCATGGCTTGCGCGCGCAACGACAAGCTGTTCACCGACGGGTCTGATCAGGCACAACTTGCGAAGCAGATTCGCTACGTCATTGGCGGCACGGATGAAGTGGCAAAGACGTTCCGTGTGATCGCGCTGCCCAAGTCCTGGCAGACCGACCCCTGGTCGACGCTCGACGAGGCCGAGCAGCCCGAGCGCTGGGATGACCGCTTGCCCATCCTGGTGCTGCCCGAAGAGCCGGAGAAGATCGATCAGACGCTGGGACGGTGGGTCAAGGATCACCTCCAGAAGCGTCGCAACACCGTTCGTTTCCTTATTCCTCGATCCGGCTCAACCAATCTTTTCCTGGATCGAGACCTGCTCATCCTGGCTCGCGCCGAGATGAAGGCACAGGAATGGAGTGGGCAGAACCCCGAGTACAAAAAGCTGCACAGGGAGTTCGAGGGGGCGCTGCGTGAAAACCTGAAGAAGCGTTTCGACCGCTTCGCCGTCTTGCATCGCTACGATCACCAGAATCCGCATCAGTGTCTGTTCAGCGTCGAAAGCCTGAGGAAACAAGGATCGCAGATCCCCGAGGCGATTGAAGAGGCGCTAACGAACGACCTGTTCGTACCCGAAGACTTCGAGGATTTGGTTCTGGAAGCAGCCGCCAGCAACGCATCGATTGGCAAACTGCTGCGCGAGCTGCAGGAGCCTCGCCCAGCCGGTCAAAACTGCATTCCCTGGCTCGGCGAGACCGCGATGAAAGAGCGCATCCTTCGCCTCTGCGCCCGCGGCAAGATCGCCATCAACGTTCGCGGTCTTGAATACCTGCAAACCCATGCTGGCGAGGACGAAGACGCCGCATGGAAGCGCCTGCGCCCCAAGCTTTCCTACACCGGCAGGCAACTCGACGAGGTGTTCCTGATGGAACCCTCGGCAGTGCCATCTACGGGGGGCATGACCCCACCAGCGCCACCGCCCGCCGGCGGCACTGGCGGAGGACTGTTTGGCGGTGGCCTGACACCACCGCCACCGCCTACGCCGGGTGGCGATACGACAGATAGCGACAGTACGCCAAATCCGCGAAGCATTTTCGGCGGTGGCACGACAACCGCGGGGGCCAGGCCACGCATTCCGCTGAGCAACCCACCAACCTCGCCGCTCAATCTGATCGGCAAGCTCGAAGGCTGGGGTATTGGTCCAGCCACCCAAGTAGCGGAAGTCACCCTCAAGATCTCGTCAGCGACCGGTGCGCAACTTAAAGAACTGCTGAAAAGGCTGCCTGACGGCATGACGTTCGAGCTTAGTCTCGAGAAGGAAGACAGCTGATGGGTCTCGACGCCAACGTCCTCCAGAGTCTGACCGAGGAATCCGCCGCGGCAGCATGGCGGATCATCATCGACCGTGCAGTCGAGATTGCGTCCAAGCCCCTGACCGCCGATAACGCGCCCAGCGAGGTTGTCAAGCGTGATCGCGAGATCGGCGCGCTCGATCACTTCTTGGCCACCAGTGGCTGGGATCTGTGGAGCGCCTTCGGTGACGTCGTCGAGCGCACGTCAGATCGCCTGATACGCTGGTGGAATGAACCGTTTGCCGCCCGCGCGGTGTTGATCCTGGATGGCCTCTCGCTGCGCGAACTCCCATGGTGTCTGCAGGGCGCGATAGAGCGCGGCTTTACTTTGCATGAAGTCGCTGCCTGCGCCTCCGAGCTGCCAGGAGAAACCAATGCGTTCGCGCGGGCCTTGGGTTTCAACAGCCGCAGCCAGCTGCAGAACAACGGCGGCGGCATCAATCACAAGCTGCAACCCTCCCACACGGAATGCGTCGACCTGCCGTGGAAGGACTGCGAAGGGCTGATCAACAGCACGCCCAACTGGGTGTTCTGGCATCACTGGCCCGACAGCGTCGTGCATAACGCTGCGGGCGCCGGCCAGGGTCTTGAGATCCTCACACGAGATGCAGCCCAGCAACTCAGCAGCGATGATTTCTGGGCCTTTGTCGAGCGCTTGGCTACCGGACGTCGGCTGGTGATCACATCCGACCACGGCTACGCCGCCGCCGGCCACTTCCCCGACGCGGAAGGGGAAGTTGCCAGGTTTCTCAAGGACACCTTTTCAAGCGGCCGCAGCAAGCCAGGCGCCGGTGACACAGGCCCGTTCGTGCCCCCGGTAGCACTCCGAATCAACAGCCCACACGGCGCACATCTTATGGCGCTGGGCCGATGGAAGTGGCGCACCCAGGGCGGCAATCCAACACTGACGCACGGTGGACTTTCGCTGTTGGAAGTGCTGTCGCCTTGGATCGAACTTTCCAAACCGAATTCTGGAGGCTGATAATGACTCGGATTCCAAAACGCCTACGCAATGAGCCTCTCATCGAGGCCATCTGGCAGGTACAGTTTGAAAGCCCGAATGCGGGCGATGCTTTGCCCGGGCTGCTCTACGCCAGGCTGCGTAATGACTACCCATCCCTGCAACTCCAGCGT
>JANWVZ010000188.1 GCA_025056555.1 Gemmatales bacterium | reverse complement strand
TGCGACCGCCATTTGATCGGGTCCTGGAAATCATCAACACCAGCCATAAGCCGATACTCGCAGTGGACATCCCCTCCGGCTTGGACTGTGACACTGGTCAACCGCTGGGGATTGCCATTCGCGCCGATTGCACTGCGACGATGGCCGCCTGGAAGCGGGGCTTCCTGACAGAAAGCGCCCGCCAGTTTACAGGCGATGTATACGTGGTATCGCTCGGGGTACCGGTCGAGGCTTGGCTCGCCTTGCAGACGCCAGTCGTTGCTTCCGGGCAAAACTTCGGCGGGTACCCGCGTTAAGAATTCGCCCCGACTTCATCTGCTGGGGGCTTTTCCTGGTTTCACTGCTTTGCCGCCTGCAAAATCCATCAATTCGGCAAAAGTTTCCCCGCCTGCACAGCCGATACTAATAGAGAGCCTGCCCGCAGAGGCCCTGACCAACACTCACTCGATGTCTCGACAGCTATCGTCAGCATTGAGAGACCGAACGGCATGGAGTCATGATTCTTGCTCCTGACCACACTTCCATATTCCTGGTGACACGGAGCTGGGCATGCACAGGCGGGTTGTGAATCTCGATAGAACCACGGGAAGCCCGAGGGGAAACCGACAGCCCTTTGGCCCCGACCAAGTAGTCACCTCATACTCTTCCTGCCCCTGTTCAAGCTGGCCGTACTCCAGCCGCTTAGGGTGTATCAGCTTAACCGTGGGCTGCTTTCTGGTGGTAATAGGGTGGTGGTGGCGGCCCGAAGGACAGCAGGCTCTTCAAGCGGCCGAACCGCCTTCTGGACCGACGCCGCGAGTGGTGCGGGGCGGCCTACTGCAAACGCCGGTGCCACTGACCAAGCCGGAAACTTCCCCAACGAGTTTACCGGCAACGCCTCCAACCAGCACCAACCAGTCGTCTTCGGCTCTCAATACGAGCCGCGGAAGCACATCCGCAGAAGTCTCTCCCGGACCCGACCGTACCACCGGCCCTGCCGGCTCTGAATCGCGAACCCTGAAGCCTTTCGGCGAAGGCCAGGTGCGCACGCCTCTTTTGGGCGTTCGCAGCCCGCTCGGTGCTACGCCGCGACCTACTCCCGAACAACTCCGTGAAGCCGCCCAGTACATTGATCCGAACATCGTAGACCCTGCTTTCACCCTCGACGTGATTGTCGGTCGGCCACGCTTACTCCTCCTCAAACAAACGCCCACCCGCGTTCAGATCGCCGATGACCGTATTGCCAACTACAACCTGCTCAGCGAACGCGAGCTTTCGCTCCTAGGCCTACAAGTCGGCACGACTGTGCTCAATCTCTGGTTCCCCGATGTGCAGGACAAAACCAAGCAAAAAGTGATTAGTTATTTGGTCAACGTCTTACCCGACCCGGAGTACAAGCAACGCCTAGAGCAGGCCATGCAGGCCTTGCAGGAAGAAATCAATCGCACGTTTCCGGACAGCGTCGTGTCCCTGAGGTTAGTGGGCGACAAAGTCGTGGTCATGGGTCAAGCCAAGGACATTCACGAGGCACGGATCATCCTCGACTTGGTGCGTTCTAACGTGCCCCGCACTTATCAAACAGTGCTGCCGGCCACGCTGAACATCAACCTCGACCTAGGCGCCGTCGGTTTCGACAATCTGCCACGCAACTACCTGCAGCAATTCCTCACGCCCGGCTTCCCGGAGATCATAGATGCGTTGCGTGTACCTGGTGAGCAGCAAGTATTGTTGAAGGTAATCGTCGCGGAGATCAACCGGTCCGCGGCGCGCAGTATCGGCGTCAACTGGAGCATTACCGACAACGAAGGGCGCACGATTCTCTCTCACACCACCAACAGCCAGAACCTGTTAGCTAATCTCACTGCCGCATTCGACACGGGACAAATCACCGCCAGTATCGAAGCGCTGCGCACGCTTAACTACGCCCGCACTTTAGCCGAGCCTGTGGCCACAGTAATGAATGGCAACACAGCCATCTTACTTGTCGGCGGTCAATTTCCTGTACCCGTGGTAACTGGTTTCACCGCCGCCGGCCTGCAAGGCGTGTCTTTCGTGCCCCATGGCGTGCTCCTGTTCTTTACCCCGTTCGTGCTCGACCGCGACAAAATCCGCCTCACCATTTGGGCCGACGTCAGCGAAGTCAACCCAGGGTTGGGCGCGGTCTTCGCCGGGGTTACGCAGATCCCCGGCTTAAGCAACCGTACCATTTCCACCACTGTCGAACTCCGCGAAGGACAAACGCTGGCCATCGGCGGACTCATCACCAACAAGCTCACCGCCAACGGCAATCGCGTTCCCTATTTTGGCGAAATACCGTTCGTTGGTCGGCTCCTGTCGCACGATCGCATCACCCAGTACGAACAGGAATTGGTTATCCTGGTTACGCCCGAACTGGTGCATCCCCTGGAACCCAACGAAGTCCCAGCCCTGCCAGGCTCCGACGTATTCGAGCCTGGCGACTTGGAGTTTTTCCTCTACGGCCGATTGGAAAGCCGACGCAGCTACGATTTCCGCAGTTCGGTCATGACCGATATTCACCGCATGAAGCGCTACCGTGAATGCTCACAGATCTTCATCCTGGGTCCGCACGGCCACTCCGACCTTCTGCCCAAGTAAGTCGGAATCAACCCACAGCTTCTTTCCAGTCGCGATGGGCCAGAAATTATGCACTTTAGCCATCCAGTATTCCCATGGATGACGCCGCGCGGTGAGGCCAGCTAAGACAAGATTCAGAATTCGCAAGATGACGGGCCACTCCGCCCTGGACGGAGCCAAAAGGAGCCAATCTTTATGAGTCAGCGGGGGTTTGCCAAAACCAGACTGATGAGCCTGGTGCTCGCCGTCATCCTCTTTGCGGGTTGTGATACCTGCGAGATGCACACCTGTGGCCCGCTGTGCTGCGGCCCATCGCCATGTGGCCCGATGTTATTTGGCCCAGTCGGCTATAACGCCCGCGTGGACAATTGCTCCACCATCCCGCCCGGTGCTATCCCCGCGCCAGTAGGTACGTACCTGCATAAGTTCATTGACCTTCAAGCCGCGAAAGCTGAAGCCGACGATTTCGTCATTTACAACTACGAATGGTATCTCGGTGGCCGTGATTTGGGACCCTTCGGACGCTACCACCTCAACGAAATTGCCCGACGCTTGCCCAGTGTGCCCTTCCCAGTGGTCGTGGAACCCTCACTTGACTACGAACTCAACGAAGCGCGTCGGCAGGTCATCATTGATTACCTGGCTCAATACGGGGTGCCCAATCCGCAAGACCGCGTTATCATCGCTTTCCCGCAGGCAGGCGGACTTTATGGCGATGAAGCAGAAATTCGCAGCTACTTGTTCTTACTCAACTCCTTCGGTTGGGGCCAGTTCGGTGGGTTTGGCGGATTCGGAGGCTTGGGAGGATTCGGATTTGGCGGTCTCGGCTTCGGCCGATTCGGCTTCGGACGCTTCGGACTCTTCGGTGGACTTGGCGGCTTCGGTGGTCGTGGCGGCTTCTTTGGTGGAGGCTTCGGCGGCTGGCTGCCATTCTGACCGGACTCCATCTCCACATGCATAGATTTGGTCTTCACAGGTTCCGCGCTTGTGGCATAACCCAGTCCTATGCGATTTCGTAACCCATATCCTGCGTACTTGCTTGCTCTCTGTTTGCTAATCTGTGGCTGCCGCGAATGGCTTGTCACCGTACTCACCGAGTCGCCACTCGCGCGCCTGGAAGTTCCGCGCGGTTCCCTACCCCTCGAGCAAGACCAACCTACGGAAGCCTTACCAAACTCTGACACCGTTCGCCTGCTAATAGTGCACGGCGATAAACTCGTCGAACGTGGCCGCGACGCCCAGGCGCTCGCCCAGTATGAAAAGGCACGCTCCCTGCAGCCGGATTGTCCGGGGCTGGCGCACAAGCTCGCCCTGCTCTACGACCGACTGGCTCAAGATCAAAAAGCCCTGGCGGAATACCACCGCGCCTTACAGCAGCAACCCAACGATCCGCACATCCTCAACGACCTGGGCTACTTCCATTACCAACGCGGACGCTTTGCTGAGGCCGAACACTACTTTCGACAAGCTCTGGCCAGTTACTCACGCCACCAAAACCGCGCCACCGCTAGGCTGACTCCGACCTTCGCTCACAAACCCGCCACCAACACCATCCAGCAACGCATTCTGATCAATCTGGGCTTGGCCCTCGCTCAGCAAGATAAGCTCCAGGAAGCCTATGCCGCTTTCACCCAAGTCTTACCGCCAGCCCAAGCCCATTACAACCTCGCAGTGGTGCTATTGCAGCGGGCGGGCCACCTGCCCGAACACGAAGCGACAAGACAACAGCATTATCGCCAACTCGCTCGTCAACATCTGCAACACGCCCTGCAACTCGACCCGTCATTGCGCCTGGCTCGTGCCCTGCTCGAAGACCTAGACAAACCTCGTCCCGCTTACCAGGCCTCTCCCGAGCCAAGCCAAATGGACAGGACACGGACTTCCTTGCCTGGTCGCAATTCACCTTCTTCGTCTGGTCCGCCGCAGGCACCGCCTCAGGGTAGTCCACGTTCTTGTGTAAGCAAGCCCGCGGACAAGCCCGGAAATAGCCCTACCACCGTGGTAGATACCGAACCAACTCCTATCGTCATTCCGCCACCACCCCCGCCGCTGTTCACTATTCCAGCTGCGCCTACCGCGACTAAGCCGCTTCCCCGTCCCGTGCGCAAGCTGCTACGCGACGACGCCGAGCAACCTTGACCAACCGTCGCCTTGACCATTACGCCCAACCTCGGCTCGCCAGCCAACGTTCCGCATCCAAGGCTGCCATACATCCCGTCCCTGCCGCGGTCACGGCCTGACGGTAATGCGGATCGGCCACGTCTCCCGCAGCAAACACGCCCTCTACGCTCGTATAAGTGCTATGCGGCTTGGTCAATACTATATAGCCTTTCTCGTCCAACTCCAATTGTCCCCGCAGAAAATCAGTATTCGGCGTATGACCAATAGCCAGGAAAACCCCGCTCACTTCCAAAACCTCCCAGGAGTCATCTACCGTGCTCCTCAGCCGCACACCCGTTACGCCCTGCTCCTCCGTGCCCAGAATCTCTTCGACCACGCGATTCCACTTGACCACAATCTTGGAGTTCTTGAATAACCGCTCCTGCATAATCTTGCTCGCGCGAAGCTGGCTGCGCCGATGCACCACATACACGACGCTGGCAAACTTCGTCAAATACGTACTCTCCTCCACGGCCGAGTCGCCTCCACCGACCACCACCAACGGACGATTGCGAAACCGAGGCAACGCTCCATCACACACCGCACACGCCGACACCCCATTGTTCTTGAAACGTTCCTCCGAAGGCAGCCCCAGGTAATTGGCCCGCGCACCAGTAGCCACAATCACCGCTAACGCCTCAACTTTCTCACCGCTTGCACTCGTCAACAGAAACGGATGCTGGCGAAAATTGACGGCCACGATGTCATCAGTTACCACCCGCGCTCCGAAATGAATCGCCTGTTGCCGCATGTATTCCATCAACTCCGGACCAAAAACAGCCCGTTTCCCTCGATGAGCGGCTTTGCCCTCATAAAATCCCCGCAAATTCTCGTAACGCTCCGGCGGTAAAGCACTGCGAGAAAACGCCTGGAGCGCCTCGCTGTCCACGTGAGGCCAAGCAGGAAAATTCTCCACCTCAGTAGTCAGGTTGAGCTGGCCCAAAGGCAGCGTACCCTTGAGCCGGTTCGCCTCATTCACCGCCCCTTCGTACACCAACGGCTGCAAATTAGCCCGCGCCGCATAAATCGCTGCCGTCCACCCCGCGGGCCCCGATCCGATAATCACCACCTTTTCCGGCATTGCTGTTCTCCAGAAAATTCACCCTTGTTTGCTCGCAGGGCCTTCGCTCTGCTCGTTTGCTTTTCCTCGAATGGATTACTCGTGCCACGGCCCTCAATCAAGCCTTTGCGATAAGCAACAAATCGTTCTCTTACGAACCTGATCAACCTTCGGCTAGATGCTGGCTTCGCGGCTAACGTAGCGTGGTCACGCAACCGAGCGCTAATCCCACTTAGTGGCAGTGATCACATATCCGCTACCAGCCGCCACTGTGCATGCTGGTTTCGTGCTCGGTTGGCCCTGGGGGATTACCACGAGCAACAAGGTTTCCAATAGGCGCTGCTACCATGCTTCATGCTAACGGTGCCGTTCAAGCCGATTAGCAAATGTGCTCG
>JANWVZ010000187.1 GCA_025056555.1 Gemmatales bacterium | reverse complement strand
CCACTTTTTGCTTGCAAGTTAGGAGTGCGCGCTGCTTTACTGGATATAGAGCGCAATCATCCCAACGATCATGTCGCCTTAATTTTCTTTAGTGTGCCTATGTTTAATAGCACATCTTGGCAAAACGGATATCGCTTTAACCGCGTACGAGCTCCCTTAGGTAGAGATTACCGTCGCATGATAGATATGCTCTGGTTTCCCCCATATACCATCGAAAATCCTGGGACCGAAATAAACATATATGACGCTTATAATAACCTGGAAGTTCCCCGCGCTCAGGGCGGTACGTGTTATGCCATGGGTCTCATGTTAGCCTACAACCAATTTAGTAATCACCCCAGCCTAAAAACCTTCAATCCGCCACCTGCCCCCCTCGGCGATGCCGGAGGCTTAGGTCGACGCGGCGCTCAAAAACTTGTCATCTTCGAGACTGACGGAGAACCAAATTGGACTGCCTCGGCTGCTTTTGTAAATGGCGGGCCTTATAACTCGTACTATCGCATTCGTTTCAATAGTTCTAATCCTGCGGCCAGTGAATTTCCCAGCGTCGCCGGCTACAGTGACAATCACCCAGCGGTAACGAGCCAGATTTTCTCTATCTGTCAACAACTTGCCGCACTAGATACCGATAATCCACCAGGTTACAGTACGCGCCGTAAGCCGCTTTTAATCCATTGTATTGGGTTCGGGCAAGTTTTTAGCCCTATCAACCCCACATATACCGTTGCCATTAATACGTTAGCCCAAATGGAGGCCATCGGACATGTGCCTCCTGATCAACGCATCGATGCTGTAAACTGGAAAATTATCAACGGAAGTGATGAGCAAATCGCCGAGGGATTGCGCACTGCTATCATGAGGATTTTACAGGATGGCCGTCAGGTTTCGCTCATCGAGTAAAGTCTGGAGCCTACATGGCGGGGGCAGGTGATCTCGTAATCGAATGTCAAGGGCTATGGAAAACCTTCCGAAAAGCCTGGTGGAACCGCGCGGAGATTATTGCTTTGCAAGACCTGAATTGGCAAGTATATTGCCAGCAGCGTTGGCTGATAACGGGGCCAAACCGCGCTGGAAAATCCACGTTGCTGCGAATCCTAGTATCTTTGTTGCGGCCTACTCGAGGGAAGGTTTATCGGTTTGGTAAGCCGAGCAACATCATCGGCACCTTAGCGCAAGTCGGTTACTTGTCCGAGAACGTGGAACTGCCAGCATTTTGGCCAGTTAAGTCTTTGCTGCAATACGTGGCTCATTTGCATGGTGTCTGTCCAGCACAGGTCGCTGTCCGTGTGTCTCAAATGCTCGAAGAGTTTGCTTTACGGGAATACCAAAACGTTCGCATCGGACAACTCAGTCGCGGATTGCGTCAACGGGTGGCCCTAGCTACAGCATTCGTACATGGTCCCCAACTGCTGATACTAGATGATCCGACCAACGCCTTAGACGATGACGGGCTGAAAAGATTGCAACTGTGCTTACGTCGTTTGGCCCCGTCAACTACTGTCATCCTGGCCAGTCATCGCCGCGATTTGTTCCAGGATTGGGCTACGCACATCTTAGCCTTGCATAACGGTCGTGTCACTTACAGTGGCCCAGTATCACGCTGGTTCGTTTCCGAGCTCTCAGGCCATTCTTCGCCGCAAGAGCTTAGCCCATGTCTACAGTAAAGACCTATCGTGCCACTATAGAATCCACCAGGCTGGCCTCAAGCTTTCGCTTACTGAGAGGGTTATGCCAAGCCTTACTGGCGAGCTGGCGAGACTGTTGGTATGAACTATTCTGGGTGCGCACCCTCTGGACAGTGGCAACGCTGCTAGCCGTTACTGTCTGTCTTTCTGCGCAACTGTCGGGGCCTCGGGTGGAAAAAATCGAAGACGAATTAGAGATTCCTGAATCTCCCGGAAAACTAGAACTGCTGTTTGGTGCGGTGAAGATAACCCAATTTCGGGATAAGAGTGTTACTGCCGCATTCTTGCATAGCTTCTTGGTACGCTATGCCTTGGGACCTATCGGTATCTTACTCAGTTTGGCAGGTTGTTCGACGCTGATCACGGGATTTCTCCATAGTGGTATGGCCTGTTTGGTGTTAACCTCACCAGCTAATCGCTGGTTGACCTTGCTAAGCAGGTATATAAGTGGCATTCTGATATGTGCTCTATACGCGGGCCTTTTCACGGTCGCTACAGCTCTTGCCTTGGCCTGGTCTTTAGAATGCTGGCCTGCAATTACATTCCTTGGTTGGGGAATTTATTGCTGCCATTTAGCGACGTTTCTAGGTATCAGCATATTGCTGGGGATAACCGGGAAGCATAGCACGCTGGTTCTAGCAGGCACAACCTTGTTCTGGCTGATTTGTCAGCTGGTAAACTTGACCTTCTGGCAGGCTGGTTTTCAAAACATCGAATCGTTTAGATTAAGCGGTCTAACTGTGGCATATTGGTTGTTGCCGAAACCTGCAGATCTGACGATGCTGTTGGATTTGGCCAGCGGCGCATACCAGCATTTTAGCTTATGGCCTGAATTAGAATGGGCTTGGGAAACGGGGCGACTTGTGGCCTGGGCTAGCCTGATTAGCTCAATAGGAGTAGGATTGGCCGCCGTAACCTTAGCCGGACATGAGTTCCGCTCGATGGAATTGTTGTGACGTAAGTCCTTAAAAAGCAAGTACTTGAGTAAAGTAGAAAAGTGGAAAAATTTTTCGTTCGATACTTGACAAAAAAGTAAATGTTCCTAGAATGGCTATGTCTAGTGAGGGAATCGCCGTGAAAATAACTGCCCAAGAGGAATACGGGCTACGTTGTATCCTGCAATTGGCCGCGGCGCCACACCACGCATTGACCATTGCGGAAATTGCGGCCGCAGAAGGCCTCTCCCCACCATATGTTGCTAAGTTGTTATCCATACTCCGCCAGGAAGGCCTGGTAGAGAGCGTGCGTGGGCGAACGGGCGGCTATCGCTTAACGGACAGCCCAGAGCGTATTCAACTGGGTCGCGTCTTGCGGGCTTTAGGCCAGCCTCTTTATGACGAACCCAACTACTGCCAGCGCCACGCGGGCACGGAAACTGAAGGCTACTGTGTACACAACACGCAACAGTGCAGCCTGCGCGCGTTGTGGCAAACGCTCGAAGCATGGCTGCGGCAGGCGCTCGATCAACTTCGGGTGAGCGATTTGCTGCAATCGCCCGCCGATTTAGCTTCTCGACTCCGTCAACGCCTGGAGCAGTCCCTGCAGGAACTTCCCTCAGCCAGCGAACCCCCACTGATTACCTCACTCGGCACTGCCAAGCTGCAAGCAAGACCTGTGGACTGTGGGATTCCCTTACCTTGCGACTCCTAAGCATAGGGTGAACGAGGATGAGCTATGCCAACTGATACCGCGACTATTACTCACCTTACTCAGCGCGAATATGAATGGGGATTCTATACCGACATTGAAGAGGAAAAGGTCCCTAAGGGACTGAATGAAGAAATCATCCAAACTATCTCGCGAATTAAAGGTGAGCCGAACTGGCTGTTGGAGTGGCGGCTGCGAGCTTTCCGCCATTGGCTGACTATGGAGGAGCCAAGGTGGTGGCCGAACATCAGGTATAATCACATTGATTATCAAGATATCCACTACTATGCCGCCCCGAAGCAACGCAAGGCGCTATCCAGTCTTGACGAGGTAGATCCTGAAATCCGCCGTACGTTCGAGAAATTAGGCATTCCCTTGGAAGAGCAAAAACGCCTGGCGGGTGTAGCTGTGGATGCTGTTTTTGATAGCGTTTCAGTTGCCACTACCTATAAAGAGAAGCTGAAGGAACTGGGTATCATTTTCTGTTCCTTCTCAGAGGCAGTGCGGGAATATCCGGACTTGGTTCGCCAGTATTTAGGTTCTGTGGTGCCTTACAATGACAATTTCTTTGCTGCCTTGAATTCAGCAGTTTTTAGTGATGGTTCGTTCGTTTATGTGCCTCCAGGTGTGCGCTGTCCGATGGAGCTGTCGACGTATTTTCGCATCAACGCCCGAGAAACAGGCCAATTTGAGCGCACCTTAATCATCGCAGACCGAGGCAGCTATGTTAGTTACTTAGAGGGCTGCACTGCCCCCATGCGCGACGAAAACCAACTCCACGCCGCCGTGGTCGAACTTGTTGCACTCGACGATGCGGAAATCAAATATTCCACAGTGCAAAATTGGTATCCCGGCGATAAAGAAGGGCGCGGTGGTATCTACAACTTCGTTACTAAGCGCGGCGCCTGTCGCGGACGCCGTTCTAAGATTTCCTGGACTCAAGTTGAGACTGGTTCGGCCATTACTTGGAAATATCCTAGCGTGATTTTGCAAGGCGATGAAT
The DNA here is from genome assembly GCA_025056555.1 of Gemmatales bacterium. Classification (GTDB taxonomy): domain Bacteria; phylum Planctomycetota; class Planctomycetia; order Gemmatales; family HRBIN36; genus HRBIN36. Next base: position 1,865 of record JANWVZ010000187.1, on the reverse strand, counting down.
CTGTGGGCGAATTTTACTCCGTTGCCGTGACTAACAATTATCAACAGGCTGATACCGGTACGAAGATGATTCACCTCGGCCGAAACACGCGTAGTACCATTGTCTCGAAAGGTATCAGTGCCGGGCACGGTCAAAACACTTATCGCGGGTTGGTCAAGATTATGAAAGGGGCCGCTTACGCACGCAATTATTCACAATGCGATTCGCTGCTGATCGGCGACAAGTGTGGCGCCCATACCATGCCCTATATAGAAGTCCGCAATTCAACAGCCCGAGTGGAACACGAAGCCTCGACCTCTAAAATCGGTGAGGACCAAATTTTCTATTGTCGGCAGCGAGGCTTATCTACTGAAGACGCTGTCAACATGATCGTGAATGGCTTCTGTAAACAGGTGCTATTGAATCTCCCTATGGAATTCGCGGTGGAAGCTCAGAAATTATTAGGTATTAGTTTGGAAGGAAGCGTGGGATAGGAACAAAGCTTGAAGCTAGGCTAGCATTTTGCGTAGGAGTACCCATGGAACCGATGCTAGAAATCCGGGATCTGCACGTGCAAGTAGAAGGCAAGGAAATTCTTAAGGGCGTAAACCTCGTACTGCCCGTGGGAGAAGTTCATGCGATCATGGGGCCAAATGGTTCCGGCAAGAGTACATTGGCGGCGGTTCTAGCGGGGCGAGAGGATTACGAGATTACACGAGGCGAGATTTTGTACAGGGGTAGGTCTCTCCTTGATTTAGAACCAGAAGAGCGAGCCCGCGAAGGTGTTTTCCTGGCCTTTCAGTACCCAGTCGAAATCCCAGGCGTTACGAACATGTACTTCCTTCGCGCTGCGGTAAATGCTATTCGGAAGCATCGCGGCTTACCTGAGCTAGACGCCCTGGATTTTCTGCAATTGGTGCGAGAGAAACTGCGTTTATTGCATATGGATGAGTCTCTACTGAAACGCTCTATTAACGAGGGTTTCAGTGGCGGTGAAAAAAAACGTAATGAAATTCTGCAAATGGCAGTGTTAGAGCCGCGTTTATGTATTATGGATGAAACGGATTCAGGACTGGATATAGATGCCCTGCGCGTGGTGGCTGACGGTGTTAATTCCCTACGCGCTCCGGATCGGAGCATCCTGGTGATTACTCACTATCAACGATTGCTGAACTACATAATTCCCGACCAGGTTCATGTCTTGCTCGACGGTCGAATTGTCCGCAGCGGATCAAAGGAATTAGCTTTGGAATTAGAGGCCCGAGGTTATGGTTGGCTCGAACATGAGGTCGCGGCCAGTAAACTGTGAAGCACACAGAGCGTAGAGGTGTAAGGAGCAATGCACCAGACCTTGGAAACCCGTGCAAAGACGGTAGAGAAATGGGCAATATTTTGGCGGAATCGTTTTGCAGAGGAACCCCATAGCGTGCAGGCGCAGCGCCGGGAGGCCCAAGACGCGTTTGCACAACTTGGTTACCCCCTCAGCAAGAACGAGGATTGGAAGTATACAAAAGTTCACTTGTTAGCAGAGACATCGTGGAAGCCCGCGCCGCCTGCTCCCGCGCCCGCCGAGCCCGAATGGCCGGCTATTCGTGTTCTCCTCGTGAATGGTCGTTTAGTGAGCCGCCTTGTGCATCCCGCTGGGCACCCCAATATTGACATTTGGAGTTGGCAGGATGCTTGTAGACAGCAGCTGGACTTTCTGGAGCAGTATTGGAATCGCCTAGCGCGTTGGCAGCAGCACCCGTTTGCGGCACTGAACACTGCATGTTTTCAAGACGCGGTCATTATCCGTGTCTTCCCGAATCAAGATGTCCAGACGCCGATTCACATCCTGATCCACCACAGTCCCGATTCAAATGAACCTCAGGCTTGCTTTCCTCGAA
>JANWVZ010000186.1 GCA_025056555.1 Gemmatales bacterium | reverse complement strand
GTGTAAGAGTTTGCTTGAACCCCCTTGCTATGGACTGCACCCCCGTAGAGAACTATACATAGACCGCATCTACTGAAACGTCTCCAGAGTGCATCATGAGGAGAGCCCTATGACAAGCCGTAGCGGTCTCTTGCTGCTACTAGTTGTGTTTGGCATGACTCCTGTCCTCTCCCAATTCGCAGACGGACAAGAAGTCATCACTCCGAAGGAACCTATAGCCCTGTTTAATGGCAAAGACTTGACCAACTTTTACACCTGGCTCGGTTCGCCTGGAAAGGGGCAACCGCGCCTAGGTAAGAATTCGGACCCGAAAGGCGTCTTTACCGTCAAAGACGGCATGATTCGCATCAGCGGCGAAGTGTTCGGGGCGATTACGACCGAGAAAGAGTATGAAAACTATCACCTCATCGTGGAGTTCAAATGGGGCGAAAAGACGTTTCCACCTCGGGAGAAAGCGGCCCGAGATAGTGGCATCCTGCTTCACTGTGTTGGGGAGGACGGCGCTGCTGCGGGCTTCTGGATGGAGTCCATTGAGTGCCAGATTATCGAAGGAGGCACCGGCGACATCATTCTCGTCGCGGGCAAGAATCGCCCCAGTGTCACCGCCACCGTCCGGAAGGAGGGCAACCAGCTGTACTACGACCCTAAGGGGGAAAGCGTTACCGTGGATCGGGGGCGGATTAATTGGTCGCACCGTGATCCCACTTGGCGTGATGTGTTGGGTTTTCGGGGTAAGAACGATGTTGAAAAACCTCTCGGTGAATGGAATCGGGTAGAGTGTATTTGCGATGGTGATAACATCACGATTCTGGTCAACGGTGTGGTCGTCAATGCCTGCACCAAGGCTAGCCATCGTCGCGGCAAGATTCAGATTCAATCCGAGGGGGCCGAATTGTTTATTCGCCGTATCGAATTGCTGCCTCTCAAGCCCCGGAGTTGAGGACTGAATTCAGTCAATGTCCGATTCCGATATTGTTGAGCAACTTCGTCAGCCACGTAACGACATCCCTGATGCGTGGCTTAGCGGAAGACGTTCGCTAGATTTGGCAAAAGATTGGGGAATCAGAAGCCTCGCAAAGACACTTTTGTTCCTTGGGTTAGCACAACGGTTCTCCTACCGGGCGGGCTTCGTGCTGTTCTGGACTGGCAACGACACGCTGATCTTCCAGCGAACCGAGGTTATCATTACTATCCTTGGCTTGTTCGAGCGGTTTTCAAGTGGTTCTGACACCCTCTCTATGGATTCTCCCAAAATGAACTGGGCAGCACGGTCAGCAGGACCGTTCCATATTGACTGATCAGGGTTAGCGGTTGCCAGCGAGCCATCTGTTGATCAGTTCGCTGCTTCAGCAACGGCTCGCGCATGCTAACCACCCCCTGTGCGTTATTCCAAATGTCAATCGCCCCTTGGCCTCGTTCTTTTTTCTGACTTGAGTCGCCGATTGCACTTGTGTAAATCTCATATTGTTTCCCAGGGTCCGTTGATAAACTTCGCGGAACAGTCGGTGCCGGGAGGGCGTCAGCCAAACCGAGCATGTCGTTATGTTGAAAAGCCGATCGTTCATTACCGAACCGCCGAGGACTTACGATAGTGTTATCTCCTCTGGGACAGGGACACAAAGCCGAGAGCGCATGAAATTGGCCTCCTCCTGGAGCCGTCCCATTCAAGGTGTATTCGGAGTGTCATTGAACCGGGCGAGGTGCTGTCAGCTGATATGGTTTTCCAGGCCCTTATGATGGAGGTTCGACCCGCCGGTGGATAGGCCTTGTGTAGTCGTTGGAAGTTGGTTAGCATGCTGAATCTTCCGCATGACAGACATGGGAAGCGACATTTGCGAAGGGAGCTTTTGCTTTGCTCATGCTTGTTCGGCAAGGAGATTCAACGCGGATACAAGCGAGATTATAAAACGCGGGAGGCTTTTCCTGATGGTGTCGGTCGTGGCTTTGCATAAGGGTAGGTCCGCACTGTCAACATTGCAGATGACAACTCCGAACCGGGCACCTGTGGTCTTGGAGGTCAGCGTGTTAGTGCTGTGGACAGGAATGCTGGCGTTTTACGGTTTGGATGCGGGGTTTCTCTATCGCACAGAAGCATTACGAGCCTTGGTAGCACGAAACATGTTGCACAGCGGTGATTATGTTTTGCCGACGCTCTACGGTGAACCGCTATTGACAAAAGGCCCCGTGATGTACGCAGCTATCGCGTGGGCCAGTTGGCCTTTTGGAGAAGTGACCACCTGGAGTGCCCGTATTCCCGCAGCCTTGGCAATGATCCTGACGAGTTTGCTGATGTTCAGCCATTTGCAGCGCTATGTCGCGGCGACATCTGTAGCTCAGGAACTATGCGAATCGGGTCGAGGTGGCATCTATCTATCGCGGCGTGGAGCATTGCTGGTTACCCTCATGATGGTCTGCAATCCTCTGTGGCTGGACAAAGGCACAAGTGCGGAAATTGATATGTTAGTCGTGTTTTGGGTGGCGCTATCGCTGGTGGCCTTTTACCGAGCCGTGGACGGAGGGGGCTTGGACAGTTCAGCCGATGGCAAATCATGGGATTCTATACAAAGCGCGCCAGCGTCGTCGCGCCAGGATCGTTCCCCGTCTGAGACAGACCGGATCGGCAACACACTGCGGGAGGTGTTTTGGTGGAGCTTGGCGTTGCTCGCCGTGGCGCTAGGCAGTCTGACCAAGTGGCATGCTCCCGTTTTCTTCTATGCGTCAGCAATCACGTACTTGTTCTATACAGGCCGAATGAGAGTCTTATTCAGTATCGGTCATCTGACCGGCGTGGCGCTGGCCGTGGCACTGGTCGCAGGTTGGGTCGGATTAATCATTCAACGTGCAGGGTGGGCCGTGCTGTGGAACACTCTTTGGGAGCAGGCGTTACCGCGCGTATCACCGTTGCATCAGCAAGACGAGCGATTATGGCTGGAAATGCCGAAGTATCCACTGAAAATGCTGCTGTGCGGTTTGCCCTGGTCAGCCTTCGTGGGACTGACGATGTGGCGAACCTGGCGTGAAGCTCTTGCACCAACTACCCGCGCTTTAGTACGCACCTTGCACTGTTGGATCTGGCCGAACCTGTTAGTTTTCACTTTGCTTCCAGACCACGACGCACGTCATGGGATGCCGCTCTTAGCAGGCTGGAGTACGCTCGGCGCTCTCAGTTGTGTGCTGGGGTTGTCGTCGGGAATGCCGCTGCTGATACGTCGCACCACTCAAAGCGGATTGCTCCTGGTACTGAGCGGGTTTGCCCTGCTGCTCCTTGGTAGCGTACCGCTGGCCAGTGGGCGATTACCCTCGGCCCTGGTACCTCGGGCGATAGGCATAGGAGTTGTCGCCGGGTTCCTGGTGTTGGCAGGGTGGTGGGCGAGTCGGCGAGAACATTGGCTCGGTGTGGTGGCAAGCCTGCTTCTGCTATGGGGCATGGTGAAAATCGCCTTTGTCGAGGTGGTCGTGCCGATTCGCAGTGTGCGCGATCCCGTGGGAAAAGCAGCAAAACTCCGACAGGCCATTCCGAATGGTGAGGCGCTGTATATTTTCCAGGCCAAAGACGAGGGAATTATGTTTTACTATGGCGGAAAAGTACTGCGCGTGCGCGGCTGGGAGCAATTACCCCAGCAGGAACATGTTTACTGCCTCGCCACGCAGCGCGATATGACGGAACTGGTTCGCACACCGCATTGGCGAATCGTGTGGCAACGTCCATTTCTGGACGAGCAGGGCGACCCGATGGTGCTGGTTTTGTTGCAGCGCAGCCCAAACCAAGCCCGGCCCCTACTCCCTTTGCCCGCGGCTGATAGTTAATCTTTGTGCCAGACCCATAGGAGGCCGAACGTGGTCGATCTACATGGTATTGTGCCCCCTGTCGCTACGCCGATGCTTGATAACGAAGACTTGGACTTGCCAAGGTTTCGCTGGTTCCTCGATCATTTGTTGGAAAATGGTGTACATGGTCTGTTCGTGCTGGGGACTAACAGCGAGTTTTACGCCCTCAGCGAGGAAGAGAAGCAGGCAGTGATGGCCACGGCGGTGCAGCATGTTCGCGGACGTGTCCCCGTGATCGCAGGGGTCGGAGCTACCACAACACGCGAAGTGCTTCGCCTCGTGCGATTAGCCGAGCGCGAGCAGGTCAACGCGGTCTCGGTGATCACGCCCTATTTCATCAGCCCAACTCAGCATGAGATATTGACGCATTATCGGCGCATTGCCGAAAGCACGTCCCTGCCCGTGATGCTTTACAATAACCCTGCGACGTGCAACGGTCTGAGGATCGAACCAGAAACGTTAGCCCGATTAGCGGAACTTCCCAATGTCGTAGCTGTGAAAGATTCTAGCGGCGACCTGCAGAATACGATGGAATACCTTCGGCTCGCACCGCCACGATTTGCCGTGTTTCAAGGACGCGACACTTTGATCTATTCGAGCCTGGAATTAGGTTGTCGGGGGGCGGTACCTGCTTCGGCGAACGTGGCGCCCCGGTTGTGTGTGGAGATTTACGAAGCGTTTCGCCGCGGCGACCGCGAGGCGAGCAAGCAGGCGCAGTGGCGGTTGAATCCGATACGGCTGAGTCTGGGATTGGCAACCGCACCCGCAGGCGTGAAGGCTGCCCTGATGTTGCTTGGACGAGCTATTGGGCCGTGTCGGGCTCCGGTCAGTTTTCCAACCGGCGACAAAATGGAACAGATGCGGCGAGCACTGGCCTCAGCAGGTTTGCTACTGTACTAACTCGCTCTGGTTCCATGGCCAGATGGGCTGAATCCATGCCGGCCACTTTGCCTCTCCATGACTTCTGGCAGCTTCATGCACCGCACTGGCAAGAGGATTTTGGCTGGCTGGTTCCTTGGCATTTTGGCGATTGGAAGCGCGAATATCAAGCGGCACTCAGTTCCCTGGCGGTATGGGATATCTCGCCCCGAACCACGCTTGTAGTTGCAGGTAAGGATCGCTCGACCTTTCTGCACAATTTTTGCACCAACGATATAGTTCGCACGGGCGTCGGACAAGGTTGCGAAGCATTTCTCACCACAGCCCAAGCGAAAATCCTGGCCTGGTTCCATGCCTTTGTGGAAGCAGAGACGATTTATCTCGATGCCGATCCGGGTCGTGGCCCCATCATGATCCAGCATCTCTCTCGTTATCACATCACGGAGGAAGTATCGTTCCAGGATCTGTCGGGACAATTAGCCGTCTTGCATTGGACAGGGCCCAGAGCCCAGGAGAAGTTGGCCCGCTGGCTGCACGTATCGAGCTTACCCCAGCAAGAACACCAACACATCATGATAACCTGCGGCGACCAAGCCCTGCGAGTACGGCAGCTGCGCCGCTTGGGACAACCCGGCTGGGACGTCGTTTCCCCACCAGGGTTGGCGCGGCAACTGTTGGAGCAGGTCTGGGACGATAACCTCTGTCCTTTAGGTTACGCTGCGGCTGAAGTATTGCGTATCGAGGCAGGTTGGCCTGTCTTCGGCCGCGATCTTGACGAAACCAATTTGCCCCAGGAAGTCGACCGGGACGAACTGGCCATCAGCTTCACTAAGGGCTGTTACCTGGGCCAGGAAACCGTGGCGCGGATTCGTGCCTATGGCCATGTGAATCGGAAACTGTGTGGCTTACGCTTCAATACCGCCGATAGCTTGCCTTCAGGAACCCGCTTATTCGCTCCGCAACCCAGTGCTTCCACAACTAGCCCTGCCGCGGATATCGGTCGCATCACTTCCAGCGCAACTTCTCCGCGCTTAGGCTCAGCCATTGCCTTAGCCTGGTTGCGTCGCGGCTATTGGCAACCTGGAACGGTTGTTCTTGCCGCGGGTCCCAGTGGTTCAGTAACAGCGACAGTTTGTGCATTGCCATTTATTGCATGAGCACTGCTAACACCGTGGTGGCGTTAAAGACAGCATGAACCAACAGTGGACCCAACAACGACTGGGTTCGCGCGGCCAAGGTACCTAGGAACAGAGACAAGAAAAACAATGGGACTGGTGCCGGCCAGGTGTTCGCATGCAGAGTGGCGAAGATCAAGCTGGTGGCATAGACGGCACGCGCTAGGCCCGGTCTTGGTAAGAGTACCCAGGTCATCCATTCAAACGCCAGGTAGCCCGGCCCTGCAGTCACCAGAAATAGTATAGGTCCCCAAGAGGTCCCACGATAACCTTTCACGATGGCCGCACATAAGGCAATCAGCATCGTCAGATCGGCCCAGAGCGGCTCAGCGGCCATT
>JANWVZ010000185.1 GCA_025056555.1 Gemmatales bacterium | reverse complement strand
TTATTCTCCCTAAGTGCTATGTTAATTACTTAGACTAACTGATAAACCGCACCACCCAGTACGAGCGAGCACTGCTCGCCTGACCGTTACCGTGTAGTCATGGAGCTGTTTGGCATTTTATATATTTTGGCCGTTATTGATGCCAGTAGTCTTAACATAGCCGGATGACTTGAATGCATCACAGGTGTATTTTTCTCTATGAATATGCGTGCGCTGTCGGTCGCGACAGTCAGCTGCCCGAGTCGTTTCTGTGTGAAGGCCGAGCGATGCGCGACGCGCTCGCCGAGGACTTAGTTCGCGCAGGTTGGGAGGTAATCCTGCTCGACCATGTATCAGGGACGGAGGAGTACCATCATTTTGAGCAATGTCTGCGCAAAGCAGATGCTGCCTGGATCATTGCCCCCGAAATCGACCGCATTTTAGTCACCCGTTGTCAATGGGTCGAGGCAGCAGGGGTACCCTTGTTGGGCACAAGCTCCGAGACCCTAAGTTGGCTCACGGATAAGTGGCAGCAATTCTTAATTCTGCGGCAAAATGGAGTGCCGGTGCCGCCTAGCACCCTCGAGCCTCCCGGTGACTTAGATATGACTTATATTCGGAAGCCCCGTTATGGCGCCGGGGCTTGTGACATACAAATCTGGCCTTCCGCATGGGCACCACCGCAAGTCACCCCCATGAGATCTGAGCATACTACATCGTCGTTCGGCACGGTACCGAATTACCTCTGGCAGCGCTACGTTCCCGGGCAGGCAGCCAGCATTGCCTGTTTATGCGGACCCGGTCAGCAAGTTTTATTGCGAGCGGCAGCACAACGGATCGATCCCGAGAATAACTTTCGCTATTGCGGGGGTTATTTACCTTTGCCCGCGCCCTTAGAGCTCCGCACAAAGCGCTTAGCTAAACTGGCATTAGCCGCCCTTCCTTCCCTACGAGGATATATCGGGATGGACCTGGTGCTCGGGCCCAGCCCCGATGGCAGCGAGGATTATATCATCGAGATCAACCCGCGACTGACCACCTCTTACTTAGGGCAGCGGGCCCTGTGTGAACAGAATCTCGCCGAGTTAGCCTTGGCCATTATCAAGGGTCGAACGGTGGACGAGCCATCATGGCGCGACGGCGGGATCAGATTCGATACTCAGGGCAACATATATCCCTGTTAGTTCCGGTTCCTCTCCTGTGCACTTGAGAAAAAACGAAACGGGGATCAGTGTCGATCCCCGTTAACTCGTACCTAAGCGTGGAGTCGCGTCAATCAGGCTGTCGCTCTTTAGCAGCTCAGGTGGCGAGGCAGTATTAGAAAGGTGGGATTTCGAGCTGCATCCGATAAGGGAAAACGCCTACTCGGGCAAAGCCGGCTTGTCGGATTTGTCGTGGGGCGTTGGTATGACCGCATCCGGTTTAGCGGCTGGAGTTTCTACCGGGAGGCAAGTGGTTTCGCAGCAGAGATGGTGGCAGCATAAGCGGGCGAGAAGTCGGCTCAGGAGGCTGCAGCGCGGCGGACATTCGGTCGGGCAAGCGGTGGCACAAGTGGCCGCACAGCGGTGCGACTGAGCCAGCCAGCGGGAGAGGGAGCCGCAGTGCAGGTCACCCGCCGAAGGACAAGCTGTCGTCCCGCAGGCGCGGTGAGCGGCCGGGATGGGGTGGCAGATAGTTGGACAGCTCCCAGCTGGCTGCGGGCAAACGCGGGACTCAGCACTGGGGCACGGGGCACAGCACAGGCGGTGGTGCAGGAGACGATGGAGTAAGCTGGGCCGTTCACAAGGGGCCGCGCAGACGCTCGGGCACAGCGGTGCCGCGGGGCAAGGCACACACTCGGCGACAGGAACCGCCACCCAGCGGCAGCGGGTCACGGGAACCTCTTCACACACGCGCACCGGCACGCGCTTGCACACTTTGACCGGCACCTGTTCGGTTACACACACGGGTACGCGACAGACCACCTGGTAGGGCACTTGCTTGGCCACGCAGACCGGCACGTGCCGCGTCACTTTTTCCTGCACCATCTTGCACACGGTTACGGGTACTAACTTGACGCATTCTTCCTGTACCATTTGGCAGGTGGTCACAGGCACCTGACGGGTCACCTGCTCCTGGACCATGCGGCAGACGGTGACCGGTACCTTTTCAACGCGTTCTTCCGCGACCATCCTGCAAACCGTCTGGCAGACCTGCCGTTTTACGTAGGCGCCCTCGACGAATTTAGCCCCCGGCACGGCACAAGGATGCGCCACGCCTTTTTCGTCCACCCAGGCTCCCAGAGCTTGACGGCACACGGTGTAGGGGACTTTTTCGGCGACCACTTCCTGCACCATGCGGCAAATGGTAACCGGCACTTGCCGCTTGCACACTTCCTGCACCATGCGACACACGGTCACCGGCACCTTGCGGACTTCAGTTACCGGCACCATACGACACACTTTCACGGGCACCTTTTCGACGACACATTCCTCGACATAGCGGATGCAGGGCACTTGTTCACAGATGGTCTTGGGGACCTTCACCTTGCAGCACACGACACGGTCTGGCTCCTGGCAGACGACCCAGCGAGGTCCGCCGAGTTTGAAGCAGGTTTGGCCGGTGCAGGGATCGACGCAGCATTGGCTGGGTTCCCAGATCAGGCGGTGGCGTTTGCGTCCGGGCACACACACCATGCGAATTTCTTCCTCGCAAATCACGCGGGTAACGGTTTTCATTTCGCACACCGGTTTGCAAACCCGGCGAACACATTCGACCATTTGCGTTTCCTCGACGGGCTTGCACACAGTAACGCACACCTGGCGCTCGACCGTTTCCATCACCGGCTTGCACACGGTATAAACGCATTCTTTCATCACCGTCTCTTGCACGGGACGGCAGATCACTCGCTGACACTCGCGAACATGTTGCTCCATGACCTGATGGCAGACCTGATAGGTGACATCATGGCAATGCTGTTCCAGGACGGGCTTGCAGACCGTGTAGCGGCACTCGCGCAGGACGGTTTCCTGAACGGGTCGGCACACGGTTTCCACCACGGTTTTCATGGTGGTGGTATAGACGGGCTTGCATACGGTATAGCGGCATTCGCGGTATTGCGTCTCGTAGACCGGCTTGCAACACACGACTTCCACAGGCTTGTATTGCGTTTCATAGACGGTCTTGTAACAAGTACGCACCTCTTCCTTATAGACGGTGCGGGTGACCGGTTTCATGACCGTCTCCTCGACGGTCTGGTAACAGGTATGCCAACGTTTTTCCAGGACCGTGTCATAAACGAGCTTGTAGCAGGTGCGCAAATGGAGTCTGTGGCTGACGAAGGACGTAGTACAGGCCTCGCTGGAAGCGGAGACCGGAACGACGGAAGAAGCGCCCAATTCCTGCGCGACACCTGGTCCGGCGGTCGTCCAGACGAGCCAAGCAGATAGCCAAGGCGCGAGCAGACGCAATCTCATCTCTAGCCTCCTTGTGCGAGCCAACGGCCAAGCTGAGGCTTGGGCTGCACGCCCTTCTTCAAGACCCCGCTTGTGCCGAAAAGGCGGCGCTGGTGCAGCGAGCATGGCCGCCAGTCGTATTTTCCCCTGTGCCGACGGCTTTATCGGCGCCAGCTTACGCCTGGGATAATGCACAACGGCGAGGTCCCCTGTGATTTTGGCCCGCTCTCTTTCCGCGAAACGCTGATCTACGCGATCTAGCAATGAGCATAACCCGGCAAGCTGCGGCAGGGCTGAAACTTTTGCCTGATATGCCGCCCTGGGTCGTCAGTTAACGAGTAAGGTCCGTTCCGGAGTCTTCAGAGACTGGACTATGCGGCGACAACGTTCCAAATCGCGGAGCATACAATCGGCTAAGTAGTCGTTGGTAGCCTCCTCCGGGCACCAGAGGAGTTGCTCTTGCAGGTGCAGAAGTTGCTCCAGTAATTCTCGCAGCTGCAGCAATTGGCGGTCGCGAAACTGCATGAGGGACGCTCCGCTAGGTTCGCCTGCCGTTCTTCAAGGCTAAAGCCCCATCGTGCACGTTTGATACCAAACCGCAAGATGCCAGGCCTTTTCCAGTTGTCGTCTCATCGCAAGTCCAAACCCGAGTAGAAATAAAGCCGTAAACCGTTTCGAGAACTCGGAACATGTCCGCGGTCTGTGCGATAGGTTTTGGCGACAAAAGTTGCAAAACCGATTCAGGCCCCCCAGAAAAAATTACAATGCGGGTTTCGGTGTTCAGGAGCGAGACAGACCCGCTGGGAGATCGCCAACCAGTCCTTGCTGAAAATGTGCAGACTCGGAGAAAACTAATACCGTCCGTTCGATAGGCCGAGTATGTGCCGCATGTTACGCTTGTAGGCCTCGACGCCCGGTTGGCCGTAAGGGTTCACGCCCATTAATCGGCCTTCGATCACCGTGGCCAACATCAGCATTTGTAAAAGTTGCCCCAGGGTGTATTCATCCAAGACGGGAAGAATGAGGTCGGTGGTGGCGCGTGCGTCTTCGCCGTAGGCCTGGTTAGTAGCCTGCCAAGCTGCGCGGAGGAGATCGTGGATACTTTTTTCGCACAAGTCATTGAGCTGATCCGCGTTATCGGGCATGATTCCCAAACGAATTGGAGGCTTCCGGATATTGTTCACGAAGACGTTGTGAATAATGCGGTCGCGAGTGCCGTCCTGATGTTGTTGGCCCCGCGAATGCAGGTCGCGTGTTTGCACGGCGGTAATCGGCGTCGGCCCTTTTTCTTCTTTGCCCAGGCTTTCGGAGACGAGCTGGTCGTACCATAGCCCTAGCGCTTCCAGTTTTTTCGACCAGACCGAGAGGACGCGGATGGGTTTGCCCAGTTTCTCGTAGTACAGATAACTGACCGCAGCAAACAACAGCGGTAAATTCTGCTCCACGGGGTCGCGGAAGCAATGCTCGGTCATGTCGTGAGCGCCGCGCAGAAGTTGGCCAATGTCGAGGCCGAGGATCGCGGCGGGCAACAATCCTGCGGGGCTGAACACGGAAAACCGTCCGCCCACGTCGTTTGGTATCGGGAAAATCGCCGTCCGAGGTAGACCAAGAGTTTGAGCCACCTGATATAGCCGACTGGGCGGTGGGCACTCAGTCACCACCGTCAGCAACTGCGTGGCCAGCGGCTTGGAATACCAGTCGCACCAATACCGCCACAATACGCGAAAGGCCGCGGCGGTTTCTAAGGTCGTCCCCGACTTGCTCACCACAACCAGCGCCGTGCGCATCTCGCGGCTATCAGTTCGTCCTGCGGGAGGTTGGAGCAGGTGGATCAGATCGGCTAAGGCATCGTTATCCAGGCCGTTGCCTTCAAAATAGTAGCGGGGGATACCGCGACGGACTTCCGCGCTAAGTTCGTTGTGATGCGTCGTCAACACTGCTTCCGCCAAAGCCCGCGCTCCGAGGTAGGAACCACCGATTCCCAGAATTACGACACGGTCAGCTAGCTCGCGAATCTGCAGCGCTGCAGTGCGGATACGTTGCAGCAGGCTGGAATTGGCCGCTTGAGCGTCTTCTTCTAATAACTGCTGAGGCAACGTAATGAACCCATGATCCACAGGTTGGGGTGCGCGTGCGCGTTCTTCGGGGAAAGCGATTTCTCGGCGTACCTGCTCACGCAGTTGTGCCAAAGTGGGAAACAGTTCGGCCAGTTGGCGACTTTTCAGAAAGTGTTCTTCCCGCGGTTGTCCCTGGGTTTGAGGAAAACGCAGACGCCAATGCTCATAAACGGCATTGCGGAAATCGAAGCGCAAGGGTTCGGCATCGGGCGTCGGGAAAGCGACGGCTGCAGAGACGTTATCGTCAGGACTGGTCATGGTCGTGTTCCAGCTACGACGGGGTACTTGCTCCGGTTAGTCGAAGCGAAGGCAAGATAATAGTGTTTATGGGGGTCCACCCTGAGATGTCAACGGAGTCGGCCATGACACATTTGGACTTAGTAAAGACGCTGCATGAACCGAACGAAACCAAAATTGTCCTCCTGGTGGCGGATGGTCTGGGAGGTTTACCGCTACAACCCGGCGGACTAACCGAATTAGAAACCGCGAACACACCCCACCTGGACCAGGCGGCGCGGGAAGGAGTGTGCGGATTGAGCATTCCCGTGCTGCCGGGCATAGCTCCGGGCAGCGGGCCAGGCCATTTGGCTTTGTTCGGGTATGACCCCTTGGAATATCAGATCGGTCGCGGCATCCTCGAGGCACTGGGCATCGGCTTCGCCATCGGGCCGAACGACATTGCCGTGCGGGGTAACTTCTGCACCGTTGATGCACAGGG
>JANWVZ010000184.1 GCA_025056555.1 Gemmatales bacterium | reverse complement strand
CAAAGAGTGCGACGGGGAAGCCCAGGTATTTGTCGAAGCGGACCTGCAAGCGGGGCGGTATCGGAAGCTCATCGTCAAAGAGGGCCGTGTGCAGGGGGCCATTCTGCTGGGGGAGAAAGAGTCGGCCCAGAAACTGCTCCTGTATTACCGTACTGGCGAGAAATTGCCGGGGCACCCGTTGGAGGTGTGGTACCAGTTGAGCAAGAACGGTCCGGGGCAGGCCGACAGCGGTGATCACGTCATGTCAGCGGCGAGTTTGCCCGAGGATCAGCAGATTTGCAACTGCCACCGTGTTCCCAAGCGCGAAATCGTGCGCTGTATCCGCGCGGGGGCGACGTCCATTGAGGCGATCGGCCAGGCCTGTAAGGCAGGAACGGGTTGCGGCAGTTGTCAGGGGCTATTGGGGCATTTGTTAGCGCATTATGCCCGCCACGCGGTGCAACAAGCGGGCGCCTTGGCCGACACCTCCCAGAACAAGATCGAACTGATGAAGCAGGAAAAGGACGGCCTCGACTCGCTGCCCGACATATATCGTTACGCTCAATCAGGCAACTGGGAGGAAATGACCGAGGATGACAAACAGCGGTTCAAGTGGCATGGTTTGTTCTTCCGCAAGCCGACGCCCGGCTATTTCATGTTGCGTATACGCCATACCTGCGGCCAAAGCAACGCACGACAGTTTCGCGTCATTGCGGAGCTTTCGGACAGATTTGGCAAGGGCTTCTGTGATCTGACGACGCGGCAGCAGATTCAAATGCGCTGGTTTTCTATCCGCGATGTGCCCGAGATCTGGGCGCGCTTAGCGGAAGTTGGCCTGAATAGCAAACAGACCGGCATGGATAATGTGCGCGGGGTGTGCGGGTGTCCGTTGTCGGGAGTGGCCGCGCATGAGCTTTTCGATGCATCGCCTGTAGCGCACGAGTTTACCTCGATCATTCTCGACAACAAGGAGTTCACCAACCTACCGAGAAAGTTCAATGTGACCATCACGGGCTGTCTGGAAAACTGTTGTCATACCGAAACCCAGGACATCGCCCTGGTGCCGAGCTATCGGGAATTGGAAGGTGCCCAGGTGTTCGGCTTCAACGTGTTGGTGGGCGGCAAACAAGGTTCGGGGGGATATACACCGGCGAAGCCCTTGGATGTTTTCGTCTCTCAGACGGAAGCGGCGCGTTTGTGTGCGGAAATCGTGCGTATTTTCCGCGATCACGGTTCGCGGGAAAGTCGGACGCGGGCGCGTCTGGCCTTTCTGATTCAGGACCGGGGGATTCGCTGGTTCCGTCAGGAATTGGAAAAGCGATGGGGTCGGCCTCTCCACCCCGCGGGACCAGAATTGCGTAAGAAGCATCACACCGATCACTTAGGCATTCAGCCGCAGAAGAAACGTCCTGGAGATTTTGGCCCGCAGTTGTTCTCGGTCGGTTTGCTCGTGCCTGTCGGCCGGATCACGACAGACCAGATGCGAGGCGTCGCGGATTTGGCCGAACGTTATGGGAACGGACAGATTCGCCTCACCGTGCAACAGAACATCATCATCCCGAATGTTCCCGAAGATCGGCTCAGTGCCCTCACCGATGAACCGCTCTTGAAAGAATTGCCCATAAATCCGTCGCCGATCCTGCGTGGTCTGGTCTGCTGCACGGGAAATGACTACTGCCACTTTGCGCTGATTGACACGAAGGGCTGGGCCTTGCGCGTGGCACGGGAACTGGAACGTCGAACCCAGGGACAGAACATAGCGCCCTTGACGATCCACATGTCGGGCTGTCCTGCCGGTTGCGGTTTGCATCAGGTGGCGACCATTGGTTTGCAAGCGTGTCGCACGCGAGTGGGCGACGCGGTGGTAGATGCGGCGCACGTCTATGTCAACGGCAAATCGGGACCGAACCCGCAAGTGGCCACCGATGTTATGTACGACGTGCCCTGCGACAAACTCGCCGACGCTTTGGAACCGCTGGTGCGTTTCCTGCCGCGCAGCTGAGGCAAGTCGGGAAAGGAAAGCCGATGAACGTATTAGGCGAGGCGATCTGTCCGTACTGCGGGGTGGGTTGTCGGCTGCGTGTCGAAGGTCAGCCGGGCCGGCCTGAGCGGATTCGTGGAGTAGAGGACGCTCCCGCCAATCTGGGGCGGATTTGTGCCAAAGGGGCTACCCTGCACGAGGCTATACACACACCCGACCGCCTCATGGTCCCCCTGCTGCGTACCCGGCGCGAGGAGGAATTTCGTCCCGTGTCGTGGGAGCTGGCTTTGTCGTATTTGGCCGGGCGAGTCCGTGAGATTCTCACCGATTTCGGGCCGAACGCCCTCGCGTTTTATGGCAGTGGTCAGCTGGACACGGAAACGGCATATCTGGCGTGCAAATTATTCAAGGGTTTCTTCGGCACGAATAACACGGATTCCAACAGCCGACTGTGCATGGCGGCAGCCGTGGCGGGGTATCGCACCAGCCTGGGCAGTGACGGCCCGCCTTGCTGTTACGAGGATATTGACCATGCCGACGTGATATTCATCATCGGCAGCAACATGGCCGAGTGCCATCCCGTCACGTTTGACCGCGTGCGGGCTGCCAAGAGACGGCACCCTCAGTTAACCATTATCGTGGCCGATCCGCGTTGCACTGCCACAGCACGGGAAGCAGACCTCTACTTGCCGGTTAAGCCGGGCGGGGACATTGCTTTGCTCAACGCCCTGGGACGGATGCTGCTGGAGTTGGGCGCGGCCGATAACGACTTCATCCGCAACCACACCAACGGTTTTGCGGAGTATCGGCAATTTCTGCTCGAACAGGACATCCCCGAACTGTGTCGCGTCGCCGGTATCGCCGAATCCGTCCTTCATGAAGTGGCGCAGCGATTGGCCCGTTCCAGCGGATTTCTCAGTTTCTATTGCATGGGGCTGAACCAGAGCACCGTGGGGATGTGGAAAAACAACAGTCTGATCAATCTTCACCTGCTCACGGGACAGATCGGAAAAGTCGGCGCCGGGCCTTTTTCCCTGACGGGGCAGCCCAATGCGATGGGAGGTCGCGAAGCGGGGCTGTTGTGTCATCAGTTACCTGGCTATCGGTTTGTGGAAAGCCCCGAGCATCGGCAGGAACTGGAAACGTTCTGGAGACGACCGGTTGGCAGCATAGCCGCTCAGCCCGGTCTGACCGCAGTCGAAATGTTTCGCGCTTTGGAAAAGGGCCAGCTCCAGGCGATCTGGATTGCAGCGACCAATCCGCAGGTGAGCTTGCCCGATCTGCATCAGGTACGGCGCGCGCTGCACAAAGCCCAACTGGTGGTGGTGCAGGATGCCTATCATCCCACGGAAACGACACGCTGGGCCCATGTCGTACTGCCTGCGGCGCAGTGGGGGGAGAAAGAATGGACGAGCACCAGCAGTGAGCGGCTGGTGAGCTACAGCCCCAAGCTCTTCGATCCGCCGGGTCTGGCGCGACCCGATTGGCAAATCCTGGCCAGTTTCGCCCGCACTTTCGGTTTAGATGGTTTCAGTTATGGCAGTGCCGCTGAGGTCTGGGAGGAGTTTCGCCAACTGACGCGTGGTCGGCCCTGCGATATGTTTGGCATCACGGCGGGGCGACTGCGTCGGGAACGGCATGTGTACTGGCCTTGTCCGGACGAATCCCATCCCGGTTCGCCGCGGCGCTATCTCGACCGCGTGTTTCCCACGGCCAACGGCAGGGCCAACTTTCTGCCGCGAGATCATCGTGAACCGCGCGAACTACCAGACCACGAATTCCCCTTTGTTCTGACCACGGGTCGGCTTTATGCGCACTGGCATACGCTGACGCGCACTGGCAAATGCCGTAAGCTGGTTCGACGGGAGCCAGGCCCGTTTGTCGAGATTAGCGCCCAGGACGCGGCTCGGCTCGGCTTGCGCGAGGGCGACCTGGTGTTGCTTTCCAGCCGCCGCGGTGCCATTCGACTACCCGCCCGCATCACCTCCACCATTGCACCCGGCATGGTGTTTGTTCCGTTTCACTGGGGCGATTTGCATCAGCCGGAAAACGCCACCAATTATCTAACCATCAGCGCCCTGGGGCGCGTGGCCAAGCAACCCGAACTGAAATTCTGCGCCGTCAACGTGGAAAAAGTCAGGCTGGCCAGCCATTCCAGCGCCAGCCCGGAGAACTTAGTCCACGCACCGAGGTAACTATGCGTCATGGATATCTGATTGACATGGATGGGGTCCTTTGCCGCGGTCGGGAGATGATTCCTGGAGCGGATGCGTTTATCCGCGCTCTGCGGCAAGCGCACATTCCTTTTCTGCTGCTTACGAACAACAGTCAGCGCTCGCGGCGGGATATAGCCACCATGTTGCAGCGCATCGGTATCCCCGTTCTCGAAGAACACATTTTTACCAGCGCCATCGCCACGGCGCGTTTTCTGGCCCGCATGAAACCGGGAGGCACAGCGTACGTCATCGGGGAGGGCGGACTGACCACGGCGCTGCATATTAATGGTTTTGCCATCGTGGACCACGCTCCTGATTTCGTGGTCGTGGGCGAGGGACGCACCGTCAGTTATGAACAATTGGAACAGGCAGTCAGCTTCGTTACCGCCGGTGCCCGCTTGATTGCCACCAATTTAGACCCGAATTGTCCGACGGAGTCAGGTTTACGGCCGGGCTGTGGCGCGATTGTCGCGCTTCTGGAAAAAGCTACGGGGCGTCAAGCCTTCAGCGTGGGTAAACCCAGCCCGGTGATGCTCCGCGCCGCCCGCAAAGAACTCAACTTGCGCACCGAGGAGACCTGTATCATCGGTGATACGATGGCCACCGACATTCTGGGCGGCGTTCAGCTCGGATTTCATAGCATCCTGGTGCTCTCGGGTTCCACTCGTGCCGAGGATTTGGAGCAATATGCGTTTTGTCCCGATTTCGTTGTGGATTCAGTGGCCGATTTGGTGGAACCTTTACTGCGTCAACCGGACACGCCGTTATGGCGCTCGTTGTCCGTAAGCAGCCCGGCAATTCCATCTGGCAGCCAGGTCCAAAGCGGTGGAACGGCGCTGCCCAGCGTCCAGAAACAAGCCATCTCTTGAAGGTTCGGAGGCCCCTTGCTGACCACGACCATATCCCGCCTCGCCATCGCTCAGCCGACTGGAATCCAGAACCAGCCAGGCTTTCTTCATTCCTAAGAGCAACTGGAGGGAAAAATGTACGCCAAGACCATCGAAGCCATCAGTGAACAGGCGGCCGCTAAACTGGCGGCGCAAAGGCGCTCACTCTTCGGGCATTTCGTCCGCGCGATGCTGGCGGGCATGTACGTGGGCGTGTCCATCGCCCTGATTTTTACCATTGGCGGTACGTTATCTTCGGGGGCGCCGTTCGTTGTGCGCCTGCTCATGGGTGTGTGCTTCGGCTGTGCGTTGAATTACGTCGTGTTTGCCGGGGCGGAACTGTTCACGGGGGCCAACTTGGTACTGACCCTGGGCGTACTGACGCGCCAAGCCCGTGTGAGCGACCTGATGCAGAATTGGGTTTGGACCTGGTTAGGCAACCTAGCGGGCAGCATGCTGTTGGCCTGGATGGTGGTGCAAACCGGATTGTTCGATAACTCAGGCACCACCCAGGGCGTCTATCAGTTTGTGCAGAATCTGGTGGCGATGAAAATGAATCTACCCCCCATGCAATTGTTCTGGCGCGCTGTGTTGGCGAACTGGCTGGTATGTCTGGGCGTGTGGATGGCGGCGCGGATTCAGACGGAGACGGCCCGCATCTTGATGATTTGGTGGTGCATGTTCACTTTCATCACCTGCGGCTTCGAGCATAGCGTCGCCAACATGTTTGGCTTACTGTTGGGATTGCTTGTGCCTCACGGCGAAAACATCAGTTGGGCGGGATACTGGTACAACGTAGGCCTGGCTACGTTGGGCAACATCGTGGGCGGGGCGGTCCTGGTTGCCGGGTTCTATTGGCTCGGCACGCCCGAAATGCGTGCGCAGGTAGCGGCGATGAAGGAGAAGTCGGATGAAGTTGCGGCGGAACCGGCTTTTTCCAATTGAAACCTCACAGCCGACACTTACGCCCAAACGCCGCATGGCAGTCGCGAGGGCGAGCCAACTCCTTCTGTTGGTCAGTCTTAGCCGAGGAGAACCAGGTGCTGCGGAGCGAAACGATCGTGTCGCCGCACCGCTGAAGCAGTGCCTCTTTATCCAGGAGTAAGTCCTAATGAATCTTCGCGAATTCTGGGGTGCAGGTCATTGGCCGACACTTCTGGCGGCCTTGCTCTACCTGACGATCAGCTTTATGGTGTGG
>JANWVZ010000183.1 GCA_025056555.1 Gemmatales bacterium | reverse complement strand
GGCATGTGGCCGTTCTCGAGGATACTGGTAATGCCCTGGAAACAAACTCTCGGTAGGCAGGATGTCCAACTCGTACTACGCGGATACCGAGCAGAACTTTCTCCTAGCCAGGGCAGGATGGGCGCCGCGAATTATTGCCCTAAGGACTTTGTGTTTCGACTGCTGATGCCCCTGCGGGGAGACTGCTTATCATAACTTAGAGAGCAAGGTGCATGACCATTCCACGCATGGGGAGCGAAATATGGGAGTTTATGACCGGGATTATTACCGGGAACAGCCACCGGGGGGTTACTGGTTTGACGGTCAGTCGGCAACGCCGTGGTTAGCGATGGCCCATGTGGCGGTGTACATGTTGCAATTGCTCACGGCAGGCCCAGTCGGGCACGGACGGCTTACCGAATTTCTTATGTTGCACGTTGAGCGCGTCTGCGCTGGGGAAATCTGGCGGATACTGACGGCCGTGTTTATCCACGATACGCACAATTGGCTCAACCTGGTGTGGAACGTGTTGGTACTCTGGTTTTTCGGCAGGCAGCTGGAGGAACTGTATGGCTCGCGAAGGTTCGTAACTCTATACTTGCTGGCAGGCATGAGTGGTAATCTCGTGTGGGTTCTCAGCCACTGGCTTTGGGACGGCAGAGTTCAGCCGGTATTGTTCGGAGCCGCGCCGGCGGTTACTTTTGTGCTGATCTTGTGTGCGTTGCACTATCCGAGGCAAACCGTACTGTTATTCTTCGTCCTGCCCGTGCCTTTGTGGCTAATTGCGGTCTTATACGTAGCTAAAGACCTGTTGGTGTTTCTGCGGCCAGTCGGTGGTATGGGCCATGCGACATTAGCGCCTGTCCATTTGGCGGGAGCGGGATTCGCCTTGGCGTATTACCTCGCACCGTCCTGGCGAATCAATCTGGCCGAGTGGCGCGCCAGGCGACTTCAATCCCAGCGCCCCCGCCCTGACAGGCGTCCTCCCCTGCCTGTGGATGAGCATCTCGAAGCACAAGCGGACGCGATCCTCGATAAACTGGCTCGTCAGGGCCGCGACGCCCTGTCTCCCGAAGAATGGGATATCCTGCATCGGGCCAGTGAAGCCTACCGCCGACGACGATAAGGAAGGTTATTTCACATGAAGCTTGGAACCATTCTCGAACCAGGATTGGTCGAAGCCCAGTTATGGCCGGGCGAATCGTTGCTCTGGTTAGCAGCAGCCTATTTGCTCGGAGCGATTCCCTTCAGCCTGATTCTGGGCTATGTGATTGCGGGGGTGGATATTCGCCAGCACGGCAGCGGTAACATTGGGGCGACCAACCTGGCCCGAGTCGCGGGTTGGCGGTACTTTCCCATAGCGCTGCTGCTGGATTTTGCCAAGGGGGCGATTCCGATGTTTGCGTGGTCCTGGCGAGCGCAGAGCGCAGCAACCGAAATCGCCCCGGCGAGGGCCTTGAGCTTGGGTGATTCCACTTTCCTCAACTCGTGCGATTTTGCCGCCCTGGTGGGTCTGGCTGCGCTGGTCGGCCACCTTTGGCCCATCTACTTGCGGTTTCGCGGAGGCAAAGGCGTGGCCACGGGAGCGGGCGTCGTCAGTGTGCTCATGCCGCTGCCCACTCTGTTAGCTGCTCTCGCCTGGGGAATCATCGCCGGGATAACTCGTTACGTGTCGCTCAGTTCACTGGGCGCGGCGCTGACGCTGGTGCTGGCACAGATCGCATACACTTGGCCGCGGACACTGTCGCCTTCGCACCGGGCCGCCACACTCCTGGCCGTCGCAGGGGCGGTGCTGGTTGTCGTGCGCCACCGCGACAATATCGTTCGACTCTGGCAAGGCCGCGAATCCAAAATAGGTCAGCCGGCCAGGACTTCCCATCCGGATTATCCGCCCGATCCCAAAGGTCAACCTTGCGATGCCTCAAGACCGCCTTCGTCCGGAGCCAACATTTATGACCAATCCCACCGACCCACCTAAGGGGCAGTATCTGCTGATCCTGGGGCATTGGATTGGCGTAGGTCTGTGGTTGGGCGCCCTGATTTTTTTCCCAACGTGCGTCGCATTACCTGTCATCCGCAGTATGCAGGAATTCGCTACACGCCCTGATAATTGGTTACAATTACACTCCCCAAAAGAGGGCATACGCCTGGCTGGCGAGTTTCTCGACGTCGTCTTTCGCCGATACTTCCTGTTTCAGCTGGCGTGCGGAGTCCTGGCAACGATTCCAGCCTTACTCTGGTTGCGCCGTGCAGGACGGGTGAACCATGTCCGTGTTGGATTAATGGTCTTGGCGCTGAGCCTGGTGGCCGTCAACCAATGGTGGCTTAGTCCGCAAGTACACCATTGGCGCTTCGCCCGCTATAGCGTTTCCAACCCCCTTCCTGGCGATACCGGAGCCGCGGTTGTCCAGTCAGCCGAGACGCAATTTCAGTTCTGGCATACGCTGAGTTTGACCGCCGATTTAATAACGCTAGCTTTAGTGCTGGCGGTAGCAACTTTAGCGCCCCTGGTACTGGTGCCGCGGGAGCATACTCCTGATGGCACGCCGCCCCGAAGGCCGTGACTACGGATGCACCCGGACGGAGGAATTCCCATGAGCAACCGCGCCGGCCTGGAGCGAAATAACCGCCTCCAGTTCTGCACGCGGCGGACGTTTCTGAGCTGGGCCGCGCTGGGCATCAGCACACCCCTCTACACCCAGCCAACTGAAGCTCCCATCGTGGCCAGCCCAGCACTGCCTGAACCGAAAATCCTCTTGCCCACCGACACCGTGCCTCGGCACGGGCCACCAAAACGTATCGCCGCTATTACTACTGTTTATTGGAAATACTCGCATGCCGACGATATTATCACCAGGTTCATCGAAGGCTACGCTATCGTCGGCCGCATCCATGAACCCCACTGTCGCGTGGTGAGTCTCTATATTGACCAGTTTCCTGACACCGACATCGGTCGTGGTTTAGCAGCACGATACAAAATCCCCCTTTTCAAGACGCCGGGCGAAGCCTTGACTTTGGGGGGTAAAGACCTGGCTGTGGACGGCGTGTTGCTCATCGGCGAACATGGCGATTATCCAACCAACGAAAAAGGGCAGACACTCTACCCGCGCCGGGAACTGTTTGAGGAGATCGTTAAAGTATTTCGCGCCACGGGTAAGAGTGTCCCAGTGTTCAATGATAAACACCTCTCTTATTCTTGGGAGAATGCCAAATGGATGTATGAGCAAAGCCGAGCTCTGAAGTTCCCGATGATGGCAGGTTCCAGTGTGCCCGTGACCTGGCGCCGCCCGCCGATAGAACTGCGGCTCGGCACCCCTCTCCAAGCGGCCCTGGCGGTGGGTTATGCAGGCATCGAGTCATACGGTTTCCATGCTCTGGAAGCCCTGCAATGCTTTGTCGAGCGGCGCTCCGGCGGCGAAAGCGGCGTTCGTGCCGTCCAAGCCGTGCAAGGCCCGGACGCTCTCGAGGCGATTCGCTCGGGACGCAACAGTCTGCATCTGCTGGACGTCGCTCTGGCTGCCGTTCCACAACGACATGGACGACGCGACCAGGCTGACCGCAACCCCACTGTCTTTCTCATCGAATACGTGGACGGTCTGCACGCCGCGGTTTATATGTCCAATAATCACGTTGCCGAATTCGCGGCCGCCATTCAACCGTCCGGACACCAACCCGCCGCCACCTGGTTCTACCTGCCTAAACCGCAACGGGACCACTTCAGTTTCCTCTGCAATCATATCGAAAAGATGTTTCTGACCGGACAGCCCAGCTACCCTGTGGAACGTACCCTCCTGACCACCGGCATGCTTGCCTTTCTCATGGACTCGCTCCACCAGAAAGGCCGACGCATCGAAACTCCAGAGCTGAGCACTGTGCGTTATAAGCCATCAGCATAAGCCACGCCTCTAGTTGACTTTCCCAGCGCAGTAGCTTGCGACGCGATCCACTCTCTTGAAACTCACGCCACTGTTAGGATCGCATCCCCTGGCTCGTGTACCGAGCTTATGTACTCCGCCAGGACGGAGAAAGCGCAACCGGCGCCTCGTTCTATGCATTCATCGTCCAAGCCAGGGCCTACGCTTCGCTTCGCGGACCTCAGGGCAATGGTCTTACCCAGGTCAACGCACGACCTACTATTTCCCTGCCTTGCTCACCGGCTTTAAACTTACCAGGGCCATTATTTCCTATAGCACCAATACTAAGCGGGGGTGACTACAGGATATAACCCCGAAAACGACAGTCACATTGTCTCTCACTTCCCACCGCGCGGAATTAAGATACCACAAGAATGGCATGGATACTTATTCGAGTTAATAGCCCACTTATTTCCTGACCTGGCTTCTCATGCCTTTCGACCTCGATTACGTCTTCCGCGCCACCTTGTTAACATTTATCTGGTTCCTTGAGATTCTTAGACCTAAACTCTAGTTATTAGTGCAGCTAATTAGTGTACTTAATCTTAGAGCTAGCATATATTACAGTCCTGACGCTTGTGCCGCTCGGTTCCTGGAGATGCCACTGACTTACTCCTGATAGCCCTCGAGCTAAGCGACCCGGGGTGTCAATTAGCCCGCCAGTTTCTTCAGGTGCTACCGACTTAGTCCTGATGGCCTTTACACAAGCAGCCCAGGGGATCAATTAGCCCCGCCGGTTTCTCGAGGTACTACCGACTTAATTCTGATGCACGTTCACGGCAATAGGCCAGGGGACCAATTAGCCCTCCCATTTCTCGAGATGCTACCGACTTACTCCTGATCCGCCTTCACAGAAGCAGGCCAAGCGATCAATTAGCCCCCCGGTTTCCTAAAGTGCTCCGGGCGCGGGATGCGGCAGCACTTCCAGGATGAAGATCTCTGCATCCATTGCCCATCCAATTTCTCGAGGTGCTACCCTGCTGGACAAGCTCCGAGATGCTGCGATAATATCTCCAGAGAGCATCTGGCCTAACGCGTGAAGCGAGCGGTGCGATTGTCCGGCTAAATCAAGCTGTTCGCGGAGGTCGCCGATGAGTCAGCAGGGGCCGGGGCGGGGGTGGCAGGCGGTGATTGAGGAGTTGCGTCGGCGCCACGGTTGGCGGCTCGACGACCAAATCGGTCGTGGCGGTTTTGGTGTTGTGTTCCGTGAGAAAGTGGACGGCACTGACTTAGCAGTCAAAATCAGCCTCGACGCGATGGACGTTCTGGCCGGCCAACTGCCAGACACCGACGCACCAGCGCGGCCCGACATAGGACAAGGTGCGGTCAGCGATGTGGTGCAACGCGAACTGGAATCGCTCCGCTTACTGAGTAGCCTGGACAAGCATCCGCACTTGTTGCCGCTCATTCGCTACGAAGTGGTGCTGGGCCACCTGGTCACGGTGTGGGAACTGGCCACGGGAGGTACTCTGCTCGATCGCTTGCGTGACTACCAGGATCAACAACGGCGTAATGCTCCGAAAGGCGGCGAGCCTAGCCCATCGGCGGGCTTGCCGTTAGAGGAACTGATGCCGTACATGGAACAGTTGGCCCAGGCGGTGGATTTTCTCAACAGTCGGGGCGTGTATCATCGCGACGTCAAGCCGCAGAATGTGTTTTTGTGTGGGGGTCAGGTCAAGCTCGGCGACCTGGGGTTCCTGAAGCTGGCGGGGGGGAGTACGCAGTCGCACACGGGCATCGGCACGATGGGATATTTACCGCCGGAGGCGTATCCGCAGCCAGGGGGCCGCTCGGGGCAGTTGCACCGCACGATAGATGTATATGGTTTGGCGGCGACGTATGTGCACTTGCGTACGGGCAGGGCGCCGTTTGGCGAATCGCCTCACGAGGTGCTAAGCCGACAGTTGCGTGGCGAGCCGTGTAGTGAGGGGATGCACGCCGCGGAGGCGGAATGGGTGCGGCAGGCATTATCGCCCGATAAAGATCGGCGTCCTGCGAGTGCTCAGAAGTTTGTCCAGGGGCTGGTCAACACCCTGACGTTGGCCATGACGCGAGCACGGCCTTGGGCCGATTTGCGGTTGCCCGACACGCGTTCTGTTCGTGTTTATTGGGCACCACGCGAATACGTGGCGGGGAGCTTGCCGCCGCTGTCAGAGGAGTTGCAGCGTTTGCAGAATGCGTACTTGGCCGTGGAACGGACGATTCCGCATGTAGAGGATGGCTCACACCCAGACCTGCAAGCGGCATTAGCAGTGGTGGGCCAAGCGGAAGCGATGGCACAGCAATTTCGCGAGGAACTGGAGAAGCTTCCTTTGCCTGAGGGAGTAACGGTAGAAATACGGGAAACCTTGTGGGGGGAGTTGGTGAAGAATCCGCAACAACAGCCGAGTTTTTTCCTGCGCTACTGTCCGCAGGCCCAGGTGCAAAGTT
>JANWVZ010000182.1 GCA_025056555.1 Gemmatales bacterium | reverse complement strand
CTCGCCTACGTCCATGACCTGCCGCTCCCCGACTACCTGAAGCCCGACCCACAACTGAACGCCATGCTGTCTCGGCTGCCGCTGACCAAGGCCATCCTCACCAACGCCGATGCCGACCACGCTCGACGCGTGCTGGAGCAACTGGGCATCACCCGCCACTTCGAGACCATTATTGACATCCGCGCGCTGAACTTCGTCAACAAGCCGCGGCCCGAAGCCTACGAACGAGCGTTGGCCCTGCTCAACGCGCAGGCGCAGGAATGTGTGCTGATTGACGACCTGCCGCAGAACCTGGGGCCGGCTCAGGCGCTGGGCTTCATCACCATCCTGGTCAGCCACGGGCGCGGCAACGGCAGACCGCCCCTCGGCGTGGACTATCAGGTGGAAAGTATCCTCGGCGTCGAGCGAGTCATTGCCGGATTACTCGGCCAGGTCAGGTAAGTGCATGGACCGCCTGCTTGAAAATCCCATCGGCCTGTTGGCCGTCCTCTGCTTGATTGGCGCGGTGCTCTTCAGCACGCTCGGCCTTGTGCCGTTGCTGCGTGGCGGCAGCCCGGATTTTCTGCGTCGCCTGGTTGATTCGCGCGAGGGCGACCTCTGGCGCCGCGCCTTCACCGGCGGCCGCGAAGCGCAGCGAAAACAGGCCGAGCAGTTGAACGAACTGCGCCGGCTGGTGGCGCAGTTGCCCCAAAGTTACAAAAAAACCGGAGATGGCAACAAGGGAACAGACGAAGAACGACTCACGTAACACACAATCCGCAGAGCAAAGCGTGTGACGTCTCTTGCAACTTTGATTGCTCTTATTGCCGGACTCACACCCCCTGCTCGCGGAAGTACGCCAGCACTCGCCGCCACGAGTCCTCGGCAGCAGCGCGGTTGACGTCGGACTCGTTCAGGCGCTCGTTGGCGAACGAGTGCGTGGCGCCCGGGTAGAACCGGATGTCATGCGGGACGTTGTGCCGGTCGAGCGCGGCATCGAGCTTTTTGCCGGCGGCGGTGCTGAAGTCAGGGTCGGGCCACGAGCCGACCACCGGGCATGAGCGGGCGAGCGCCTCGGCGGGCGGGTTGACGCTGCCGTAGAAGGGGGCGATCTATTCTCCGAGTTCTACAAAGGGGAACCTGCACATTCACAAAACCGGAACGGTCAGGTTCGCTAAATGTGTATTGACGATGCACACCTTGTTCGAAGATGATGACACTCCGAATACTCAGACGAACCTGGTTCGCCATGAGCTCACTGCCCGCTGAACTACTTGTTTGGTCGCGCTGGACTCTGGCTGGCGTGATGGTCGTTGCCGGGTTAGGCAAGCTTGCAGACCGCGAGGGCTTCGTTCAGGCAGCCATCAACTATCAGATTCTGCCGCATGGCCTTGCGCGTGCTTTCGCCCAACTTATACCCTGGTCTGAGTTGGCCTCAGCTTTACTGATTTTGAGTGGACGTTGGGTAGCTCTGGGTGCACTGTTGAGTGGTCTGTTGTTGCTCGGTTTCTCAGCCGCAATCGGCATTAACATTGTGCGAGGCCGGCCCGTGAATTGCGGATGTCTGGGCAAACTGACTAGGGACAAGATCGGTTGGCCCTTGCTTCTTCGTAATACGTTCTTGATTGGATTGGTAATACTCGTTATCACATCACATGACGAACGACCTTCGGTATCAATCAACGAATGGTTTGCGATGAGCACACTGATCGTTTCGGCAGTGGCTGGCTTGACTCTCTTTGGACCCGGACTGGACTTTCTGCGACAAGCCTTCTTGTCCCAATCACACACCGAGTAAAACCTCTCTCGAAGGTTGAGTATTGTCATGGAAGGACTCTGGATCGTCTCCCACGTTGCTTTATGGGCAATCGTTGCCTTGGAGCTGCTGTTCCTCGTGGCACTGGCGCGGCAGATTGGCCTGCTACATGAGAGGGTGAAACCAGTCGGGGCACGCATGTTGAACTCCGGACCGCAGATTGGCGATCTGGTTTTCCCACTAGAAATAACCGATATATCAGGCCAGCCTATTACGCTGTCGGTGCCACGTCATAAGCGCACCCTTTTGGTGTTCATCTCCCCTTCCTGCCAACAATGTGAAGACTTACTTCCGAGCATCAGATCTATGCAGCTAGCAGAACGTAACCATTTAGAAATCATCCTGATCGGTGCAAAGAGCGAATTTACCCTTTATCGGGCTTTAGTTCAAAAGTATCATCTAGATACTGTCCGACTGGTGATGTCCGATGATTTAGGTGCGTTGTTCCAGGTTGATGTCGTTCCGTATGGAGTTCTTGTTGATCGAGAAGGGAAAGTCCGCGCTAAAGGAATAGTTAACAGCCTGACACACTTGGAAAGCTTGTTGACAGCAGAAGAGTTGGGACATCCCAGTATAGAGAGTTTCATGCGTGAACAGGCTGCGTACGGTTTTCATGCTGACGAGTACCGAAAGGCTGCTTTTCGGGACTAGGCGGCCTAAGGCTAAAGGGTCGTTGTCCCATATTCAGGAGAGGTCTAAGATATGAACAGGGTTTCAAGATCGAAAACCGGATCTTCTATTCAGCCGCCGGGCAAAAAAGATGATCAGGGCGTTAGCTGGTTTGATTGGTGGGTTGAAAAAGGAACACGATCGTCGGCTAAGCGAGTTTCCCGCAAGAGCGTCCTTGCAACAATGGGCAAGTTTTTATTGGCGCTGGCAGGAGCTGAATTGCTAACCGTTCTCCCAGTTGACCGGCAGGCAGAAGTGGCAAAGGCTTCGGATGTAGAAAGTGGTCACGACTGTTCCTATTGGGCATATTGTGGCATTAATGCCCCCAGGCTATGCTACTGCTGCGTGGACAACCATTGCATGTGCCCCTACGGAACTTTACCAGGTGGATATTGGCAGGCCTGCTGCAGCGCTGGCCCACAGAGACGGTACTGGGTTACTTACTGGGACTGCTGTGCTAGCGGACCACCAATACAGTGCCGCAACCCGAACTGTAGGTGTCAGCTTACCAATAACCCCGCCTATTGTCGCGGTTACTATTGCACAACGATTTGCATTGGGGGAGCCTGTTAGCTTAGTAGAGAAGTATACCCAAAAGCTAATGATCAGTGCGATCCGATACGCGCGAGAATTAACTACTACTTGAAGGTGTACTGGTTACGGGTTTGTGGCACTTTCGCTTACCTATGGCATTCTCAGTCAGCAAGGATTGAGCAGTTATGTCATAAGTTACTCATTCCGCTTCGGGAGAACAACCAATTATCGAGTTTCGCAAAAAGAATGGCACAACGCGCATACGGAAAAGCCTGAAAAACAAGGCAATTTACACATGGGCGTGTTCCATTACTTATGCGAAATTCAATAATTGTGTGTAAAGGAGACAGATATGTTCAATTTGGTAAAGAGTCAGGCAGTTCAGGAAATAAGACTACCTCCAGACTTGAGATTAAGACGGCTAGCATTAGCGATGGGTGTAGCTGTTCTAGGTTTGCTGATGGCTTGGTTGGGTAACATTTCCGAAATCCCCATACTATTCCTTCTCGCTTTCTTGAGTGGGATGTCTAGCAATTGGTCGGCTTGAGGCTATTCAATATTGGGAAATCTTGCCCGCCCTGTCGGTGACAGGGTTCAGGTCACTAATAGCAGCTGGCGTAGAATATTCGAACTGGCCTGCTACACAATAGGAATTGTCACAGCTGCGACTGCGCTAGGTTTAGTGTTGGGTTTGCTGGGAAGTTGGTTGCCGACAAGCGCCGAGTGGCAGAGAGGAAAGGCCATTACTTTAGGACTATTGAGTTTGCTTTATGCGTTACATGAGATGCAGATTGTCATATTGCCGACCCCTCAACGCAAACGTCAAGTACCCGAGGGGTGGCGTTATAGACTACCACCTTTCCTCGTCGCTCTATTTTTCGGTCTATTACTAGGCTTGGGATATGCCACATTCATTACTGTGGCAACCTTTTACGTAATAACGATGGCAGCAGTACTCTCCGGCTCGCCCCCTTTAGGAGCCATTTTGCTTGGGACTTTTGGCTTGGGCCGAGCCAGCCTGATGTGGTTGTTGTCGCTATCTATGAAGTCGCTGGAGCAAATTGAATACACGACAGCCAGACTCTCAAAGACAACGGCCTTGGTTCATTTAGTTAATGGCACTACCCTAGCTTTTTGGGGAGGCGTTATAGCAGGCCAGCTATGGCTTGACCTGTGAGAATGACAGCATCATAATCAACACACGAGCGAACAATTGAAAATGTCGCCGCAATAAAATAGGCATTTCATCGTCCTATTTTCAGGAGAGATCAATCATGAGCCAAATGAACGATGGGCAGCCGTCAAAAGCAGACCGGCGCCCAAACAAAACAATCCTCTTCGCAGCCGTGCTTCTGATCGCGATGCTGATCGGCGCGGGGTTGTTGGTCTCCGGTGGAGTGATTGAGGCATTCAATTCCATGGCAGGGCAACCTGGCGTCACGGAACAAATCCTTCTTGCTGAGGGCGCTGTTGATCTCGACGTGACTGCGTTTGCAGCGCTCGCCGAGCAGGCCAGCCGCAGAGCAGGCCAGCTCACACCCGAAGCAACCTTGCGCCAGGCCGTCTTAGAGCCTAAGACGGCAACCTTCATTTTCACCGATGCCGGCGCCACGCAGGAATTCGCGGTCCGGATTCCAATTGGCAAGGCCCGGCCCGGGCCGGATCAGGCGACGGTTGAGGAGATTGAACTGGGTGCTGCCCGCTACGTAGGCCGTCCGGCGTCGGGCATGACGTTAGACAAACTCAAGGTTGGGCCTGACCGTGTGCGGCAGGCAATCACACAACACGCGCCGGGCTGCACGTTCTCGCACGCCGTCCTGCACCCTGAGGGCGATACCCTTATCTGGACAGCCTTCTGCACTGCTAAAGACGGTCTTGTTTCCGGCCGGATGGACAGCCAAACCGGGGTCTTCCACCTCGAGCCGGCGGCTCCCTGGCCATCGGTGGCGACGCCAGCTCCCTGACCTATTTAGTCCTCACCGATTAATTGGTGGGTTTGCTGCGGCCTGATAGCGCCGCAGCACATCGGCACGCAGCAGGCCCTATTTAGTCCTCACCAGTTGGTGGGTTTGCTGCGGGTGGGGAGGCGGAGGCAAGTGTGCTGTGCGCCTGGTAAAGCAGCACTGCTTCTGACCATCGCGGATCGTGCCCCATCTTCACCATTCCGGCTGACCACGCCAGTTTTACGGCCTCCGTTTCATCTCCCACACCCAGCTTCTCGCATAAACGGTCCCGCGCCTTGGCTGCTCCCCGGAGAGTAATTCCCCACATTGCTGCAAGCTGCTTCAGCGACCCGCCGCCAACCATGTCCAGCCAGCGTGCCCACTCCGTCGCATTCAACTGCCGCAGCCGTTTCCCTGTCTGCTCTTCAAATGCCTGAACCTGTTCCCAGATCGGCGGCGGCCATACCGATGCTCCCTGAAGAAGCAACTGGACATGCGCCACCATGTCGCCCCAGGCCATGTTCTTGTCTAGGCAACCGTTTAGCCCGACCTGCCAGGCCACCCACGCGTAGAGAGGGAGCGGCCTGGTTCCCCACACTGCCACGGGAACATGTATGGTGAAGCGAAGGCTAGAGGCCATTGTCAGCCCGCACGCGTCCGGCAAAAGAATCTCGACGAGGGCGGCGGCGCAGACCGGCTCGTCGGTCACATCAGACGGCGTCATAGGCTGCACGGGATGATCGAGCAGACCAGTCAGAGCGTCACGAATGGCCGCAGCTACCGCCGGCGCATCTACAATCCAAAGGGGGTGCTTCAGGTCGTCCATCTGAGCACCGGTACGCTTTACCTTTCCCGCCGCGCGGGCGCAGGCCGTAACATGCGCCGAATCTTTAGCGCCAGATGCACGGCCAGACGCGTATCGGGGTTGTTCATGTCAATCCCGGCCAGCTGCTGGATGCGTTCCATCCGGTACAGCAGCGAGTTGCGGTGGATGAACAGCCTCTCCGCCGTCTGGCTGAGGTTGCCGAGCTTCTCGCAAAAGGCCTCGAGCGTCTCCAGCAGGTCGCCGCTGCCCTCGTAATCCATCAGCGGGCCGAGCACCTCGCGGCAGAAGGCCTCCAGCTCTTCATTATTCTCCAGCTGGAACAACAGGCGATAGACGGACAGGTCGCCGAAGTACAGCGGCGTCTTCTCATTCAGCCGCACCGCCATGGTCAACGATTGCGAGGCTTCGCGGTAGGAGTCTTTCCAGTCGGCCAGCTCGGTGGCAACGCGCCCCACTCCGCAGTGGGCGATGTGCTGCGGATACTCTTCCTGCGCCGCGCGGTTGACGGCCTCGGACAGCTTCAGCGCCATCTCCGGGCGGCCCGCCTGCGGCACGGCGCAGAAGGCCACCACTTCGTTATCGCGCAGGCGGACGAGCGCGGTGACGCCGGTCTTGGCCACGCTCTGGTTGACGAGGGTCTCCAGCCGGCGCAGGCTGGGCGTCTCGCCGCGGCCCACGCCCCACTTCCACACCAGTGCCGCGTG
>JANWVZ010000181.1 GCA_025056555.1 Gemmatales bacterium | reverse complement strand
ACGGGTTCGAACCAGATCGGAAATTTAATTGTCTCGGTGAAACACCCACCAGCACCATCATATACTTGCCGCGTTCGTTCTTCGATTCGCAGCGGATGCTGAGCCAACTCTGCTATGGAGACCCTGGGGCGAGCCGCGAGCGGACCGCCAAAGGCAAATTCAACATGGCCTCCGTAGCCGATCACGCTTATAGAGTAACGATTCAATATTTCGTGGCCCTTCGCACAGCGATCCACCAATACATCGAGTGTGCGATTTATGATATCGGCCACCCCGTCTTTTTTCCGAACCGCGACATCGTTGCCGAAGGGTTCGTTCATCGAACCCGAGCGGTCGATTAAGAAGACAAACAAGGTCGGATTGCGGCGGCTGATCTCGGCCCGGTATTTTTGCTCAGGCATACTCGTCTGAGCCATAATCTGGACCTCCCTTGCTCTTTCGGGACAAATCATCCAACGCCTTCTCGGTCGCCATCATTTTATCAGAAAATCTCCTCAGCCTGCCGCTGGGATCACGCGCTGGCGCTACTACAATGCACAATAATCTCGCAGTCGCGCAAGCGTCGGCGATAGCCCGGACTGACTGGGGTCGTTTCTTCCTTGAGAACGTCCAGGCAGTAAACCTGTCCGTCTTTCTCCCAGAATTGTAACGCCTTGGCGGGAGCGCCTGGCACGTAAACCGTGGCCCGTTTACTATCGCCGCCTATGACCACGGGTTGGCTGCCAAGGTTCACGATACACGACTTCCGCGGACCCCAGCGCAGTTCCAGCCAATATCTGCGGTAGGCTAACTCGATGAGGGCCACCATCAGGCCGATAGCGAAGCCCAGGATCGCCGCGCCGACAAACCGCCCGGCAGTGTCTCCCGCCAGGGACACGGCAAGAAACGCTACCGAGCCCACGAACCCCCCGACCGCGCCCGCCGCGCTCGCCCGCCAGGCATTCAAATTCGGGATGAACCCAGCCAGGACTCGGCCCAGGAGGCCACCCAAGAGCGACCAACCTAACAGGAAGCCAATCTTGGGTACTATCCCCGCAGTGAAAAGTACTCCGTAGAGAATCTGACCTAATCCGCCACTGACCAAACCCGCCGCTAAGCTGCCAGCTGCTAGAACGCCGATTTCCTGTGCCTGTAACAGA
Source organism: Gemmatales bacterium (assembly GCA_025056555.1). GTDB lineage: Bacteria > Planctomycetota > Planctomycetia > Gemmatales > HRBIN36 > HRBIN36. Next base: position 5,407 of record JANWVZ010000181.1, on the reverse strand, counting down.
GAGCGCCCTAAGTACCAGTTCTGACCCGCCACCAGCAGCACTGACAAACCCACGGCCAACAGACTTGTCCATAATCCCACCACGACAACGGTCCACCAGCTCCACTCTGCCGCTGCCGCGGATGCCGCCACCACTTCCAGAGTAATCCCTTGCTCATCTCTGAGTCCTCCAGGCCCCTCCGCGATTATTCTGAGCCGTCGCTGTCCTGGCTGAGCCTCTTTCGTCGCGGATAACTTAAATTCCCCTTCGTCTTTTTCAGCGGGAACCTCCAAGTTTGTCGGAGCCAAGCCCTCAGTGTCACCTTCTAATCTCAGTCTTACAGACCCAGTGAAACCGCGCCGTCCCACACGTACTGGCAAAGTATTCTCACCGCCCTGAGCGATTTGCATTTTCTCCGGGACGGCAATGCGTACTAACCGCGTCGGATCCTTGATGTATAACTGAAATTCCGCGCGTGCCAGCAAGCCCTCGGCTTGCGCCACCACAGCCAACTTTCGTTCGCCCGCTCGCGCCTCTGGAGTTACCCCGATTTTCAAGTTAGCGGTTTCTTGTTTCGGATCAAGTACCAGATGACTCGCAGTTATGCCGCTCAGGTCACCTTCCAGGCCAACGGAAATCGGTCCTTTGATTCCCGAGCAAGCTAGGCGCAGTGGCAGTTCATTGGCCTGTCCCCGGAATACTTCCAAATAAGGCGATGCAGCGAGCGCTAAATTCTTAGGAATCTCAATAATAATCTCGAAGTTGGCACGAGCACTGGTTTCGCCCAGTTGTGCTCTCACAGTGAGCGTTCTTCTTCCAGCAGCTACGTTGCTCGCTGCCCTGATTTCCAGCACGCCCTCGTCTTGACCCGCCGGGATGCCCAGGCTGCCACCTTCGAGACCCGATAAATCTCCTTCGACTTGGCAGCGTACAGCCCCAGTACGACCACCTCGCTCCACACGTACACGCAACTGATTGCTGGTTCCCGGATAAATGATTAACTGCGGCGAAACGGAAATCGCAAACCGCGGCGACACTTCAAACTCATGGACAAAAATCCCGGTCTGCTGAATCCAGTCGCGTGAATTTTCCGCAAATATCGGCTTGCCGCCCAGCTCCCCAATTGCTCTTGGTCGTCTACCTTCGTTTCTGGCCACACCCTTGAATGAACGCCGTTCTTCATTAGCCAGGATGTTCACCTCAAACGGCGTAGGATCAGGGTCGCCGTGATTCGCCCAATAATGCACATACACCTGATACTTCCCATACGGTGCTTTGCCGGGCGGCCAATAAATGTTCTCCACCGGGCGGTTCGTTTCTCTGCCCCCCGCGTTTCGATCAACGTCCAGTTCCCCACCACTTGCCGATCGGCGTGCATTGAACCAAATATGCTCGCCGTCCGGAGCCAAACAGTGCAAGTCTAAGTCATTGTAATTGTTCCAAATCAGCGAAATCTGCACATCGCCCGTCTTGGCACCTGCTTCGGCCAAGCGCTTTTCAAACTCTGGCGGCGGCGGTGGCGGCTTGCCTGCTTGCAACACTGGGACTCCTGGCGGTGGGGGTTTGACTGCCTCATCGACTCGCAGACTCGGCAGCGGCGGCGGAGCGGGCTTCGCTAACTCCAAGCGCGGCGCTTCCGGCAATTCCGGCTTACTCACCAACGCCACTTGGGCAGTGCCTTCCTTGGGGGTCGGCATGGCCAGGGCCAGGAACTCTTCTCCCACCAACCAACCAGCCAAGCAGCCTAATGCTCCGAGCACGCCAAACACCCACACCTTGCGCGAACTCCACCAGTCGTTCCCCTGCGGAATCTGCGCTTCGATCGCCCCTGAGTCAGTAGCCACCAGAGTTCCTGCTGGTGCCGCAGAGAAACCAGAAATCGAGGATAGTCCCCCAACGCCCGATACCGAGGTGCCCCATTCTCCTGCCACTGGGGAACTGGTGGCAGTTGCCGGCCGAACAGGTGTCACGCCAGCCATGCCCCCCGATGTAATGGGGGCACTCCCTGACGGCAAACTGCCCTGCGCCCCGCCTGGGGGCGTTACTCCAAACAGCCTATTCGGGACATCCGCCGAAGGATTCGCAGAGCCGCTTCCTGAGACACCGCTCGGCGACACCGAGCCGAACGCTCCGCCCATGAGCCCGCCCAACCCAGCCGACAACGTAATCACTTTCCCGCAGCCGGGACATTTGGCCGCCTGTATCATTGGAACTCCACCGCTGGGAACCGAGAATTGCCTGCCGCAACTGGGACAGCTCAAGTTGACCGACATAGTTACTCCCTCCTCCGCCTACTGGGATGCGCACCCTGCCGGTTGCCGCTGGCCTCATTCTATAACAGCACGGTAACCTGCGATTGCGGGAAAAACACACCTCATGAGTAATGTGCCCGTCTTCTTTACGGACTGCTCCAATCCATTCCCCCCTTTTCCTTATGGCCTCCTTCGCCTCCCATGACGTTCCTCGAGCCAGTCAAGCTATCCTTGCCCTGCATCACTCGGCCCTGAATCTAACGCGATCATGTGCCACCTCAATCGTTAGAACAAACAACTGCGATTGCTCACCGATATAGGATGCCCATGATCCAACTTCCCAGCGAGGCCCCTGTCGTAAGTACAAACGCCAAGAAACATCACAATCCGTATCTACACTCATCTAGTGAGCAAAGAAGCCCATTCGACGCCGGCGCGACCAAGCACGATTAATCGCTGCCCACTGCCAAGTGAGGATCAACTATCCTGATTTGGTAATCTGTTTTACACACCGGCGACTGATCCTCAGTATCAACCTGAACGCGAGGAAATCCGCAAATCCACAAGCCCGCGGAGCAGCCCCCAGCTTTTCGTGCACATCACTGATGTACGCCCGGGCGGGTAATCGGTATGCGGCAGTTAGTATGCACCATCCGGTCCTGGCCACCGAACATCGCCCACCTTTTCGACTCCTACCAGTACTCTCGGCAACCGGTGCCGCTATCACCGTGGCAGGTCGCCGATGTACCATACGCGCACGGTGTTGTCATCGCCTCCCGACACCACATACCTGCCGTCAGGACTCACCGCTACACTGGTCACGTAGCTCTCGTGGCCCGCGAGTATCCAATTTTCGCCACGGCAGGCTAATTGCCAAACTTCTTCGGCCTAAGTCACCAACTCAGTGTCCCTACGGCTGACGTACCGCTGTTCCAAACTCGGCCCCAACTGCAACCACAATTCCAGCGGCAAGACTTTCGGCACTTCTCCCATCCGCCCTTGCTCAGGTTTCCAAATCGCACGCAAATCACAGGTCTCAAGCTCCCGAAGTCGCTGCAAGACACCTCACGTCGTTCTCTGAATGCGACTAGCTGTTCCCATTGGCATTGCTCTTCAAGTGGCCTAGCTTGCAAACGGGCATGAACCGCTTGACGCAACCGGTCGGCCCAATGGAGAAACGCCCAACTCCCCACCTGTCCCTGCGGACAGTAGCGCAGGAAAAAACTCGGCGGTTGCTGCGGATTCTTCACCAACTCCGCCCACAAGGTCTCCCGGACTTCAACCGTTACTCCCTCAGACAGAGGAAGTCTCTCCAGTTCCTCGCGAAGTTACTGTGCCATCGCTTTTGCCTGACGCACCACTGCCAATGCCGCTTGCACATCAGGATGCGTGCATTCTCTACACGCGGAATCGTCCGTTCCACAGCCAGCTACGCGTTCTGCTAACGCCGATACTCCTCTGGCAGCGGTGGCAAGCCCCCCGCCACGTATTCGCGTGGTGCCCAATAAACACGAACAGAACGCGTGTCGGGCAACTGCAAATCGGCCCAAGGCCGCGCTTGCGTCATGGCCAACGTCAGGGTGTTGACCAACCCCTGGACAAACTTCTGAGCACTCGCGGGGCGCCGCTCCCGCTCGGGCGATAACGCTTGCCGCACCCATTCTGCCTCCGCGGCGTGCATCCCCTCACTACACGGCTCCCCACGCAACTGTCGGCGCAGCACCTCGTGAGGCGATTCGCCAAACGGCGGCTTACCCGTACGCAAATGCACATACGTCGCCGCTAAGCCGTACACGTCAATGCTGCGATGCAACTGCCCCGAACGGCCCGCCGACTGCGGATACGCCTCGGGCGGTAAGTATCCCATCGTACCGATGCCCGTGTGCGACTGCGTGCTCACCCCCCGCACGCTCGAAACGAAACGTCAACTGCCGCACGTTCCGTAAATACCTCGCCTCCGCCCTCGCCCACTCAGGCTCATCCTGTGCCCGCACCCTGTCAGGCACATCCTCCCCCGCACACCAGCCCAAGACCAACACCAAACCCACCGACAGCCACCTTCCCATCACATCCTCTCCACACGCCGCCAATTCTAGCCGATGACAATCGTCCTGACATTATACGACCCACCGCCCCTCACCCACCGCATCACCGACGCGACCCTGCACCCACGCAACGCCCAGCGATCATCGCCGCACCTTACGCCGATACGCCCCACAAACGCCAGGCTACCTGGAGTTGACCACGAACGAGCTCCGCCAGCACACACCTCACCGCGTTGCTCTCCGCAGTCGCCCAACCGAGCCACGCGGGATACCACGGCACCCCCGGGGCAAAATCCGCGCGGCCTCGCAAATTCTGAGGTGGGCAGATCTACACCCTGTTCCACCCCCACGGCAAACCAAGTGACCAGGTAAACTTGTGTCCTAAATCCTGATGTTCCAATCCCTTGCGATTTCTACCCAAACCAGGCGGCATGCGCGGCGGCATGTGCAAAAATTTCTCGGGAAAAACGCGCGGCAAATTTGCATTTTTGCAGGATCTTAACACGCCCTTTGCCTCTGCCCCATTTCCGACCTTATATGGAACATTATCACCTTAGTCACATATCCCAACCCCGCTCCCAACCTTACCCCATTCAGCCCCTTTTGCGAGTACATTTATAACATAATCAACATACTAATATATCACCGGACCCACCCCTTATCGCGACATTTGCCATCGTAAATGTCGTTTAGCTTCCATCTTTGCCGAGGAACCGACCTGCCACACGTCCTCCTATTGCTACAATTCCCCTCCCATAAGTTGTAAACTGGCATCGCCCCAGGGAACCCTGTCTCCTGGCCTGCTCTCGTTTTGCCACACTTCCCATCCCATAAGTGCCTATTTATCGTCCACCGCAGCCGGATTCCTGTATTGTCTACCTCGCCTATCCGCTATTCGCAAGCGCCAGCCGTCCCCCACACGCGTACGCTCATGCCCTGAATCAGATACCCCCCATTGCTGCCCAAATGCGAGTTCGCTCCGACTTCGTTCCCCCTTATCATCCACACCCCAACATCAGCTCGTGTCGCACTAAGCGCCATCCCCTGCAGCCCCCACGTCGTCTCGAGCCTTATCATCCACACCTCAAGATCAGGTCATGTCGCAGTGGTGGCTAGGCTTCGCCCTTTTCC
>JANWVZ010000180.1 GCA_025056555.1 Gemmatales bacterium | reverse complement strand
GGAAATCTACCGTGCGCCCTTGACCATCGGTAAGTCGTCCATCGTCTAATATCTGCAACAGTACGTTGAATACGTCATGGTGGGCTTTCTCGATTTCGTCAAAAAGCACCACGGAATAAGGCCGACGACGTACTGCTTCCGTCAGTTGACCGCCTTCCTCGTAACCTACGTAGCCTGGCGGGGCACCGATGAGTCGAGCCACGGTGTGCTTTTCCTGATACTCCGACATATCAATGCGAATCATGGCCCGCTCATCATCAAAGAGCGTTTCTGCCAACGCTCTTGCTAACTCGGTCTTCCCCACGCCTGTAGGTCCGAGGAATATGAACGAACCGATCGGCCGATTGGGGTCTTTCAAACCGGTGCGTGCGCGAATCACTGCTTCAGCGACTACCCGCACCGCTTCGTCCTGACCAACGACGCGTTTGTGTAACTCCTCCTCCAGGTGCATCAGCTTCTGAGCTTCCCCTTCGAGCAATTTACTCACGGGAATCCCCGTCCATCGGCTCACCACCTCAGCAATATCTTCCTCGTCCACCTCTTCCTTGATGAGCCGCACTCCCTTCCGCGCCAATTCCTCCTCGGCTTCCTTGAGAGCCTTTTCCAAACCAAACAGGCGTCCGTATTTCAGCTCGGCCACGCGGTTCAGGTCGTATTGCCGCTCTGCCTGCTCGATTTCGATCTTGGTCCGTTCGATTTGGGCCCGCAGGTCGCGTAATTGTTGTACCATCTGCTTTTCCTGCTCCCACTGGGCCTTCAGAGCATCGGCACGGGCCCGCAGGTCAGCCAACTCCTTTTCCAATTTCTGGAGCCGTTCGCGCGAGGCTGGATCAGTCTCCTTCCGCAGCGCTTCCCGCTCGATCTCCAGTTGCATGACCTTACGCAAGATTTCGTCTAACTCGCTGGGCATGGAATCGATTTCCGTGCGCAGCTTCGCCGCCGCTTCGTCCACCAGGTCAATCGCCTTATCCGGCAGGAAACGGTCCGCGATGTAGCGGTTCGATAACACGGCCGCGGCGACTAACGCACTATCCTTGATCCGCACGCCGTGATGCACCTCATACCGTTCCTTCAAACCGCGCAGAATCGAGATGGTATCTTCCACGGAAGGTGGCTCGACCAGAATCGGTTGGAAACGCCGCTCCAGGGCCGCATCTTTTTCGATGTACTTGCGATACTCGTCCAACGTCGTGGCGCCGATGCAATGCAATTCACCCCGGGCCAACATGGGCTTGAGCAAGTTGGAGGCGTCCATAGCGCCCTCCGCTCGGCCCGCGCCTACCACGGTGTGCAATTCGTCAATGAACAAAATGATTTCCCCCTGCGCCTCCTGCACCTCTTTGAGCACCGCCTTGAGTCGTTCTTCAAACTCCCCGCGATATTTCGCGCCCGCAATTAGCGCTCCCATGTCCAACTGGACAATGCGCTTGTTTTTCAAACCTTCCGGCACATCGCCGCGAACGATACGTTGGGCCAGCCCTTCTACGATAGCCGTCTTCCCCACGCCCGGCTCCCCGATCAGCACCGGGTTATTCTTGGTACGTCGGCATAACACTTGGATGACCCGTCGAATCTCGTCATCCCGCCCAATGACAGGGTCCAGCTTGCCTTGCGCGGCTAACTTGGTGAGATCCCGGCCGTAACGCTCCAACGCCTGATAGGTGGTTTCCGGAGTTGGCGAGGTCACCCGCTGATGACCGCGGATCTGTTGCAGAGCAACCATTAAGGTTTCGCGACTGATACCGTATTCTCGCAACAGCCGCCCTGAGAAACCCGTATCCTCGACGATAGCCAACAATAAATGCTCCACGGAGATGTAATCATCGCGAAGTTTTTTCGCTTCCTCTTCCGCCTGAATCAGTAAACGGTTCAACCGCCCCGTAATATAGACCTGCTCTGGCGAGCCGCCCACCGCACTTACTCTAGGTAACCGCCTTAGCTCTTGCTCCAATCTTTCTTTGATTCTCTCTGGCCTGGAAACCCCCGCCTTGTGCAGAATTGGTAAAGTTATTCCGTCTTCCTGTTCCAGCAGTGCCAGGAACAGGTGCTCGACATCTACTTGCTGATGGGATTCGCGTATGGCTCGTTTCTGAGCCGCGTGTAACGCTTCCTGAGCCTTTTCTGTGAAGCGATTGATGTCCATGTCGTCCTCCCTCTCAAAATAAAAGCTATTCCGTCCTAGGGTCGTTCACATGTGGGGGTGAACACAACCTGGGACACAGCCAGGAACCCGTAAATCCTCACTAATCCGCCATATTCTACCCATATTCACAGATGATGTCAAATTGACAGTAAATAAGCAACTGCCAAAATTGCATTCAATCGACTGGATTTGCTCCGGTTGCTCTGCAGGGTTTCGCTTTCATTTGTTGAATCAAACCCGCTGTATAATCCACCAAGCTACCACGTCGTTGTGCGATATCTACGAGGGGGCGGTAATCGCCGAGTCTGTCGCACAATTCATAAATGCTTGGACAGTTTCCCAACTGCTGCGGGTCGCAGTGTGCTAAGTACCGAGAGTATGCCTCCACCGCCTCTCGATGGCGGCCCAGCCTTTCCAGTAATCCGACATACACGACCGCAGGATAATAACCGACTTGTGCGGGGTCAGCCTGTTCCGCTTTTTGGCGAAAATGTTCCAATCCTGCCTCCACCTCGGCACCCAACAAGGTGCGGAAATAGATCAGATAATCGTGGTACGTTTGCTCGAACGGCGGATCGCCCGGGTACTGCAAGCGCGAATTGAGATGTCGGCCATACTCGCACAACTCGACCGCCAACCTGAGTTCTTCACACACGGGCAGGTAATAAGCGAACTGCACCACCGACGACAAATGCGAGGTGTCAACGTGTGCGAAATCGTCCGCGAACAAACTTTGCTCCCGGCCTCGCAATAACTCACTCACCGACGAGGCCGCTGGCGGCACTACCCCTTCTCGTTGCGCCATGTCTGAAATCAGCCTGGCTTTCAACTCGTCGTACAATGCTCGAACCAACAGCTTGAGGCACTCGATCCGATCCTCCTGAGTGCCGGGAAAGCCCTGAGCGAATGTGGTTATCGCGTTACAAATCCCATAATGTTGGAGCACCCACTGAAAGCCTCGACGCGGATGTGCGCCCTCGTATAAAGCGATCTGCACCAACTGCTGACACTGTTCGGGTTCCTGCGGTTCCAGTTTTTCCAGGACCTGCGCTACTTCCTTCGGTTCCTGGATCATACGGAAGAACGGCCAAGCTGCACCCACGTCTTGCGCGGCTAATGCCAGGCGGCCCGCTCGCCGCGCAGCCTCCCGAATACCCTGTTCATACGGCTCCGCTAATTCCGCAGGTACCTGACTATCAAATCGCGATTGCACCGCTGGTAAACCTAACTCCAAACGCTTGGCTAACACTAATGCATAAAAATAGCCCGTATAGTCGCGTCGCTCTTCTAATTCCCGAATCAGACGATCTACTGCGGCTCCCGCCCCCGCCTTCGCCACTAGTTGTTCCAGTTCCTCATAGATATTCGTCATCCGTCACCTTTTGCATCCGATTAGAAGTCTCACCTTCAGCGGACAGCCAGCGCAGGTGCCTCCATCCGCACCATTATAACCGCCGGCATTCCGACGTTTGCGTTTCATGGACGACCCGGCTGCAGCCTCCACCGATTATCGAACAGACCCGCGACGACTACCTCCGCAGCTAGAGGATCGTTGCCACTCTTGAGCCTGAGTATGGCATAGTCTCCCAGTCGTGGAAACAACAAGGCATTAGAGCCTTCAAATTCCGCTTGATGAAAAGTGTGTCCACTATTGATCACGATCATGCGGTTGGGAGCAAATGGGCTGGGATAACACATGACCGGTACATGTTCTGTGGCATCGTAGCGTTGGCCTGCCCATTCCAGGTATGGTTTCGTCCAGGTCAGCGGCAAGTAATCCAAGATACTGGCCAGCACCCGATTTGAGCCCGGATCTCCAAATAACACAAGGTGATTATTAGCCAGCAACTCGCTGAACACCTCGGTATCCGGAACGACTACCAATTCTCCCCGCATGTACTTACTCCATTCCTGCCGAAAGCGGTCCAGGCTCGCTTGGGCGTACTGATTTACCCGCGCATTCCACGGCGTTCCTGTTCCTGTTACGCAAAGAAATCCTGCGCGAAACACGTCGTCAATAGGCCCTGCGACTTTATCGCGCTTTCGCCCGGAACGCTCTATCTCTCGAGCCATGCGTGCCAGATATTCCCGGCGCCATTGCTGATCGGTTTTGCGGAAACAGACCCCAGCTCTCAATTGCGGCAACCAATCTCCCGTATGGAGAATAAGGTCAGGATAACTTTCCACCTCCTGCCCATCTATGCGACACCTGATAGCAGCGGGATTCTTCGGCTCGTCCGCCAGGCGAAGGATAAATGCTGCCACATTTTCCGTTTTCACTTCATAGTGCTTACCCTTCCAATGCGCCTCGATGCGGCAAGGTTCATAGAGCTTATCCGGCAACACGGTAAGCCAGTAGCAGTTGCTATATTGCGGATGATAGGTCACAAAACGAATGCGCTCGGGATACTTAGGCCGACCTGTCGACGCATGTTTACTCTGCAATTCCAGAATTTTCTTCAACGACTCGGGGTGATACCGATGCTCGGTCTGAGGCCCGACAATCAAAGTCATGGGAATCCCTAAGGGTTGGAGTCGAGCCTCTATGTTTCGCGCCGCCTGCAATTGAGGATCGAGTTCCCCACCATAGGCAACTATAGGTACGTTATAAGCATTTTCCGCGTAATCGACCGCGTCGTATATTTTCAGACACGCTTCCTGATAAGGCGGAAGAGGCTCCGGCAGATTCTTCACATAGCCGCGCGTCGTGGTAAAACCAGCCCCAGGACTTACAGAACACCATAGGTGGGGATAATGTAATCCCAAATGCCAAGCCCCTGCCCCGCCCATGGAGAAACCCCGCAGCACCACGCGATCCGGATCGAAAGCTTCGGGAAAACGCTCTGCCCAATTCAGCACCGCCTCTAACACATCCGTTTCTCCTGCCCAACGATAGCCATTATTACCTCGGCCATAGACGTGTAACTCAATATAGTCCTTAGTCTTGTCCACGGTCGCCCGCTCATGCTCATAAAGGAAGCTCACTTCGGTCAGCGTCGCCTGCCGACCGTGTAAGATCACATCTAGGCGCCGCTTCTTATCTGGATTGCGGGCGAAATCCGCAGGTAAATAGACCGCATAGGGCTGCCAGCTGCCGTCTACACTAGACCGATATCCCAAACACACCGGCCCCACCTCCGGCAACCAGGAAATGCGCCCCGTGGTCAGAACCTGATCGGCACGCTGAATACCCCGCTCAAGGATTTCTAAAGTCCACTGAGGATACTCCGAACGGTACCACTCCTGATGTCTTATAATCCATTGAGCTGCCTTATAATAGATACCAATGTCGCCTAGTATCATTCGCGCATAAGGGTGGGTGAGACTGTCGCTTTTTCCGAGACGCCTGACCAGCTGATTCAATTTCGCCTCTAAACTCTCGAGCCGTTGCTGGATCTTTGTGAGCATAGCCTTGTCCGGCACTTGCGCCTTGGGAGGCGCAAAATTCTGCCCCAGAGCTCCCGCGACTAATAGCCCCAGTCCCAGAACACTTAGGGTAAAAGAGCGTTTCACGGAAAAATCCTCATGCTTTGGAGCGAAAGACTTAGTCATTCCTCGGCCAGCCCCAATCTATCGAGCAGCCAATCTCGAAATTGGGTCATGGGACAAGGGTCCGGTGGTGCCGGGCCTTCTCCCAAGAATACGGGCCGCTCTGCAGCATCCTCGGCGCGTAAGCCGTGACTCCCCCCCACCAATGCTGCATCTAAAGGTATGACATCAAAGAGCACGCGGAAACCCAACTTCTTCTGAACCAGCCGCCACAACATTCGCCCGCGGGGCCACCAAAGCTGCCGGTCGAAGAACAGCTCACACGGATCAAAACCGGGTTTGCGGTGAATATCTACCGTCCGCGCGTAATCGGGTGCGCATCGGTCGTCCAGCCAGAAGGGATAGGCAAACCAGGCGTCGGGTTGGCTCAACGCGATTATCTCGCCACTACGTTCGTGACGCAAGCCAATCTCCTCACGCTCTGCACCGACATACGTCTTGGCTATACCCGGCAGAGTGGCCAGCTGGTCGCGAATCCGTGGAATCAAGTCGGCCTCCCGAACATAAATATGGCAAATCTGATGATCACAGACGGCAAACGCTTGACTTTCAAAAGTTTCCAGTTGCTCACCAAACGGTCCTGGACGCACCACTAAATACCCTTGCTCCCGAAGATAACGGTTGATATAGATAGGCCGACTTACATCCAGATGACCATATTCACTCACGACAACGACCTGAGCACCTTCGCGCATTGCTGTATCCCAAATCATGCGAAACGCCGCGTCTAACTCCGCCACCAGTTTAGCCAGATTAGCGCGTCCTGGCCCATAGCGCAACAGGTCGTAGTCTAAGTGAGGTAGGTAAACCAGGGTTAGGTCGGGGCGATATTGTTCTAAGATCCAGCTGGTGCAACGCGCAA
>JANWVZ010000017.1 GCA_025056555.1 Gemmatales bacterium | reverse complement strand
AAAAAGCAAATCCATTCCCAGGGCGAACTCAAACGCTAGCAGAAACGTAATCATGAAGGAGCAGGAGCATGAAAAAAGGCATTCATCCCCAATACGTGGAGGCGACGGTAACCTGCGGTTGCGGCAACACTTTCAAGACCCGCAGCACGAAGCGGGAAATACATGTAGAGATTTGCTAGGCGTGCCATCCGTTTTTCACCGGCAAGATGAAATATGTAGACACGGCAGGGCGTGTCGAGCGTTTCCTGCGGAAGTATCGTCGCAATAACGAGACCCAGCCAGGGAAGAAGTAGGCGCGTTTGCCTCCGGCCCGTTGGTCATTGTCTGTCGCGCCCGACTGATTTCCGTTGATCTTCCCAAGCACAAAGACTTATGTAAGAAGTGCATGCTTTTGCACGCTGAGGCTTCCAGGCACCGCTGAGGAATACCATCACTCTGCAGTACCGCAACCCCTGCAGGTAGATAGGTCCTCTGGAAAATGGATGTCTGGTTCATGACTCTAGCCCAGTAATTTCATCACAAGGCAACTTATTGCAGACTCCCGCGAACTAACCATGTGGGCGAAACTGGAAGAAATCCTGAAACGATTCCGTGAATTGGAGCGGCAGCTGAGCGACCCGGCCGTGGCTGGTGATGGCGTGCGTGCCAGCCAGTTGGCGAGAGAGCATGGTCAGTTAGCGCGATTGGCCAAGCCTTATCTGGAATACCGTCGCATCGAGGAAGAATTGGCCCAGGCAGAACGTTTGGCTGCGGCCGAGGCCGACCCGGAGTTGCGTGCTTATGCCGAGGAAGAAGTGCGGAATCTCCGCGAGCAGCAACTTCGACTGCGCCATCACCTCGAGGAACTATTGCTCGTGGACCCTGCCGAAGACCGGGACAGTGTGATCCTGGAAATCCGCGCGGGTACAGGGGGTGAGGAGGCGGCGTTATTTGCAGCCGACCTGTTTCGCATGTACGAAAAATACGCTAACTCGCGGGGCTGGAAGGTTGAGATTTTGGACTTTAACGCCACGGATCTGGGCGGGTTCAAGGAAATCATCTGCAGCGTTACAGGCGAAAACGTCTATCGGGAGCTGCGCTATGAATCGGGGGGACATCGGGTTCAACGCGTTCCCAAGACCGAGCAACAGGGCCGAATCCATACTTCTGCGGCTACGGTAGCGGTCCTGGCCGAACCTGAAGAAATCGAGATCGATATCAAGCCCGATGAAGTCCGCATTGACACCTTCGCATCGGGTGGCCCCGGGGGCCAACATCAGAACAAGACCCAGAGCGGCGTGCGGATCGTTCACTTACCTACGGGCATCGTGGCGGAATGCCGCAACGAGCGCAGTCAGCACAAGAATAAGGCTACTGCCTGGCGTATGCTCCGCGCCAAACTCTATCAGCATTTCGCCCAGCAGAAAGAGGCCGAGCGGGCGCAGGAACGCCGCGACCTGATCGGCACGGGAGATCGCTCAGACCGTATTCGTACTTATAATTTCCCGCAGAACCGCGTTACCGATCATCGCATTAACCTGACTCTGTATAAACTCGATGCCATTATGAACGGCGAACTTCACGAATTGATCCGTGCTTTGATCGAATACGACCGCAGGCAACAATTCGAACAACTCTCCCTGGAAAAAGTTGTCGCTGCCAGCTCGCAGGAGGATTAATCACGAACGGATTCCCCAGGTACACGCCATGGCATTGACTCACGAAACGGTTTGGACGCTCGGGCAATTGTTGCAATGGACGACGCAGTTTCTGTCGCAACGTGGCTTCGAAACGCCTCGTCTGGACGCGGAAGTCTTACTGGCTCATGCTCAAGGATGCCGGCGAATTGATCTTTACGCACGTTTTGATGAACCCGCCTCTGAGGAGGTGCGGGATAAATTTCGCCAACTGGTGCGGCAACGTGCGGAAGGTTGTCCCGTTGCTTACTTGGTCGGACGTAAAGAGTTTTTCTCACTGGAATTCGAGGTGAGTCCTGCGGTGCTCATCCCCCGCCCCAGCACTGAAACGCTTATAGTCGAGGCGATTAACCGCCTGCGCAGCAAGGTTCAACCGCAAATCCTGGACCTGGGCACCGGCAGCGGGAACATTGCTATTACTTTGGCGAAATACCTTTCTTCGGCCCGCGTTACTGCCGTAGATCTCAGTGCCGAAGCTCTGGCCGTTGCCCGCCGCAATGCTGAGCGACACGGTGTGGCTGACCGCATCACTTACCTGCACGGTGACTTGTTTGCCCCATTACCTGCCCATACACAGTTTGACGCTATACTCAGCAACCCTCCCTATATCGCCGACGAGGAACTGGACCGAGTTCCGGTCGGTGTTCGCCACTATGAGCCGGAGGTTGCTTATCGAGGCGGGCCGGGAGGTTTAGCTATCGTTCGACGCATTATCCTCGACGCTGCTAACTTCCTGCTTCCCGGCGGTTACCTCTTGCTGGAAATCGGCGCTGACCAGGAACGACCCGTCCGTCATCTCATTGAGACGTTAAGTCCCTTGCTACTCGAACCCACCATTTATGATACAGACCGCTATCCCCGCGTGATTGCTGCCCGGAAATTGAATGGCCCATAGTTCTTTGGCGATGCGACATCTCTGCTTTCTAAGTCGCTTTGTTCAGTTCCACGTCTACGAACCTTTGAACTAACCCCTCGTAACCCCCGCGGTATTGATCCGCCGAACGCAGCAATTTCATGACGGCTTCCATTTGCGCACGGTGCATTTTTCCCGCCATCCGTCTACATTTCAGCCGTAAGAAGGGCTCAGCTCGCCTACAGTGCCATTTCACACTTCCATCAGCATTCGCGGAGACCGCACTTGGGCGTGCCAACAGGACAACCTCCAGGAACGACAGTGGCGAGCCTAGATTACAACCTTCATAATGGTGTTCAGAGCTGCACTGAATGAGGTTGTGACACCCCTGGAATCTCACTGCATCCAGAGTGGCGCAGCGCACCCGCTCTCCCACTTCAGTGCGGCTAGGACTCGCTTCCAAGGATTTTTCTTCCTTTTGCCGTGCTGTCGGGATAAAATAAAGTGTGGGAGCAGGCGGATAAATTCGGTCGCCCAAGAAGACAAGAAAGGAGGGTAAAACGGTTGAGTGAAACGCTTACTAAGCGTCGTGTCGTGAAGTCCCACCTGCCCACTGCGTTGGAACGTGCGTTGTTATGTGCCCGTATTGCTGATCAGCAAAAAGCCCGGGATATCCTCGTCCTGGACATGCGCCGACTGACACCGTTGTACGACTTCATGGTCATCGTTACTGGACAGAGCCGTCGGCAACTTCATGCTCTGGTCGAGGAAATAGATGCGGCAATGCAAGCGGTAGGCGATCAGCGGATAGGTCTGGAAGGTTATGAAACGGGCAAGTGGGTCATTGAAGATTACGGCGATGTGGTGGTACACATCTTTGACCCGCCGACTCGCGAATATTACGCTCTAGAGCACCTCTGGGCAGATGCTCCCCACGTGGCTTGGCAAACGACCAACGATCAGCCCTGAACGCCTTGGTCTCTGCCGACCAGAGTTCTTATAAAGCGTTACTAAGCTGCTCGCCCACGGGCAGGCCGGTACATTTTTTCGAGCCTGACGACGAGTATTCCCATGAATGTGCTACGGCTACTGCGCGAACATTTTCGCCAGGCTCTGCTGGCTCTCAACATTTCGGAGCCGGAGCAGTATCTCGATCTGATTCGGCCAACCAGCGATTCGCGCTTTGGCGATTACCAGGCAAACTTGGCCATGCCTTTAGGTAAGGCCTTGGGCCGACCTCCTCGGACTCTCGCTGCGGAGATCATTGCCCATCTTGCGCTGGACGAGGCTACGGAACCGCCGGAAATCGCTGGACCCGGATTCATCAACCTGCGGTTACGTTCCGACTGGCTGGCGCGCCAGCTGCTCCATGTAGCGCCAGACGACCGTCTCGGCGTGACCGCTGTCTCCGTGCCGCAGACCTTTGTCCTTGATTATAGCTCCCCGAACGTTGCCAAGCCCATGCACGTCGGACACCTGCGGAGCACCATCATCGGCGACTGTTTGGCGCGCACCTTGCGCTTTCTCGGACATCGGGTCATCACCGATAACCATCTCGGCGACTGGGGTACACAATTCGGCATGCTCATTTACGGTTACAAGCACTACCGCGATGAACAAGCCCTACGACGAGATCCGGTTCGTGAGATGCTCCGCCTTTACGTTCTGGTTCGCGAAAAAATCCGCGAGGCTGGCAACACTGCCGAGGAAGATGAAGAAGAAGCCGCTAATCCCGTGGCCGAGGCCTGCCGATTGGAAACGGCCAAGTTACATGCGGGCGACCCCGAAAACTTAGAACTTTGGCGCCGCATGATGCCCTGGTGCCTGGCGGAACTCGAGCGTATCTACCGCCGACTGCATATTCAGTTTGATTATACGCTGGGAGAGAGTTTCTATCATCCGATGCTGACGGAGGTCGTTCAGGACTTGTTACAGCGAGGTATTGCGACTTACAGCGAAGGTGCGGTGGTCGTCTTTCTCAATGATCAACAACCCCCTGCCATTATCCGAAAACGCGATGGTGCCTACACCTATATGACGACCGACCTGGCCACGGTTCGTTACCGGATGGAACGATTCCGTCCGGAGGCCATCCTTTATGTCGTGGATTTTCGTCAGAGTTTACACTTCCAGCAGCTTTTCGAGATCGCACGCCGATGGGGATATAAGAATGTCCGTCTGGAGCATGTGTCTTTCGGCTCCGTGATGGGCCCAGACCGCAAGCCGATTAAGACGCGGGAGGGGGGTGCTGTCGAGTTAGAGGCTCTATTAGATGAAGCAGTGCGCCGAGCTCGGGCCATCGTGGACATGAATAGTCCAGAGTTACCGGAGGATAAACGGGCGCAAATCGCCGAGGTAGTTGGCATCGGCGCCGTTAAGTATGCCGACCTGTCTCAAAACCGCACCAGCGATTACGTGTTCAATTGGGACAAGATGTTAGCTATGGACGGCAACACTGCTACTTATATGCAATACGCTTACGCGCGTATCCGCAGTGTATTTCGTAAGGGCGACATCTGCCCGGAAGAAATTCGTCGTGTTCAGGAGATGCCTCGACTGAGCACTCCCGAGGAGCGCAACTTGGCCTTATGGTTATTGCGACTGTCCGAAGCGATAGAGAATGCTGCCTCCGAATATAGACCTAATCATATTACTGCCTATCTCTGGGAGTTGGCCAACGCTTACCATGCCGTCTATCAAAACCATCCCATCCTCAAGGCTCCCGACGAAACGTTACGGCGAAGTCGCTTACTCCTGTGCGACTTGACCGCACGCACGATTAAGCTGGGCCTCGGTTTGCTGGGCATAGGCACCGTGGAACAGATGTAAACGTACTAAGTCTTCCTGGCATAGCTCTTGGAAGCAACGTTTGGATGCGGGTGGGTGCTCTCATTAGGGAGGCGACGGGTTTACAATTTCAAATTCGGGCTTCGTTTCGTAACCTTCTCCTTCGAGCATCTGAAATAAGCGCGGGGCCACTCTCTCCAAAGCTTGCACGTTGGGTACCTTGACTCGAAGTCGCAGGGAGTTACCTGATACGCCCAGAATCTGCACATCAGTTACATCTGGCGCCAGGGTTGAGGTAAGGCGTGCCTGTAATGCTGATAAACCGCCTGTAACGGGCATCGCTCGGCCTTCGACACCCGCAGGCGATCTTCTGAAAGAATCAGCAGGTCCTGTTGTTTCCCCAGTTTGCTGCGATGCCGTACTTAGAGGCACCGAGGGCAGTGTACGCATGGAAGCATAGTTCCTGAACGGCCCACCAGTGCCAGAACGGTCACTACTGCTATCTTGGCTGGAAAAACTGACTCTTCCAGTATTGGCCTGCGAAGGAGCAGATACCACTGAGTTAGGTACGGGACGATAATGCTGGGCAGCGTCGTTTACGAACTCGCCGGAAAACCTGGCAGCGTGATCCGCAACCGACCAAGGTGGTCTAATCGCCCCTTTGTTTTGCGACGGATACGTTAGAGGTTGTGTAGGAGCGCCAGGGGCGGACTGAATATGATAGGGACGAATCGAACTGTTCGAAGAGTTTCCCGTACTTGGGGCCAATGAAGTGTTGGGCTGAGGCAAAAGCATCGGGACGGTCTGCGAACTCGCGTACTGGTTGGTGGGCATCGTATGGGAACTAGTTGGGGGAACTATACTACCTTCCCGCAGCCCCTCGGCGACAGGCAAGAGCACCCCCATAGGCAGATTCGACGCCACCTTGATGGATTGTCGCATGGAGGGATAGAAGGGTGAAGAGGCCGACGCATTCACACGCATGGGTTGCCGGGCGACTGCTGCAGAACCCGCATCTGCCAACGGGGGTCGAGGGGGACGCCAATGGAAAGGGTCGGGCCGATACTCCTCCGGCTCCGACAGGGTCTGATGGGGTACAGCCCCGCGGAGGGCAGCTTGCGCCGCTACTGGCCTCACTTCTATTTGATTTCTCACTGCAATACAGGACTCCAGGTCCTGCAGGCAACGGCTTGCCAGGAGTTTATCGGACAAAGAGCACACATAACCACGCAAGGTCACAATACCGGAGGGTTCGGGATAGATATCAATTTCAGCGAAGCCCGTTTCCGTGCCCAGTCGAGACAACTCTAAACGATGACGCACCGCTTCACCCAGTTCCCGAGGAGAACGAGGCGGCAACCTCGAGGGCCGTGGACTTAGCTGCACCTGAATGCGATCATAAATTGGCACCGGAGCAATGCGCCTTGCCAAGTGCAGGGCACGTTCGCGGATATCCTCACCGGGCACCAGAGCCGCTATCTCGACACCCGAAGAAACCACGCGCACACGCCAGAAATAAGGAAATGTCAGCGGGTCTCCCAGCAATTCCATTTCAATCCGAGCCGCTAATTCGTGCTCATATCCAGCTTCTGCCCGAAGCGAGATTCCACTATTCAGTAAGAGCAGAGTGGCCATTATATAGGAGCTTGAGAACGTTCGACCTAGACGATACATGCGAAGCTTCCTATGGTTTAGAGGGAAGTTAGTCTCGACATAAATAGACACAAGGATTTCAGAAAAAGTAGAGCCAGTGTCGCTGGCGATCAAGAACAGAGGCTTGTAAGGGCTGGTTTACCGTATGCCGCTTCCGAAAAGCTCATTTTGCGCCTGCTGTTGAATGGCTTCTTCCGGACCGACACACACGTGCAGGTGATCCTTGTCAATGTAGATTACCTCAACTCGGTCCTCGACGATCTTGAATGGGAAAGGATAACTCGACTGAATGATCTGCTTGTAATACACAGTGCACTTATAGTGGCAGTGATGCAGTTGAGCAGGGCCAACCAACGGATAGAAGCGGCAGGGATCGATCTGGTCAACCAGGAGTTCTTTTCGGATGTCCTGAATATCGCGGAATTCTTCGAGTATGTAAGGAACACCACGAATAACTTTTGGCAGCGCGCGAACTATTTCTTCGTCCTGAGGCGGATCTTCGCAGCGGGGGGGACGCGTCCCTGGAAGAATCGGTGGCATAATGGGGGTGCGATGCTGGAGGCGGCTGCTGAACTTTTCGTCCAGGCGGTCTGGCACCCAGGGGGGCACGGGCACGGTGACCGCGATAAAAGATAGGGTGTGTATCGGGGAACAGCCCAATATGATGCCCAAACCCAGACACCAGCCCAATCGTCTCAGCCAGCACTTCCAGGGCATGTGCGCTCCCTCGCCCAGACCACTCCTGAGAAGCGGAATAGTTCCTGTACTATGTAATCGGCGCAGCCTATAGCGAACTTTAGCAAGATAGTGATTGACGGGGATATTACGCTTATGACCATTGTTTTGGCTTTTGTACATACGCAACTAATGCAACATCCCCACACTGGACATGCCACCCAAACGCCTGTGTGCCCTCACGGAATGTGATTTGCTGAAGTTTCTCCGGCTTGCTGCCACTGTCATGCTCTTCGTGCGATTTCGCAGCTGCTTAAATCCTGACACAACAAAGAGGTTCCCTGCGTCGGACCTACGCCAAGTCAGGGTAAGGGGGAGCGCTATAGATACTAGTGGCATGGTCAGAAAGAGACTCACCGCAGCGGCCACTTACGGAAAGTCCGCTAGTCAGCTTAACTTCTTGACGATTGCTGCCCGTACCGAACCGCTGATGGTCGCTTTCGTACATACTGTCTAAGCTAACTGCCATGGGCTTTGTCGGACTGTTTCCAGGGTGTTAGCCAATTTGGGGGCTGCAAGGTATAGAATGTCCCAGCTTATTTCGCCTGTTGTCCTTGTGCAGGCTTAGAAAAATAGCTCACAAAAAACGCAGCCTTGGCAACCAAAAAGGGCCGTCTATACCGTGGACCATGAGGAATATCAAGCTCATTCTGAGCTACGATGGGTCGGACTTTGCCGGTTGGCAGGTGCAGCCGGGTCGGCGTACAGTGCAGGAAACCCTGGAAGCGGCGATCTATGCGGTTACCCAGGAGCGGATTCGCTGCCAAGTGAGCGGTCGCACTGATGCGGGAGTGCATGCATTGGGGCAGGTGGTTAATTTCTTCACGCAAACAGAACTGCCTGCAGAACGGCTAGTACGCGCGATTAATGCCCATCTGCCTGCAGATGTGGTGGTACGACATGCGGAAGACGTGCCCCAGGCTTTTGACGCTAATCACGACGCTCGGGGCAAGTGGTATCGTTATTACATCCACGTGGGAGAAGTGCGGCCGGTGTACTTGCGGCGTTATGTATGGCATGTGACCTGGCGTCTGGACATTAATCGAATGCAAACGGCGAGCCAGCCTTTACTGGGTCGGCATGACTTCCGCAGCTTTGAAACCGAGTGGCCTAACCGTATGTCTAGTGTCCGCAATATCACATATTTAGAGTGGCGGCAAAAAGGCCCGCTGATATGGCTGGACATCGCGGCTGACGGCTTCTTGTATAACATGGTACGAGCGATCGTGGGAACGATAGTGAATGTGGGACGCGGCTATTGGTCGGAAGAGCGTGTCGTTGA
Source organism: Gemmatales bacterium (assembly GCA_025056555.1). Lineage (GTDB taxonomy): Bacteria > Planctomycetota > Planctomycetia > Gemmatales > HRBIN36 > HRBIN36. Next base: position 28,337 of record JANWVZ010000017.1, on the reverse strand, counting down.
GATTCTGCATGCTCGGGACCGGCGATTGGCCGGACCGACCGCGCCGCCCCAGGGCTTATTCCTGATGCAGGTCTGGTATGACGAGGAGCCAACCCTTGTCAGCGACGAAGCATTTCCCATCTTCCTGGCCGATTAGACCGTTGGCGCATCCGTTAGTTGCGACCGTGCGACCTCCCGGGTCGAAGAGCATTACCAATCGGGCCCTCGTGTTGTCGGCGCTGGCCAGTCACGTGCAACCAGTTGTCCTGGAAGGGGCGTTGTTCAGCGAAGACACCGAAGTGATGATGTCCGCCTTGAAGCAGCTGGGTTTCCAAGTTTACGCGGACTCACAAACTCAGCGAATTGAGCTGCGGATGATCCCATCCGCGCCCCTGATCCCCGTTTCGCAGGCGGAATTGATGTGTGGTAATTCGGGAACCACCATGCGGTTTCTGACGGCGCTGGTAAGCTTGGGCCACGGAAAATATCGGTTGGACGGCGTTTCCAGGATGCGCGAACGTCCTATCGAAGATCTGCTGGAAGCGTTGCGGCAGCTGGGAGTAGAAGCGTATAGCGAAGCAGGAAATGGATGTCCACCCGTATGGGTAATTGCACGGGGTTGGGAACCAGCACATAAGGTTACCGTCCGTGGAGAACTTTCCAGTCAGTTTATCAGCGGGTTGTTGCTTGCAGCACCCTGGTCAGGAGTAACAGTTACGTTCCGTGTGGTCGGTCAAATGGTCTCTGAGCCTTATGTGGACATGACCCTGCGGATGTTGGAGACATTTGGTGCCAGAGTGCAATGCCACAGTATGACAGGAAGCGAGGCCTTGGTAGCAGTTGCACGGGAGTTTCACGTACCTGCTCAGCAACCGTGTGGTACACGATGCTATACCATCGAGCCGGACGCAACCGCGGCCACGTACTGGTGGGCTGCGGCAGCGATCACGGGAGGCGCAGTAACAGTAATAGGCCTGAATCGCGATAGTCTTCAGGGCGACGTGCGGTTTGTCGAGTTACTGGAGCGCATGGGCTGCCAGGTGGATTGGCGGGCAGACCGAATTACCGTGCAGGGCGGACAGTTGCGCGGTATCGAAGTGGACATGAACGCCATCAGCGACACAGTGATGACCCTGGCGGCGGTGGCCTGTTTTGCTGAGGGGCCAACGCGGATTTATCACGTCGCTCATATTCGCCATAAGGAAACGGATCGATTAGCAGCGCTGACGCGTGAATTACGGCGGCTGGGCGCGGAAGTGCAGGAACATGGAGACGGCTTAACCATCTTCCCCCGCCCCATGCAGGGCACTTTGGTGTATACGTATAACGATCACCGGATGGCCATGAGTCTGGCCTTAGTTGGGTTACGTGTTCCAGGCGTCGTTATTGATCAACCCGCGTGTGTGGCGAAGACGTATCCAGATTTTTTTGCAGACTTGGAACGCCTGTGCTTCAGCAATGGTGGTCGAAACAGTGAAGGGCGAACCGTGGAGTAATGGAGTCATGGTGTATCTGTCCCGAATTTACACGCGCACCGGTGATCAGGGGGAAACGAGCCTCGGTGATGGTCGGCGGGTGGTGAAAAGTCACCCGCGCGTCGAGGCTTATGGTGAGGTAGACGAGCTGAACAGTGTATTGGGCCTGTTACTGGCGCACGCGCCACAGCAGAGTGAAGCGGAACTGATTAGGCGGATTCAAAACGATTTATTTGACGTCGGCGCCGATTTGTGCTGTCCCAGTGCGGAGGACGACCGGCCCCGCCTGCGTGTTCAACCAATACAAGTGCAATGGTTGGAAGAACAAATCGATCGCCTCAACAGCCGATTGCGGCCCCTGACGAGCTTCGTCCTGCCGGGGGGAGGGATAGCAGGAGCGTGGTGTCACCTGGCGCGCACGGTATGCCGGCGAGCGGAGCGTGCGGTCGTGCGGTTGAGCCAACAGGAGGCGATTAATTCCCAGGTGCTGAGTTATTTGAATCGGTTATCCGATCTTCTGTTCGTGTTAGCGCGGATTTACAATGAGCAGGAAGGAAGGGACCTCCTTTGGCGTCCTGGCGCCGGTCAGCAAGCCAGTGGTAGTTGAATGGGGTGCTCTAGGCGAAGGTAATCCTCGGTGCGCAGATGCATGGAAATGCCATGGTCGCCCACGTTGAAATTGATCTCTGTCTGCTCGAGCAAAGCCGGATCACAGTAAGTTGGCAGGCCAAACAGGCTCCCGAAAGGAGGAACCGCTCCAGGCGTAACGCCAGTGAGTTGCACCAATTCCTGTGTCTGGGCAAAGCGCAGTGATTTGACTCCGAGTCGCTCCCGAAGTTGGCGATTATCCAGTTTGCGGTCCGCCGGCAGAACCGCCAGGAGGAATTGATCGTCGGCTTTCAGGACCAGAGCTTTAGCACCGCTGGCCAAGGGGGTGCCACGGACTGTCGCCGCTTCCTCACTCGTAAACACGGGCCGATGAAAAAGCAGACTGTAGGCCTCAATACCAGCGGCTTGCAGACGTTGCCGTACTTGTTCCAATATTGTCATGCTGCCTCCTCGTCTTGTTCGCACCTAGTTCGCATCCTGTAAGAATAATTGTCGGTACTCTTGAATCTGGAGGTGGGAAATTGGTTATGTGGAACCTGGAGCATGAGAAGTTTCCCATGGTAACAGCTGATTTGCCCGGAATCGGCGGACGTATTCGCGCTGTCCCTGAAGATTTCGAGGTGGAAGAAATCCCAGCCTACGAACCTTGTGGTACGGGCCCGCATGTGTACTTGTGGATCGAAAAACGTGGCTTGGCCGCGGATTGGTTAGTAAAGCGTTTGGCACAGGTCTTAGGAGTGGCGCAACAAGAAATCGGCATGGCTGGATTGAAAGACCGCCACGCAGTAACTCGGCAATGGATTTCGATACCCGCATCAGCGGAAAGCCGATTAGCGGCCGTGAGGATTCCCGGTTTCGTGATTTTACGAGTGAGTCGGCACACAAATAAACTGCGAGCAGGGCACCTGCGCGGAAACCGCTTCTGCTTGCGAATTCGGCAAGTTCATGCCGAAACGGCCAAGCGGTTGGCACCATTAATGGAACGGCTAAGACATATGGGGCTGCCCAATTACTACGGTGAACAGCGCTTCGGCCGCCATGGCGACACCTTACGCCTTGGCTTAGCGCTGCTACACGGTCGCGCCGACCCAAAGTTACAGCGACACCGTTTTCTTAGGAAGTTATCGCTGTCGGCAGTGCAATCGTGGCTGTACAATCGCTACTTGGCCGAGCGCATGCACCGGGGTTGGTTGCATTGTGTTGTGCCGGGGGATGTATTGCATCAGGTGCCGCAGGGAGGAATGTTCTTGGCTCAGGACGTAGCCCTCGAACAGGAGCGACTGAACCGACGTGAGGTTGTTTCCACCGGTCCGATTTACGGCCGTCGGATGTTTGCTTCCCATGGCTTGGCAGCACAGCTCGAGTCGGAAATACTGCACCAGGCTGGCCTCACTTCAGAAATGTTCCAATCCTTCGGCAAACTCCTGCTCGGCACGCGCCGCGATAACCTGGTTTTCTTGGATGACCTGCAAGCCCAAATCGAAGGCGGAGACGTCATTCTCACCTTTAGCTTGCCGGCCGGAAGTTATGCAACCGTCCTGCTACGCGAAATCATGAAGAGCGGAGATTGGAAGAATGAAGATTCGGGATTGTAACAATTACAAGAAGGCTCGCGGGGGCCAGAAGTGGTGTTCGTTGGCCGAAGACTCAGAATTGTCATTAGATTGAGCCGATGAAAAGCTTAGGAACAGACCGCTGAGCGGCATTTCAGCCGACAAACGAAAGTGGCCCGGTTTTTGCTCTGCAATTCCACAGGCAAGGAAGCCGCTCGGCTGCTAAGACCTGCGCCGGCTACGCACAATGCCAGCGAGGCAGCCAGCCCTGGCCGAATATTGGGAGATGCTATCTGTCGCAGCCAGGAAGCTGGTCTTAGTATTGGGAGGCGCCGAGCTGGATGGAGGGAACTGAATGGAACGCTACTGGGCAATCGGTTTGGCGTGGCTGGCGTTGTGGAACACGGCCGCGACATTTCGCACTACCAATTTTGTGGTGCATGCGCCCACGCCAGAGATAGCGCAGCAGATCGGCCAGTTAGCTGAGCGATATCGCCGCGAAAAAGCGTGGGAATGGCTTGGATACGAATTGCCCACCTGGAATGTGCCAGTGCCCATCCGCGTAGTAGTTCTGCCGAGCAGTCCTGGGGGGGCCACCAGTTACCAGCCAATAGACGGCCAAATCTTTGACATGCAGATGACCGTGCAAGGGCCGTTAGAGCGGATCTATCACAGTGTGTTACCCCACGAAATCACCCATACGGTGCTGGTTTCCCATTTTCGTTGTCCCCTGCCGCGATGGGCTGATGAAGGTAGCGCTGTCTTGTCGGAAGATGAAGCAGAGCGCCGCCGACACGATCAGCTGGTACGACAAGCGTTGGCTCAGGGGCGAGCATTTCGCCTACGGGTCTTGTTTCACTTGCGGGATTATCCGAGCCAGGGCATGGACATTTTGACACTTTACGCCCAAGGTTATTCCGTGGTACGTTTCCTGGTAGAAACACGGGGACGGCCTGCTTTTCTGGCCTTCTTGGCTGAAGGTATGAATCGCGGCTGGGATACTGCAGTGCAACGCGTTTACGGTTATAAGAACCTCGAAGATTTAGAGGAACGATGGTTGTCCTGGTTGCGGGGAGAATCGGCACAACCTGCGCCCCAATGGGCAGGGCCACGGTACATTCCCGAGCCTAATGCAGCATCGCGTGCCACGATGGCGGCACGAGCCGTTTCGGCACCACTGATGCTAAACCATGCACCCGCAGGCATGCCGGCATCGGCGCCATCACAAACTTCAGGTGTTTCGCTAACACCTCCCGTTCCTTACGGTCATGATGGCCGCGGTGGCGACGATGGACGCAGCCGCTTCGCTTCGCCGATCTGGTCGGCCAGCCAGCCGACTCCTGCAGTGCGCTTAATGCCTCCCGTTCCGACGACATCAGCGCAAGACGGTTGGGTTCCCGTACCCAGTGGGCCTACTCCGCCATCCCATCGCTCGGGCGGTCCTTCCTGAAATACCCTTTTCCCCTAGGAACCTGTGCTACGCGAAGACAAACTACGGGCACTACACTCCCTCAAGCCCGTATCGCTGCGCGGTAAATCACAGAACCAGGCCGGGGATGAAAGAATCAAGCCCCACTTCGACGACTCTGGTCGCCAAGAGGGGGGCATAGCGCCGCCGTTCTTGTCAGCCTACGCCCCGCGCGGGCAGCGCTGTCTAATCCTGGGCATTCTCGTCTTCAGCATGGCGGTGGTGGGTCTTGTCTTTACCCATTACCGCTACAACTTCCACGAAGTGCGACCGGGGCAACTTTATCGTTGCGGGCAGCTTCCGAATGAGGAATGGGAAAGCATCTTGAAGCAATATGGTATTCGCACGGTGATTAATCTGCGTGGCGAGCGCGTCGAACGGGATTGGTTTCAAGCAGAAAAACAGGCGGCGCGGCGCTGTGGTGTCGTCCACCTGAACCTGCCTTTGAATCGGCACAATCTTCCTCAATTCGCCGATATGCAACGCTTAGCCCATTGGCACCGTACCTTGCCCCGACCGGTATTGATTCATTGTCAGGCCGGAGCCGACCGCACGAGCATGGTGGTGGTTATTTGGCTCTTACTGGAAGATGATGCCAGTCTGGCGGAGGCGCGAGCACAGACCGGTTGGTGGTTTGGCCAACTGCCCTGGCGCCAGGGCGCTCGCCAATTGCACCGCTTGCTCGACAGCTATCAGGGTTGGCTCGACCAGAACCGTCTCCAACACAACTCAGCCCATTTTCATGCTTGGCTGGGTCAGCATTACGACATCTTAGTGCAGCAAGGTGCGTATCGTCCCGAGCCTCTGCCGATCATTCTGCCCGTGCAGGATTGAAGGAGGGGCACCTTCCTGGCGCATTGGCCTGGGGCAGCTCAATGCATACGACGACTGAAGCGCGCGGCTCGTCTCGACAGCGCCTTGTCATTTCCCGCTCAGTCGAATCCCCCGACATGTGATGGGATACTTGATCTTCTCTTGACCTCCCCTTGAAGGCTGGTATGTACCTAACCAACCCTCAACAGCTGAGTCAATGCGGCAAACCGTATGCCACGTTCTATCACCTTATGCCAACGGTGCCCCAGGTCTGTGGCCAAAAGCTATTTCGGTGGCTAAGAAGCGCGCTCTCGCTTCTTATAGCCGCAGGTGCATCTGCCTGTACCCCGTTTGCCTCGTGGCGGGGGGCAGAAACGGTAACTTTACTGCCAACTAGTGTTGCTGCAAACCCCCTAGCCGCTCCAGGGCCGCAATTAAAGGACTCAGCGGAAGCCAATATTCCCCAATCGAACATCACGCCTGCAAACGTCGAAATGGGCCGAAATGACGCGGACCTTACGGGCACCGTTTCAGATCTCCCTCCACTCCTTCCAATGCCGGCACAATCCCCACACTTAGAGCCACAGATTCTACCGCGGGAACTGTTGGCCGATCCTGAGCCCGCCCCAGCACCCCGTGTGATCAGCACTCAACCCCACGGCCAGGAGCCCCCTGTCTGTGCCGCCTTGCGCGCTTACCTGCTCGGCCAACCTGAAACCGCCTCAGAGACACTTCGCGCTTACGAAGAACACGAGCGGCAGTTCCTGCTGCGGCTATTCCCAGCGTTAGCCCAGCTGCATCAGACGACGTGGGACGCATCGTCGCAGCGTCAGCTGTGGCTGGGGATACTTCGAAGCTTGACCAACGATTTGCAGTGGCAGGCGCCGTTACAGATGCGGCAGGTCAGCTTCTGCCGGCGGGTGCTCGGTTATGGGAAATTTGATCCCGTGCCCAACCGTTTTGCCTCGGGGGAAGCAGTCGGCCTCTATTGCGAGGTAGAAAACCTGCAGGATCAGGAATTAGGCCCCCACCAATACGGTCTAGCCTTGAAAGGTCAATTGGAAATCCGTGATGCTCGCAGCAAGACCGTCTGGCACCAAGAGGTTCACTTTGAACCCGACATGGCGCGGTCGCCCCGGCAGGACCACTTCCTGTTTGTCCGTTGGCGTTTGCCTGAAAACTTAAGTCCTGGTCAATACCAGCTGGTGTTTACCCTGCGCGATGTGGCCACCGAGCGCACTTGCCAAGCAGAATTACCGCTGCGCATTACGTCCTCGGACGGTCACTAACCATTTCCGCCGAATTACGCCGCGTTGAGATTTCCTCCAAAAAAATTAGCAGTCGTGTTATTGCCTTGGCAGGATAATGTCGAAGATACAATAGTAAGAAACAGTGACACCACCCTACAAGGGACGAAACGCACCCTCTGGAAAGGAGTAAACGGATGAAGATACGGCTTGAATACTGCTATAAGTGAAACTACGAACCGCGGGCCGTCAGTCTGACGAGCCAGGTGCTCACTGCCCTGAAGGATAAACTGAAGGAATTTGTGCTCGTGCCAGGGACCGGCGGTTGCTTTGAGATCACGGTCAATGGCGAACTGCTCCACTCCAAGCTCCAAACGGGCAGTTTTCCAGAAGAGTCCTGGGTAGTCGAGCAACTGAAGAAAAGAGCTGGGCTTTAACGCCTGCGCAGGCGACCTGCGGTAAGTAGTCTAGTGGCCGGCGCTCTGTGGGCCATAGCGCTGGCGTGTTGGCCTAAACTCGACACGTTACTGTAAAACGCCCGCACAGGTCGCCCCTGCCATCCTGTCTCGCCTGAAAGCCGTGAAGCGCGAACTTCGCCTTTGTGTCTTTGGTCGAGAGTAATTTTCTTTCCATTAGTGAGCCGCTTTTGCAGCCGCTTCCACCAATGAGCGATGCCGGCGTATCCGCTTATTGCCTTATCGTCGGTTCTGAGAAAGTTGCCGAGAAAAATCATAAAGGGCAACCAGGATGTGGAGCTTTGGACGAAAGAAGCGCCTGACCGATTATGCCAGCTGCGCGGGGTGAGCAGGAAAACTGCCGGCCGCTGGCCTCACGCAGGTGCTGCGTGATTTGCCGAAGGTGAACGATCCCAACGTCCTGGTCGGCACGGCCACCGCTGATGATGCGGGCGTCTATCGTCTCAGCGACGACCTGGCCGTTGTGCAGACGCTTGATTTCTTTCCGCCGGTGGTAGATGATCCGTTTGTGTATGGCCAAATTGCGGCTGCCAATGCCTTGAGCGACGTTTACGCCATGGGGGGCACGCCTAAGACGGCCCTCAACCTTGTCGGATTTCCCGACGATGAGTTGCCACTGACTATTCTGGAGGAAATCCTGCGCGGTGGAGCGGAGCGCTGCCGAGAAGCGGGGTGCGTTATTATTGGTGGCCACACGGTGCGCGACCGGGAAATCAAGTATGGCCTCTCGGTGCTGGGCGTTATCCACCCGATGCAGGTGATCACCAACGCAGGAGTGCGTCCCGGCGATCAGCTGGTTCTGACCAAGCCGCTGGGTACGGGGTTTGTCACAACGGCCCATAAAGCCCAGAAGTGCCCAGAAGCAACTTACAAGGCGGCAGTTCAAAGCATGATTCAACTAAACCGCGAGGCGGCTCAGGCCGCATTAGCGGTGGCGGCTCACGCCATGACTGACATCACCGGCTTTGGCTTGGCAGGTCACGCCTACGAAATGGCCCAGGCCGGCCAGTGTACTTTTGTGATTTTCCTCGACCGATTACCTCTTTTGCCAGGGGTGAAAGAGCTAGTGGAGCGGAGATTCTTCACCCGTGCCAGCCAAACCAACCGCAGCTTCGTCGAACCGGGACTACGTTTCGAAGGTAAGCCTGACCCGATTCGGTTGGAGATCTTTTTCGACGCCCAAACCTCCGGGGGCCTGCTCATCGCTGTGGCCCCTTCTCGCTTGAGCGAGTTAGTGGAGCGATTAGAGAGGGGGGGCTGTCTGGCCGCCGTCATCGGAGAAGTTCTGCCCCCTCAGGACAACTGTCGGCTAATCGTTCGCAGCGGCTCACATTAATAGCTCTTTTGCGGTACCTTATTTCCCGGCGAAATACTCTACCTCACGGCACGAGAAGAATCGCATCCATGCAGTACACATAAGTTTATAATTCAACCGTGCTCAATCCCAGATGACGGAGACGAACGCATATGCTGCGCAATAGGAACCTAGGTGCCCTGACGATGTGTACCCCCGAGCCGCAGAGGAAGCTCATCCAGGTTACGAATAACGGACAGTGGTCTCGATGATTTTCCGATTATGGGCACACTGTCAGTGTCGTGATCGCGAACCGATTGCGCGGTTGCTTGCCGAAACCCAACCACGAGGTCAGGTTGACATTGACTTAGCCTCTGGCGAACCATTGCCCGTGTCTGTATTGGAATGTCTACCAAATCCATATGGCTAATAAAAGTAACTTGCACCGATAGAGGGGCTAGGACGAGGTGGACCGACCTCTGCGTTTACCTCTGTGGCAAAACCACAATCTTGTGAACACTCGTTTGTGCAGTCGCCTGAGATGGATCAGGGGCAAGTACTTGCTCAGCAGTTACCCAGTCTCTGGCCAAAGGTAGTTTGCCTTGAGCCGTGGGATATCTGCGTGAAGGGGAAAGATTATTGTCAACCACGTGCGATTTTGCAGGCCGTCGTCATGGACCTGTTGGGGGTTCGAATTGGCGCTTCGGTTTTCGGTGGGTATGGAACAAAATTATCGCGTGTGGCGGTTTGGAGCAGTTTAGTTACGGGTAGGGCCCTGGCTGCTGAGAAGCATGAGATGCATGTCTGCTTACTGGGGCGAGTACCACGTTCAATTCGCCGGGGCAGGAAACTGTTGGCAGAGTTCACGAACCTGTTCACGGATGCGCATCAGGACGGCTTCATCGTCGGGATTGCTGAGCACTTCGTCAATCCAGCGGGCGATTAAGCGCATTTCGGTTTCTTTCATGCCCCGTGTCGTGATGGCGGGCGTTCCCAGACGCAGTCCGGAAGGATCAAGGGGGGGACGTTTGTCAAATGGGATAAGATTTTTGTTGACGGTGATGCCCGCCCGTTCGAGGGCTTTTTCAGCAATCTTACCGGTCAGCCCGCGCGGAGTAACATCCACGAGAATCAGGTGGTTATCTGTACCTCCCGAGACCAAGCGGAAACCAGCGCGGAGAAGTTCTTCGGCCAAAGTCTGGGCATTGGCGACGATTTGACGAGCATAATCACGGAATTCCGGTCGCATCGCTTCGCCAAAGGCAACCGCTTTCGCAGCGATCACGTGCATAAGCGGGCCGCCCTGAATGCCGGGGAAAACTGCCTGGTTGATCTTCTGGCCCCACGCTTCCTTGCATAAGATGAAGCCGCTGCGAGGACCACGGAGCGTTTTGTGAGTGGTGGAGGTGACAAAATCAGCGACAGGAACGGGGTCGGGGTGCAGTTGAGCGGCGACCAGCCCGGCGATGTGCGCCATATCTACCATCAGCAGGGCTTCGACTTCATGAGCAATTTCGGCAAACCGTGTGAAATGGATGTGTCGAGGATAGGCGCTGGCTCCAGCCACGATCAGGCGGGGACGATGTTCGCGAGCCAACCGGGCCACCTGATCGTAATCTATGCGCTCGGTTTCGGGGTGGACGGTGTAGCTGAGGACGCGGTAAAGTTTCCCGGAGAAATTGAGCCGCATCCCGTGAGTCAGGTGTCCGCCGTGCGCCAAGTCCATTGCCAGAATGGTGTCGCCGGGCTGTAAACAGGCGAAATAAACGGCCAAATTCGCCTGAGCACCCGAATGGGGTTGGACGTTGGCGAATTCTGCACCGAAAAGCTGTTTCGCTCGCTCAATCGCCAGTCGTTCCACTTGGTCCACGAACTCACAACCGCCGTAATAACGTCGGCCCGGGTAGCCTTCCGCATATTTATTCGTCAGGACGGAACCCTGGGCGGCGAGCACGGCCGGGCTGGTATAGTTTTCGGAGGCGATCATTTCCAGGCCTTCCTGCTGGCGGCGGCGCTCACCTTGTATGGCTTGCCATACAGCAGGGTCCTGCTGATGGAGAAGTTCCATGGAGCATCTCCCGATGAATTCCAAGCTTTACCTTGACTGGGGGCATACCACCATTACCATCCGTCAGGTCAGGCATATCATACGAATCCTGTCGGCGGTTGTGTTCGACACTTAGGGAGCCGTGTCCACCAGCGCAGCAGTAGGGGCAAAAGACTTAGTGCGAGTAGTGCCAGGAGCAGGCGGGGCTGTACGATCCGGCCCGTGGCTACAGCATGATCCAATTCGGTGCCAGCCCACACATAAATGAGCGTGGCGGGAAGCATGCCGATCTGACTCAGCGACCAGAAACGCCACACGGACATCTTGGTCAGACCGAAGGCGAGGTTAATCAGAAAAAAGGGCACCACGGGATTCAGGCGTAAACTAAGCAGGTACCAGCCGCCGGCGCGGTCCAGTTCCTCCTGAATGACCTGCAATTGCTTGCTGTACCGTTGGCGCACCCAGGAGCGGAGCAGAGTTCGGCTCAGAAGCATGGCCAGAGTCGCTCCAGTCGTGGACGCACAACTAACCAGAACGACGCCCCAAATCCAGCCAAACAGCGCACCGCCGGCAAGGGTCAGGACCATGGCTCCGGGTAATGCGGAAGCTGCAAACAGCACATAGATTATGAAATATATAACGCTACTAAGCATCGGCTGGCGGGTCACATGAGCCTGCCAATACTCGCGCAGTTGCTGAAGCCAAGCCAACAGTGTCTGCCCATCCATGAAGATGCTGCTCAGCAGAAAGGATAAAGCGCCAAGCGAAACGAACATGGTGCCGACAATCAGACGCCAACGCTTCGTACCCCCGCCTGGTTCAGCAGTCATGTTACTGGTCCAAAGCGAAGCAGGACCTTACCGCTACGGCCCGAAGTCTGAGCGCGTTGAATAGCCTCCTGAAACCGTTCCAAGGGATATTGAGCAGCAACCTCAGTCACCAGCACACCACGACGCATCCAACGCGCGATTTGACGGAAGAGGCGTAACATGGAAAGCGGTCCCTGGTTTCTCGTCCACTCAGCGAGCCAGAATCCCTCAATTCGGCGGGAATTGACCATCAGCTCGCGGGGGCTGAACTGCAGCGGCTGACCGGAGAGCGTGCCATAAACGACGAGTCGCCCTCCGAAGCCGAGACAAGAAATAATCTGGGAACCGAGTAAGCCGCCCACCGCATCCACCGCATAGCGCAGGTTCACTTGAGGCAATTGGTCGCGAAGCTGCTGGGACAAATCATCGCCTTCTTTCCAGAGAATGACCGCATCCGGTCGCAGCGACCTCAACTCATCCCGAGCCTCCGGTCGGCGGACGACATTGATAGTGTGAAATCCCAAGGCGTGTCCAAGACGAATGATCATCTTGCCCAGGGCTGAGTTAGCTGCGGTTTGCAATAACCATTCGCCCCGAGGGACTTGAAGCACGCGCGTGATCATGACTAGGGCCGTAGCCGGGTTGACGAAAAACGAAGCGACTTGCTCCTCGGGCAAATCGTCTGGCACAGGAACCGCTTGGCGAGCTGGAATCACGACTTGCTCTTGCCAATTGCCGCCATGACTGTTGAGCACAGCCACGCGCTTGCCCAAGACCCGCCAACCCAGGAACCCCCCACCGCTCTCTTCTACCACGCCGACACCTTCAAATCCCGGCACGGCAGGTGGTTGCGTGCGCTGACCATAGGCCCCGCGAATCAGAAGCAAATCCGAGGGGTTAATCGGGCTGGCGATCATGCGCACGCGCACTTGGCCCGGCCCGGGTCGCGGCGGAGGTAGTTCGCGCAGTTGAAGTACTTCTGACGGTTCGCCAAAGCGATCAAACACCAGGGCGCGCATGGAGGTCAGCGAATCAGGGCAAAGCGATATAAGATGTCGGCAGCTTGTTCGACTTGGCGAAGCTCGATCCATTCGTCCGCAGTATGGGCTTGGGCAATGTCGCCTGGCCCGAAGACGACGCAAGGTATTCCTGCCGCCTGTAAAGTGGAAGCGTCAGTTCCGTAAGCAACTGACCCCGTTTCAGCCCAGCCGATTACCTGCTCTGCCGCTTGCCGCAGTCGGGCCACGAGTTTGTCTTTCCCCTCGGCGTCCAGGGGTGGCAACACCATCCACGGTTTCTCCTGATCCCAGCTTTCCGGGCCCAGATGTTGCAGGAGATACCCTGCCAATTCATCCGGCACACTCTCGACGTCTTCGTCGGGCAGAATGCGACGATCCAATTCGATGGTGCACCGCTCTGGCACGATGTTGGCGCTGATTCCGCCTTCGATGCGTCCGACACTGAGCGTGGCTGGGCCCAATGTATTATGCCGCCGATGGCTACTTAACCAGGCAGCATAGTTTTCAATTGCGGATACCACTCGTGCCATGCGGTAGATGGCATTGACGCCGGCCTCGGGCTGTGAGCTATGACAACTGCGCCCGTGCGTGTGTATCCGCCAACGAACAATACCCTTATGCGCGGTGATAATCCGCAGTTGGGTAGGCTCAGCTACGATTGCTCCCTCTGCGCGAATCGGCTGAGAAGTGAACGCTCGAATGCCAGTAAATGTATATTCTTCGTCCACGATACAAGCCAGAATGATCGAGCACCGCCGCTCGATGGGTTCGTTTAAGAGTTGATGAAACGCCGCAAGCATGGCCGCCAGACCACCCTTAACGTCGCAGGCGCCCCGGCCATAAAGCCGACCGTTTTCGATATGAGCGGCAAATGGCTCTACGGTCATTCCTAGAGCAGGTACAGTGTCCTGATGTGCTTCCCAAACATAAGTGGGTTGCGAGGCTGAACCAGGCAGATAGGCCACGATATTGTCGCGCCGTGCCGTTACAGGTTGTCGCTCGTAACGGACTCCCCAAGAACGAAAGAGCCCCTCCAGGAAATCTGTGACGGCCGACTCATAGTAATCCGGTTCGGAGATGGGCCGGCCCATGGGATTCTGGCTGGGCCGACGTACCAGTTCCGACAGCAACTCCACTGCCTGGCTCATCGAACAAGTTCCCTTTGCACCTTGGTAGATCTAAGGACCGCGACTGATGCAATCCGAGTTATCAGCGTGGCCGCCGCCATCTTTGGCATAAATCATCTGCCTGTCCGATTTAGAAGCTGACCATCCCTCAGATGGAATTACTGCTATTCGATGGCCCAGCACTACGGCTACGCAGTTCCTCTAACAGTTTCTGAGCACGTTCCAAGTCAGCCTGATGTACCCATACTTCGGCCGGAATGGTCTTGAGCGTGCCAAAACTGGCGTCCAGTAAGTCGCCCACCACCTGGCAACGGATTCCCTCACTTTCCAGAGCCGTCTTGATGGCAAAAGCCTCCTGCGAATCTTCCACCACCACCAGACGCACTATGTCTTTTGGATCATTGTCGCTCATTCCCATAGCTCCTGAAATTATTGTCCCGCAGGTTTTCCAGCAAAGATGCATGAACACCTCAACGGCTATTTTAGGTTGCGAGATTGTATCCAAAAGGCACTGACCGCTGAGTAGAAAGAATTCCTGGCAACATGCGAACGGCGAGTTATGGCGCTATGCCATCGCATGGAAGAAAGATAAAATAGGGCATAGCACAGAGGGCCTTCACGCCGGCGTAGCTCAACGGCAGAGCACCGCTTTCGTAAAGCGGGGGTTGTGGGTTCAAATCCCACCGCCGGCTTTTACCTGGTGGTTGAAGCCATATAACGTTGGACTGTCGGGGACGAGGAATGGTCCGCCTGGAGTGGCGTTTTCTCCGAAAGCTTCGGCTCGGGGACAATCAGGAGAGATGTATGAGCAGACGAAGCATTTCAGCAATGGCGGCATGCGGAATCTCAGTCATGATGGTGTGTTACTTTCCCGAGGCGGGGGAAGATAAATTCGTTGGTGCAGCAACTCCGCCGCCCCCGTCAAAAGCATCTCCCCTGACGCCCGAGGAAGAGCGCGCTACCTTCAGCCTGCCGCCGGGATTCCGCATCGAGTTGGTCGCCAGCGAACCCGAAGTTCCGAAACCGATAACGGTAGTCTGGGATAATGCGGGTCGCATGTGGACGATGACCGCCGTGGAATATCCCGTGGATGCCAATGACGACCTGCAAAAGGCCCAGGCTTTGTTTGCTCAAGGAGGGCGGGACCGCGTGTTGGTCTTCGATAATCCCTACTCTCCCGGCCCTCATAAGCCACGCACTTTTGCAGAAGGTCTGGCCATTCCCTTGGGCCTGCTGCCCTACCGCGACGGTGCTTTTGTGCAATATGGGAGCGAAATACTCTTCTTACGCGACCGCGATGGTGATGGGCGTGCCGATCAGCGTGAGGTGGTGCTCAGCGGTTTCGGGATTCAGGATTCCCATCTTTATCCACACCAGTTCACACGGGGTCCGGGGAACTGGATATACTTTGCCCAAGGAGCTTTTAACCGCTCGCTGGTGAAGACGCGCGATGGTCAACAGGTTCGTTTTGATTATTGCAAGATGGGACGATTTCAGCCGGACGGAACTCGTTTTGAAATCGTTGCCTGCGGACTAAATAACATCTGGGGCTTCGTGATCACCCGCGAAGGCGAAATGTTCATTCAGGAAGCAAACGACCTGGGTTACAGTGTGGTACCGCTGACGCTGGGCGCCAACTTTCCCGGACACGGCATGGAAAAGTTGAAGCCATATGCCCCGTGGCAGCCTGCCATTGGTGACCACTTTCGATTGGGCGGTACGGGATTGTCCGGACTGGCTTATGCAGAAGATGAAGACGGTTGGCCGGAGCCTTACCGGCACGTCATGTACGTGGCCAATCCCATTCTGCAGCGGATCCAGGCGATTCGCCTGATCCGCGACGGTGCTTATTATCGGCTGGAGAAGCTCCCCGATTTCCTCTTGAGTTCCGACGAATGGTTTCGCCCCGTGGCTATTCACTTCGGCCCCGATGGCTGCCTCTACGTGGTGGACTGGTACAACAAGATCATCTCCCACAATGAAGTTCCCCGTAATCATCCAGAACGGGATAAAAGCCGTGGCCGAATCTGGCGCATCCGCCACGAACGTCAGGCGTTGCGTCAGGTGGTCAATCTCCGGGAGGTGTCCGAGCAGGAACTGTTGCGCTGTTTAGACTCGGCTAACACGTGGGAAGCGCGAAGCGCATGGCAGGAAATTGTTGACCGCCAGGCAATTCCACTGACGCCACAGTTGCAAGCCTGGGTTCGAGACGCGGAAAAACCAGCCGACCGTCGGATCCGCGCGCTGTGGGCTCTGGAAGGTTTGCGTCGTGTGGAACTGGACACGCTAGCCGTTTGTCTGCGCGACAGCAATCGTAATATCCGCCGCGAAGCAGTGCGCATCTTAGCCACGCAAGAATTTCCCGCCCGGGAGATTGTTCGCCTGTTGGAACCCTTGACTGAGGATCCCGATCCCCAGGTGCGTGCCGAAGTTATTCGCACCTTGACCAGTATCGTGCCTGCCCATGCTGACGCCGTTCGTCTGCTCATCTCCATGGGCAAAGAAAGGCTCGTTGGTCCCACCATGAAGCTGCAGCAAGGTGGTGTGCTGGCCAAATTGGGCGCAGCTCATGACCGTGATTTTGAGCGTTATCTCATTCGCGCTGGTCTGGAGCAACATCCGCGTGAGTTGGCTGACTGGCTCCGTTCGCCCGCCGCCCAGCAAATGCCACTGGAAAACCGCTTATTAGCCGTCCTGGCACTGCCAGCGCGTGAGTCGGCCCAGCAGCTGGCACTCCTGCTGCCGAAATTGCGCCGCTGTCCCGATGAGGAAGAATTACTTCGCTTGACGGAAGCGGCGGACTTGCAAGAAGTGCGTGAGGCGTTGCGCCAATTACTCCAGCGCCGCGAAACTGTGGAAGTTTTGCTGAGCGTTCGCCACCGCATAACTCACGATGCTGTCCTGCCCTTACTCGAAGAGGTAGCTCTGCGCCTGTGGTCAGGTTCTGATCAGGATCGCCCATTATCCGTGAGGCTAGCCAGTACATTCCGCCTCCGAGTCCTGGAAAAACCCTTACTAGAATTGGTGCAATCGCCGCAAGCGTCATTGCAGGAAAGGCTCGAAGCATTGCGGGCATTGCGGGAAATGCAAACGGGCGGAGGGGATGTTCTTGTACAGCTGATCCGTCAATTGCCCCCTGGCCCGCTTCGCCTGGAAGCAATACTGACGCTTGTGAATGCTAAGGAGCCGCGTGCAGCCCAGTTCTTTTTCGGACTGGTCAATATTCTCAATCAGCAGGAACGCCAGGCCGGGCTGGCGGCCTTATGCTCGACGCGATCAGGTGCTCTGGCGGTGGTTCGTGCCTTGAGGGACGGCAGCCTGAACGAAGACTGGCTTGATGCTGCCCTGCTGGAACGACTGCAAATCGTTCTCGGCCCTGACCCGGAACTTTTGGGGCTGTTGCAAAAGCACGGTGAGCTATTACGGCCCATTTTATGGCTGGATGGGCGCGACGATTCCTACGTGGACGAACCGATTACACTCCGTGGGCCTTTCACCGTGGAAACCTGGATCCGACTCGATTCCCCAATCACCAACGCCGATAGTATCCTGGGCCGGCCGGGGGTCGCCGATCTCAATTTTCACGAAGCGCGATTTCGCGTCTGGTGCGGCCCGAAAATAGGTGATGTTCTCATTGCCAAGCGGGCTGTGGCGCCCAACGTCTGGACACACATTGCTCTGACCCGCGATGCCCAGGGCCGATTTGCCATTTACATCAACGGCGAACTCGATAATGATCAGGGCCGACCCTATTCTGAGGACTTTGTGGACTTGCGGGTTGGTCACAGTAATCCATCGCAGGGAACAGCAGCCGCGTTTTGTGAATATCGCATCTGGAATTATGCCCGTAGCGCGGACGAGATTCGCCAATGGTTTGACCGCAGCTTCGCGGATACCATGCCACCGCCGGGATTAGTACGGTATTATCACGGCGCGCAGTGGGGTAAGTTGCACGGCGGCGCTCGAGTAACACGGACTACGGATTATCCCCCCATCCTGACAGCTCAGGAGGTGCGTCAACTGGAAGAGAAGTTTGCCCGCTATCGTACCCTGGCACAACGTGTCGGTGACCCGGGCCGAGGCAAGGCCGTCTTTGACAAGCATTGCCTGGTTTGCCACGCGGTAGGAGCACAAGGAGGACAGATTGGCCCCACACTCAACGGGGCAGGCGCCATGACCACGGAAGCCTTGTTGCGCAGTTTGCTTACTCCAAATGCGGCCGTGGAATACGGCTACCGGCTGTTCCGTGTTGAGACTCGTTCAGGCACCTTGCACGAAGGTTTCCTGGTCAAGCAAACCGACGAAGAAATCGTGCTCCGCAGGCCCAATGAAGAGGACAAGCGGATTCCCATACGCGACGTTTATCGCGCTGGTTTCACACGCAAAAGTGTCATGCCCGAAGGTTTGCTCGAAGCGCTGACACCCCACGAGGTCGCTGACCTTTTTGCTTATTTGCGCACCCTGAAATAACATTCAAGAAAAATCGGCTTAGAATGTCCTGGTTAGAATGTCGTGGTCGGCGATAGCCCGTGCCAAAATTTCGGATATAGCCCAACGCTATGACGGAGTAAACATAGCCGGTTGAAGTGTGAGATCTCTTCTCTATATGCGAAAATTTCTCAGCTAAACTGGCGGTTGTCGCAAAGCCGACGTGGCGTAAATCATGGCCGATGGAAGTGTGCGATCCCATATCTGTAAACCTAGATTTGATGCGACCTTACACTGAATGACAGCCAAGAAGCCTTTTTTCAAAGTTTGACATCATGCTGCGGCCTGAGCTGTGATGTAAGGAGGTTCACAAAGCTACGTAAAATCCTCAGCAGAATTAGCCGCGCTTCCCACCTGACGATGCTGTCAAGATGGCAGTCCCTCTTGGTCTATTTGCCTGTGTTATCAAGACGAGCTGCAAGTCTTTGCACATCAGAATGTTGCGGGAAGAAAATTAATCAAGCTATTGGCACGGCATTTGCTCTAGACACTTTTGGCATCCAGCGAAATGGGTGAAGCCATGCTTATTTGGCCACTGCGTAATAGCTGGGAGGTGTTCGACGAACTGCAGCGGGAGATGGAACGCCTATTCAATCTCACGCTGATCGGTAATCGTTTCTTTTGGGAAGCATCGCGGCAATATCCACCTGTCAATGTTTACGAAACTGACAAGGAATATCTTTTGCTGGCACCAGTGCCGGGACTGAAACCGCAGGACTTGGAAGTAACTGCGATCGGCGACCGCCTGAGTATCCGCGGAGAACGGCGGCGGCAGCAAATCAGCGCTGACGAGACTTTTCGCCGCGAAGAACGTTGGATGGGAAGTTGGTTCCGTACTTTCAGCTTGCCGGACCGCGCAGACTCGGAACGAATTTCGGCGACCTTGGACAACGGCCTATTAATGGTGCGAATTGCCAAGTTACCTGAGTCACCGGTTCGCCAAGTCCACATACGAACCGCCTGAGTGGAACTTGCTATGAGCCAAAGGAATGATCACCTGGTTCAGTCGCTGGTTTCCCAGGAACGCCCCCGCTCTCAGGGCTCCGAGGAAAACGTTTTTACTCCGCCCCTGGACATTTATGAAACGGTAAACGGCTTGGTGTTGGAAGCGGATTTGCCTGGCGTAAGTGGAGAGAACCTTCGCGTCTGTGTCCAAGGCAATGTGTTAGAAATCTACGGCAAGGTCAATTGGCCCATTCCTGCGGACGCGCGACCGCTTTACGAAGAAATGCGCTTAGGCAGTTTCTTCCGCTCGTTTATTCTGCCAGAAGAGGTGGATGCCGACGCGATAACGGCCGAATTTCAGCATGGCGTATTACGCCTGATGCTGCCTAAGGTTTCGCGTGCCAAGCCGCGGCGGATCGAGGTCAAGATTGCCCAGGCTGAGCCACCTTCCGCGTCTTAGCGCGGTGCGGTTTGGGCTAGGCTTACGCCCAGCCAACGTGTATGCACAGAGTTATGGGGAAACCTGGAAAGCGGCAGGAGTTGAGACATTAGCCGCCGCGACTCGAACCGACCCTAAAAAACTCAGATTCATCGAATACGTCGCTACGGTCTGTAAGTTGAGCTGATTACATCAAACCCACCAGTTCCTGTCGAAGAACCAGTTTCCACTAACGGGATTATCCCGATGGATAAGGCAGGCCCCGGCGCGACACTGAGGAACGGATTATATTGGCCAGTCTAAGGAGAACGAATGCGCCAAGGGGCTGACAAAAAATCACTCCGCCGAAGTCCAGCTCCCGTCAAAGTGCCATGGCCGCCAGCCGATAGTATGCAACGTCTAATGCAAACAACGCCCGACAACTGCCGACCGGACCAGGACGGCAAAAGAACCCACGACGACCACGAGCATCCCTGAAGCGACTGGACTGGCTGGTAGTTCGTCTCCTCCCGCTGGGGCGTGCGAAGGGTCACAAACCCGACGCACGCTCTTTTCTTTTGGGATACCCAGAACCCCTTTGGAGTCCGGCGCCTCAAGTCCAGCGCCGTGTCAGATGCCTAAATATACGCGTTCTGAATCGCCTTGCGTACTCATCCAGTTCAGAATTGGGCCAGCTATCCGCAGATTCAAGAGTCAACCGCCTGACCGAAGGTAGCCGATGAGAAACAGAAAAAGTGGCTCAGTGCTGGAGCAACTGGACAGCCTCAGCACCAGCCCGTGTACCTAAAGCACGCCAAGTGGGCAGGTCAATCGCGGCCCGCACGACGCGCACCGAACCATCCACCATGCCAACGTTGACCAGGCTTCCTGTATGATAGCTCCGCGACGTTATCGCAGCACAAGTGCGGATCATCACATGGCTGCCTTCCTGGCGGGAGTTGAAATCGCAGTGGTTGAACGTGTTGCCGTTCCAGTTGACCTGAACGTCCGTCATTGGAGGTAGCGTCGTCGTAAAGCCAGAGTGATGGACGCGACCATCGGGCCACTCGGTATGTCCCGTATTCTCGTTCCGATTCAAACTGATACGTTTGTCCGGCGCCGCCAACACCAGATTTGCTACCTCCACAACGGTCGAGGGAATGCTACTACAAGGATCAGTGCTCATGTTCCGCGAGTAAGGGGTGAAGGCACGCACCTCGGCAATCATCAGGGTATTGCTCGTGCCATCGAGGGATGCTATCTGGCCCATGGTCAATTGCGCATTAGGAAAGAATACCCCATCACCTCCCTCGCCAGTTTGTGGATTCCAGACAAGCCAGGTGCCGAAGTTGAACCCGTAGTTGAGCGGATAGACGTAAGGTTGCGACACACCATTGACCACTCGCGTCCGCACAGTGTCATTGATCTCCGTCGGACACATGAAGACGGGGATACGCATCTGGGGCACGCCAGTATTGAGTTGTTGATCCCAACCGAGTTCCAGATTGACGCGAGCGCCCGCAGTGCCCTGCTCGATGAATTCCAGAATCCGTCCGTGGATGGACCAGGAGCCGTTATTAGTGCCGAAAGTGGCCCCGATGGGAGCCAGCATGCTCGGCGGAAGAAAGCCGAAGTTCGACTCGTAATTATGTACGGCGATGGCCAACTGTTTAATGTTATTCTGGCAACGCATGCGATTGGCCGATTCCCGCACGCGTTGAATCGCCGGTAACAACAGGGCCATTAATACCCCAACAATGGCAACGACCACCAGTACTTCAATGAGTGTGAATCCGCGAGCCTTTCGCCAAAGTGTGTACATGGGCCTTCTCCTAGCTAAGAAAGCGAGTCCCAGTGCCGGCAAAGTGGTTGTCCCCCTTCCGAATATGGCGAGCTTCCTTATTTTGAATGTGTTCCAGGGCAAAGTCTGTTGCCGGAATTGAGATGTGAAAATTAGACGATCGTTATCGGAGCTGACTAACAGCAAGCTATTAAGTAGTCCCATGGCTTGATCACATTTTCTATCACCCTGTCCACGAAGTGGTCAAGTTGCAATCCGAGCAGTCCACGGCGGCCGAACTGAGCCGATTGTCGTATTCCTCACACGAGTATCGTAAGAATTCAGAATTCACGCAATAAATACGGTGTCCCAGATAACCTCATAATAGATTCATCAGAAATGGACTAGACAGGTTTCCCGTTGGCTGGCATATGGTCGCTTCGCTTCGGAAAAAGACGTGCCAGGTTTACGGGGTAGTATCACGGGGGAATCGGACATGGCCTTCTCAGCTAGTCAGCAGCCTGAGCTTGCTGGTATCTGGGCGACCCGCAAACTGTGTTATTCCTCGGAGGGGCAAGGTTTCTCAAGGAGGTTTCGGCAGACAGGGGTAGGATTGTACCGTTGCACGGTGCGGGCGTCGTTACGTAGTGTCTTTGCCGCGGCCACGATGGGGTTTATGATTGCCGGTTATCTGGGTCTGGCCGCACACCTCCCGGCCGGTACCCCGGCTCCCTCCAAAGCCTCAAGGTCCGCAGCTTCTTCAACGGAGCAAGACGCACAGCAATCCTGGCTGGGAACAAGCCGTCGCTCATCAACTGCGGGCAAACCGCAGTCGGGCCATACTAGGGATTCTGGTTCGCCCTCCAGAGCCGTAGTCAACTCTGAATCTGTGTCCGCGCGGCTGCAACGCCGACTCGAAGTCTGTGACCGCCTCAAGATGCTGGCTCTCGAAACCAAGGATGTTCGCTTAGAACAGGCGGTCAGCGACTTGGAAAACCTCGTCTGGCAGTGGTACTGGCAAGAACAACCTCGCCATCCTGCCTCGCCGAAGGCGCCTGGAACCTCCAGAGACGCGGTGCCTTCCAGCTCGACAACTGCTCCGCAGAATAATCCCTCTGCCAGCCCGAAAACATCTGCCGATAAAGAACCAACATTATCTGGCACCTCGGTCACGCCTGGTCGAGCCTACCGCACCGATTGGGCAATCCGCGGCATCCCTGCGCATGAACGTCTTGACCGCACCGACATGCATACCGTTCGCGGATGTTCACTTGATCATTCTTTGCCCGTGGTCGAATTGGCTCCTCGATTCCCCTCGTCTCCAAACCAGGAGATACGACGGTGACATCTTGGCTGCCTGCAATAGGCCGTGCTGGTGTACGGGCCTGCTTCTTTGTCCTTTCCGTGGTCACGTTCGGCTGTCAATCTGCGCCGTTAGGTTTGCATGATCAACTGGTACGGGGGAGCGTTGTCTCCGCGGACGAAGCTCGGACCTATCAGCCCAGCTGGTGGTCGGGAACATGGACACGGTGGATGTCGTGGTTCCATGATGAGAATCCGTCGGACAACATTATTCCATCCACGCCTGCTGTTCGACCTGTCCAACCGGACGATGTGACCCCGGCCACTGCCTGGCACGTCTTACATGAACTCCGCGATGAAGTTGAACGCGACCTCGCCAATCCACAGGACTAACTACGAGGCTGGCGTCCGCTTTATGTTTGTCTGGCCCAGCGAGGGGGAAACCCACTTGCAGTATATTTTCTGAAAACGTAGCAGAGCCAAGATGACAACCTTTCGACCAATGAGAGCATTGGGTCGAGGACCATCAGACTACGACAGAGCTTCCTGAGCGGAGCGGGCTGCCAGCTGCCTTTCAAGATCGCGGTCGCGCACCAACTCGACATCGCGTTTACCGCGCTCAAAACGAAAGATCGCCAATTCGCCAACGTACTCTCCCGGAGCCAGGCGGAGCAACTGGTGACTACGCACTGCCCGCTGGTACCATTTCCACAGACAGTCCGCACAAGTGAGGCCGTAGGGTTTCAACTCGCGGGTGTAGCCATCACTCCATTCAGCAGCGATCTTATAGACCGCAGGCCGGCCACAATTCGGTTCATAACAGAGCACTGGATACGGGGGCATGGGCATAGCAGTACCTGTCGTCTGACATCGGGCAAAGTTTTCCTTGCCCAATGAATTATGGGAGCGAATTCCTCTGGACGAGAACACCCATGTTCCAGCACCACATGCAGCCTCATGGGAGCAACAGAAGTGATGATAGAGGATATCGCCCCGTCCCTGGGCATTTGCGAGCATCATATCTGCTAGCCCCAGGGATGTTCAAGCCTTTTGAAACTATCGTGTTGGCGCTCGTTCGGAATTTTTCGAGAGCATCGCGGACGCGCTCCATTGCAGATCACCGCTGCCGTATGATCTACGGAATGTCTTGCCAACGTCGCGGCATGCCCCGTGGCTCTGCGCCAGATGCCGTGTTTTCGTGTGCTGGGCATTGCTCTGTCCTGAGCACACGCAAGGACTATGTCGTGCATGCCTTAGTCTTTCAAACTTCCCTGGCCTGTCATGAGAAATCGACGGCGAGCGGTTACCTACTCTCCCTGGGCAGCACCTTGGACATAACTATGAACACGTGGAATGACTTCGCTGCTCGCGTCGGGTTGCATGCTTTCCGCCGGAAGCGCATATGGTTTTTCGCCTCCGGGGGAGAGCGTGAACGCTTCAACTGGGGCCTCTGACCTTCAGGTTCTTTACAAACCGTCGCCAATCCTGCTTTAAGGCGGACAGTTACAGTTTCCCCTAGAGCGTCTGGCTGCCAGGATTGTTTTCGTAACGCCTCGCCGCCTGAATTCCTTTCAAATCGCGGCTCGTCGAAAGTGCGTATGTTTTCCGATATCACACTTCCTGCTGCTCAGCGAATTGCTTAGTCCAGCGATTTGGGTAATTCAGTGGTGGACACGTCGGGGAGGCCTGTAAACAAAGCGGTGCCGATGCGTATCAGGGTGGCGCCTTCCAGGATGGCGCCGCGAAAGTCGCCACTCATGCCCATCGAAAGATGATGCAGAGTATGGGGCGTACCAAGTAAGCGGATGGCTAACCGGTCGCGCAATTCGCGGAGCCGCGCGAACGTGGGACGGGCAGTTTCGTGGTCGGTGCCCAGGGGCGCTAGCGTCATCAATCCCCTGACGCGGACGTACTGCACTTCGGCCAATACATCGGGCAGGCGTGGTTCATCGGCAGCGGCAAAACCATGCTTCGACGATTCCCCGCTCAGGTTGAATTCCAGCAGCACATCAGCGACGCGGTTACGTTCACGGCCCTCCTCTTCGAGAGCACGTAGGAGGCGTTCGCTATCCACTGAGTGAATGAGCACCACCAGGGGCAAAGTGCGAGCGACTTTATTGCGTTGCAAATGGCCCACCAGATGCCAACGTGCTTGGGGTAGCGCTGCGGCTTTGCGCCACAACTCCTGCGGTCGGCTCTCACCCAGGTTACTCACGCCCAATTCCAACAATGCCGCGGCCACCTCGATATTCACCGATTTGGTCACTGCTACCAGGGTAACCTCGCCCCGGTCGCGTCCCGCTTGCTCACAGGCCGACGTAATTTGTTCCTCGATCTTCTCCAAGTTCCTGCGCAGCGTCTCACGAATGTCCATGGTGAATGGGTTCTGGAATTGGTCGCCGAGTTTGGGTAGCCGGTTCGATGTTGATGATACTCAGCGGTGGGTTGTGGTCGCCATTAGAGCGGGGCGGGTATATCCCGACGGTGAAAGATTTCGGCAGCCAGAATGTATCCACCCAGCCCGACCCCCGCTAATATCAGCGGCGGGCAAATTGTCCACGAGAAATTGGGTATGGCCGGCCACCAGGTGTTTTGCAGGATGTGGAGTTGTGGCTGGTAATAAAAAAACAGCGTGGCGGGCCGATAAGGTTCCAACACCGGCCAGAGTTGGCCGAACAGGTTAATCAAAAACATCACCAGCAGACCCAGCAACATTCCGCCCGCTACTTTCCAGCGTGACCGTCCTAATGCGGAAAAGATCAAGGTGAGTCCGCTCACTGCCCAGGCCAGGGTCAGGGCGTTACACGCGGCAATCAGGTAGCCCGACGTAACGATGTTCGGAAGCGCGAACATCCATACGCCGAAGACTGTGCCACCTAACATGGCTGCGACCAGAATGGGCAAGGTCAGCAATTCGACCACAAGATGTGCATAGACAATCTGGCGCCGGCTGATGGGCTGGGCCAGTAATAGTTCCATAGTTCCTCGGTCAATCTCCCCGGCAATAGCCGCTGCCCCGCGAGCTACGCCCCAGAGACACAGCACAAATTGCACAAAGGGATGCACATAGCCGATGGTTAGCACCGTCGCCGGATCGTTCAGGTTCACCAGATCACCGCCCAGTAGGGCGTGGACAATTTGCGCCGGGCCTTCGATAAAACGCTTTTCCAAGGCCTTGATCGCCCAGGGGGTCAACTGGGCCAGTGCGAACAATTCATTGACCAAAGGCATGAATTGGCGATAGATGCGCTCAGTAATTTTGCTCCAAAGCAGTTCATACACGCCCAGGACGGCGGCAGCTAAAACAATGGGCCAGCGCCAATCGTAAAGAATCTTGCGGACGAGCGCCCAGAGGCTCATGGACTTCCTCCGTGAATGCGGCGGTAAATCTGTTCCAGACCAACGGGTTCCAGGCGCAAGTCTTCGACGGGCAACTCGGCCAGCCAGCGCAGTAACGGTTGGAGCGAACCGCGCACGCGCCAGCTGTAGTAAGGCCGACCGTCTTCCTCCGGCACCACGCTAACCACGGGACAAGGCTCGGTCAGCGGTCGAGCCAACCGTACCCGAACCCGTCGGTATTCTGCCAAGGCGCTGACACGTTCTAGTGCCGCCAAGCGGCCTTGTTTCAGGATGGCCACCCGATCGCACACCGCTTCCACTTCGCTGAGCACGTGTGAAGAGAACAAGATGGTTCGTCCCGCACTGCGCCATTGCCGCAACATAATCAGGAATTCTTCGCGCATGGCCGGGTCGAGCGTGTTCGTCGGCTCGTCCAGGATCAGGATAGGCGTTTGCGCGGTCAGCACGCTAATCAAGGCCAGCTTATGTTTCATGCCGGAGGAAAGCGTGCGTATGGGACGCTGCAAATCCAGAGCGAAGCGCGCGGCCAACTGCTCGACACTCCCGGCCCATTCCGAACTCGACATCCCCCCTGCGTCCGGTTGCTGGCGAGCCCGCAGCGCCGCCAGAAAATCCAGAAACTGCCGACCTGTGAGGTTCTCATAGAGGCGCAACTCTCCAGGCAAATATGCCACGCGCCGCCGAACTTCGACGCTCTGCCGCCAACAATCCCATCCCGCTACCTGAGCATGTCCTGAAGTCGGACGTAAGAAGCCGAGCAATAACCGAATGGCCGTCGTCTTGCCCGAACCATTCGGACCGAGCAAACCCACAATCTCTCCCTCATTGACCTGCAAACTCAGCTCGTCCAGCGCCACCACGCTACCATAGCATTTGGTCAAACTTTTGGTCTTGATGATCACACTCATCGTTGGCTCGTCATTGTTGCTAAGCTGCTTCTCTCGACGAAAGCTCTCAGTTATCTTAAGGCAGCAGCGAGACAATTCCTGGGATAGTTATTCCAGTTTGGTGCGCGTTTGCAATAATAGCAGGATAGTGTAGCAGCGTGAAAACTGTACTCAGCACGAACATCGCCGATCCTGGCCGACTTCAATTAGGTCGGGACCAAGCTCGATAAATAAAATGCTCGAAAAACTGGGAGTACATCATGAATCGGCGCGAATTCATCGTTACGGGAATAGCTGGACTGAGCGGCTTGGCTATTTCGTCCGAGCCTGCACGGAACCAATCCCCGAATACTCCGCTACCGCCCGCGCGGTTTCAATTAGGTATCGTGACCTATAACATCGCGGCCACGTGGGACCTGCCGACGATTTTGCGAGTGTGTCGCAGTGTGGGACTGTCGGCGGTCGAATTACGGACGACGCACGCCCACGGTGTCGAACCCGATCTTCCCCCGGCCAAACGTGCCGAGGTTCGCAAACAGTTTGCCGATAGCGGCATCGTCTTTTGGGGCAGCGGTACGGTATGCGAATTCCATTCTCCCGATCTGAGCGTGGTGCGAAGGAACACCGAAATCTGCAAGCGTTTCGTCGATCTCGTGGCCGACTTGGGCGGCAAAGGCGTGAAAGTGCGACCCAATGCTTTGCCTAAGGAAGTGCCCATCGAAAAGACGCTCGAGCAAATCGGCAAAGCCTTGCGGGAATGCGGTAAGTCGGCTGCGGATCGCGGCATCGAAATCTGGCTCGAAGTGCATGGTCCCGGAACTTCTCACCCGCCGCACATTCGGACTATTATGGAACATTGCGGAGCGTCCAACGTCGGCATCACCTGGAACTCGAACCAGAGCGACATCAAGGACGGCTCCGTTCGCGAGTATTTCGAGTTGCTACGCCCCTGGCTCAAATCCTGCCACATTAACGAGCTTTACTCCAACTATCCCTGGCGCGAATTGTTCGGCCTGTTACGCCAATGCGGTTATGACCGCTACACTCTGGCCGAGATTCCTGGCATGCCCGACGTCGCCAGCGGCGAACGCCTCCTACGTTATTACAAGGCCCTTTGGCAGGAACTGGTTCGCTAGGTTTCTGGCAGTCGGCGACTTCCGCGCTAGAAACCAGTATCGCATTGTAACCAATCCACATTCAGCACGACATGACCTGGCATTTTACGGTCTATTGCGGTTCCC
>JANWVZ010000179.1 GCA_025056555.1 Gemmatales bacterium | reverse complement strand
AAGGGGGCATTCGCGTGCCCTTTTTAGCCTGGTGGCCGGGAACCATACCTGCGGGGAAAGTCACGGCTCAAGTCGGGTGGTTTGCCGACCTGGTGCCGACGCTGGCCGAATTGGCTCGCGCTGAGGTGCCGGGGCGGCTGGATGGTATGAGCCTGGTGCCGACTTTGCTGAGCCAGGAACATCAGCAACGGCAGCATCGCTACCTTTACTGGGAGTTTTACGAGCGAGGCGGCGCTCAAGCCATGCGTTGGGGTAAATGGAAAGGGGTCAGCCGACCGTTCTGGGGCCAGTTGGAACTTTATGATCTGGAAAACGACCCTGCGGAAAGCCGCGACTTGGCCGATCGCCATCCCGATATCGTGGCGGAGCTGAAGCGCCTGATGAAGGAGGCGCATGAACCGTCTCCGCTTTGGCCCGTTCCCCAGCTCAAACCTTCGCCCAGCCGGAGATGACCATGTCTGCCCGATTAGCTGCGTTCCTGGCTAACGTGATTCTGCTGGTGCATTTTGCCCTGGTGGCTTTCGTCGTGGCTGGTTTACTGCTGACTTTACTGGGCGGTTGCTGTCGCTGGAGTTGGGTGCGCAACTTCTGGTTTCGTGCCACCCATTTAGCGTTGGTCGTGTTTATTGTTTTGGAAGCGATCTTTGGGGTCGTATGTCCGCTAACGACTTGGGAGAGTCAACTACGGGCTCTGGCGGGTGACGAAGGAGTCGTAGAGTTGGAACAGCAGGGCTTTATCATTTACTATGCTCGGAAAATCCTCTTTTTCCCAGATGAGTTGGCGTGGGACGCGCAAACGTTGATGTGGATATACGTCGGCTTCGGCGCGTTAGTAGTGCTCTCGATTGTACTGATTCCGCCGCGTTGGCCCGAACGTTGGCGCCGTCGAGTTCCGCATGTCAGCGCACCAATTTGATGTCAAGGAAACTTCGCTGACGTGGAAAACTTTGTTCGGCACGTGAACCCCGTAGCCCTCCGTGTCCTTGGTGCCTAATTTAACCGTGGAATCCTTTGAGCATCAGGACGCTCGGGTCAATCATGTCTCATGCCACGACGTCTGCTACAAGTGCTGTCCGAACGTTTCGCCGCCGGGAATGGGCTGGATTGGTCGGCTTGTTGCTGGTCGGCTTGGTGTTGGCATGGCTCGTGAGCTGGGCGGTTAGGCACCAGGAGTGGCGTCAGTTCTGGCTGGAGTTTGAGAAGGACTGTCAGCGCTGGCAAGTGCCCGTCCAGGAAAAACTCGACGATTGCCTGGCGACGCTGCGCGCCCTGCAAGATTTTTACGCTGCTTCCGATGAGGTGGATGCCCAGGAATTTCGCTTGTTTCTTCGCCGCTTTTGGGAACGCAATCCCTATGTAAGCCTGGTCGCTTGGGCGCCAAAACTGCCTGCGGCACAGTGGAGTGATTGGCAGCGCCGCGCTTTAGAAGTTTTGCATGTTCCGAATACATACCAACTACGGGATGCACATGGTCGAGCGTATGAGCCGAGGACGCCCCAGGAAGAAATCTGGCCTATCACGTTCGTGGAACCAAAATCCCAGGGAAAAGGCTGGCTGGGCTGCAATCTGGCCAGTCAATCGGATTGGCCCAGCCTCGCGGGTTCGTTGCAACATCCCTCGGCGCCAGTGCTGTGGACAAGTTGGCCGTTACGTCAGTCGGACGAGTCGCCGCGCGGTCTCGTTTTGGCCATAAGCATTGTTCGAGGTGGTAAGAACATATCGGCCGCACCAGCGCCACCTGCGGAAGGGGTGGCCTTCATGGTGCTGGATTTGTCCAGGTTCATCGAGCAATACCTGGATAGCGCCGTGCCGCCGAGCGTCGAAATGGCCTTATGGGCGCAGGGCAATAACACTTCATCCGCCGCTCCTGTTCTTTTGCACCGCCGACAGGCTCGCGACGGCTCTCCGCTGGAGCGGCAACGGGTGCGGAAATATCTGGACGCTCCGGGCGGGGTCTGGCTCGAATTCACGCCCACTAGTGCTTATGCCCAGGGATTCACACCTTGGATTTCCTGGATGACGTTAGCCGGCTGCCTGGGCCTGGTGGTGGTGATGGAGTTGGCCGCGATCTCAGGACTGCGTCGGCGCCATCGCATTGAAGCCTTGGTGCACAAACGCACTGCCGAGTTACAGCAAGCCAACCACGATCTGGCAGAGGAAGTGCGCCGTCGGACTCAGATTGCCGACGAACTGTTTCGGCATCAGCAATTGTTGCAGGGTATCGTGGAGAATTCGCCGGCGGTCATTTACGCCAAGGATCGCGAGGGGCGCTATTTGTTCATTAACACGCGCTACAGTCAGCTTTTTCGGGTGCAACCTCAGGACATGGTCGGTCGGACGGATTTTGACGTTTTCCCCGCCGAGTTTGCACAACGCTTTCAGGAAAATGATCGCTATGTGTTGGCTCGAGGCGAAGCTGTGGTCTTCGAGGAGAGCGCACCCCACGACGATGGCGTTCATACTTACGTTTCGGTGAAGTTCCCCATCCGCGATCAGCAGGGTCAGCCTCATGCGGTCTGCGGTATCTCTACGGACATTACAGAGCGCAAACGTGCCGAGATGGCCCTGCGCGATTCTGAAGCCCTGTACCATTCGCTGGTGGAATGTGTGCCCTTGTGCATCCTCCGCAAAGATCGCGAAGGGCGGTTCACCTTTGCCAATCAGAAGTTCTGCCACATGATGCGTCTGCCGGCCGAGGAGATACTTGGGAAGACCGATTATGACTTTTTCCCACGGCACTTGGCCGACAAGTATCGCAACGATGATCGACGCGTGTTGGAGCGGGGCGAGATTTTCGAAGACATCGAAGAACATCACACCCCCACCGGCCAGAAGTTATACGTCCAGGTAATCAAGTCTCCGGTACGCGACGCGGCCGGGAATATCGTTGAAGTGCAGTGTATGTTTATGGACGTAACGGAGAGGAAATGTGCCGAAGAAGCGTTGCGGAAAGCTCGCGAGGCGGCCGAGGCCGCCAACCGCGCCAAGAGTGACTTCCTGGCCAATATGAGCCACGAAATCCGTACTCCGCTCAATGCGGTCATCGGCTTGACGGAGTTGCTCCTGCAAACGCCCATCAATGAGCTGCAGCGCGAATACCTGCAGATGATCCTCGAATCGGGCGAGTTGCTCTTAGCGCTCATCAACGACGTGCTGGATTTCTCCAAGATTGAGGCGGGAAAACTTGAACTGGAGCGGCGTCCGTTCGAATTGCGGGAGCAGGTGGGCGATACCGTGAAACTCCTGGCGGCGCGGGCCGGTCAGAAGGGGCTGGAGTTGGCTCTTGACATTGCCGCGGATGTGCCGGAAACCGTGGTTGGTGATGCAGGACGATTACGGCAGGTCTTACTCAATCTCCTGAGTAATGCCATCAAGTTCACCGACCAGGGCGAGGTGGTCGTGACCGTACGGTGTCAGGAACGCCAGGACGATCAGGTGGTGCTCTTGTTCAGCGTTCGCGACACCGGCATCGGTATTCCCCGCGATAAGCAGGAACGTATCTTCCAGGCTTTCGAGCAGGTGGATGCTTCGACGACGCGACGCTACGGGGGAACCGGTTTGGGCCTGGCGATTGCCTCCCGCCTGGTGGAGTTGATGGGAGGTCGCATTTGGGTGGAAAGTGAGCCTGGGCAGGGCAGTACCTTCTATTTCACGGCGCGGTTGGGGGTGAGCAAGACGCTTTATCAGCCGGAGCGACGCCAACGTCTGGAGGACTTGCGCGACTTACGGGTGTTGGTTGTGGACGACAACGCGACGAATCGCGCCATCCTGCAAGCGATGCTGGAAAGCTGGCAGATGCATCCCGTGGCGGTGGCGGATGCAGAAGCTGCTCTGGCTCAGCTGGCGCAAGCCCGTCAAGAGGGCCAGGCCTTTGATCTGGTCATTACTGATGCAGTGATGCCCGAACGCGATGGCTTCCAATTGATTGAGGACATTCGCCGACAGGAATCTTCACCCCCGGTGATTCTGCTGCTGACGTCCATGGACGATCCGGACGTACTAGCACGATGCCAGGAACTGCGTCTGGCGCGCTATCTCATCAAGCCGATCAAACATTCCGAGTTATTGGAGACCATCGAAGAAATGCTGCGTCCCCTGCCAGCGGAATCGTTGCGCCCCGGGGCGCTGCCAGGCGAGAAAGGTGCCGGGGGTGTACCGGTCACCGGGCGGGCTCTGCGGATTCTTCTGGTGGAAGATAGCCTGGTGAATCAGCGTTTGATGCTGGGCCTGCTGGGCGGCTGGGGCCACGAAGTGACCGTCGCGGAGAATGGCCCCCAAGCGCTGCAGTGGTTCAACCGGGAGCGGTTTGATTTGATCCTTATGGACATTCAGATGCCGGACATGGATGGTTACGAAGTGATGCGGCGCATCCGTGCCCTGGAGCAGCGCCGCGGAGGCCACGTCCCCATCCTGGCAATTACAGCTCGAGCGATGCGGGATGATCGTCAGAAATGCCTGGATGCCGGCGCGGATGGCTACTTGGCCAAACCGATTCGCGCCGCAGAATTGGCCCGTGAAATAGAGCGCGTCTTGCAGGAACAAACCAAGCGTATTCCGGCGGAGCCGCCGACGGACGGGCTTCCTGAGGCCAGCCCGCCGACCGGGGAAGGGCACGCCACGGGGCTGATTCGATGGCAGTCAGCGCTGTCAGCCACACGCGACGATTGGGGGTTGTTGCGGCAGGTGATCGAGGCGTTTCTGAGCGAGGCGCCGCGGCTGTTCGAGCAGGGGCAAGCCGCTCTGGCACAACAGGATGCCGTTTCTTTAAAACGGGTGGCGCATACGCTCAGCGGTAACCTACGTCTCTTAGGTGCAGAGCGCGTCGCAGATGAGGCCCGGCAAGTGCAGGATGCCGCTCAAGAGCGGGATTGGCCTCGGGCCAAGACCGCGCTGGAACGGTTGCGGGTGCTGTTGGAGCAGACTTTCGTTGAGCTGCGCCAGCCCCCTGTACCTGCTTCCTAGCCACAGGGCAGCAAGGCACTAGGATGATCCGCGAAACCGCCAGCACGCCGGTGCCCCACCGAGCCTGCTGAAATGGAGACGACACCATGACGACCATCCTGGTGGTGGACGATGCCCTTGCGGACCGGATTCTTGTCCAAGGATTATTGGACAAATCCCTGGAATGTCAGGTGGTTCAGGCAGGCAACGGTCAGGAAGCGGTCGAACAGCTGAAACGCCAGCTTCCCGATTTGATTGTGACCGATCTGCTCATGCCGGACATGAACGGGTTTGAGCTGGTGGATTACGTGCGTCGGCATCATCCCGCTGTGCCGGTGATTATCATGACGGCGCACGGCAGCGAGGAAATCGCCATCCAGGCTCTACGGCGCGGCGCAGCCAGTTACGTCCCCAAGAAACTCCTGGCGCGCGACTTGGCCGAGACCGTGCAAAACGTCCTGACCCTGGCCAGCGCCCGCCGTGAACAGGAACGCCTTTTTACAGAAAGTTGGGTGGCCACGACTACGCGTTTTCGCCTGGCCAACGATGTCACCCTGGTGCCTCCGCTGATTGAGTTCGTCAACCAGAATCTCGCGCGGCTACGTTTGTGTGATGAGACGGGACTGATTCGGGTCGCCGTGGCTTTGCGCGAAGCGCTGGTGAATGCGATCTATCACGGTAATCTGGAAGTCAGTTCCTCGGTGTACGAGCAGGACGAAAAGGCATACTATCGCCTCATTGAAGAACGCCGCCAATGCGAGCCTTATCGCAGCCGCAGAGTAGAGTTTGTTGCCGAGGAAAGTCCCAGTGAGGCTCGCTACACAGTGCGGGACGAAGGGCCCGGGTTTGACCCGCGTCTGATTCCGGATCCGACCGACCCGGCGAACCTGGAGCGAACATGTGGCCGCGGCCTGCTGCTGATTCGCACCTTCATGGACGAAGTGTACCACAACGACAAAGGCAACGAAATCGTCATGATCAAACGGCGGGAGTTACCGCTGAGTTGATTCGGCCATGGGCGGGGACGGATCGGTCAACCACCGTTGGAATTGCGGCTGTTCCCGCAGGCTCGAGTCAGCTTGAACTGCCCGTTGCGCGTAGTCGGCGAGCAAATCACGACGGCCGACGTGTTCTGCCATGAGGGCGAGATAATAATGACCGCGGCCCGGCCCGACGGCGCGCACAAGCTGCTGCTCCGCTTCGCGCCAACGCTCTGCTCGCGCCAGAGCCAAGCCCAGATGTACCGCGTAACGCGTGTTGTCCGGTTCCAGTTGGCAGGCTTGTTGCAGACAACGCACCTGGGCCGACCAGTTCTGGCAGGCACCGTGGCACATACCTAATTCGTACCAGGCGGCGGCGAATTGGGGAGCGCGGGCGACCAGACGCTGCAACTCATCCAAGGCCAACTGGGTTTGACCTTGTTTCTTCAAGATGCGGGCTTGCCCCAGTGCGGCCAGTTGGTTGTTGGAATCCTGACGCAGGACTAAGCGATAAAGTTGCAGGGCGCGTTGGTAATGTTCATAGCGTTGCTCGGGATCACGCGCAGCATCACCCGCGGTTTCATAACAGCGCTGCGCCAATATCAGCAGGGTTTCCGGTTGAGGCTGGCGGACTGTTTCGGAACGTTCATCTG
>JANWVZ010000178.1 GCA_025056555.1 Gemmatales bacterium | reverse complement strand
GGAACGGTTGCGGCAACGCTTGGAAGCTGGAGAACTGGAAGAGCGCGAGGTGGAAATCACGGTTGAGCAAAAAAATGCGCCTTTCCACGTATTCACCGTGATGGGCATGGAACAAATGGAGGCGGA
Source organism: Gemmatales bacterium (assembly GCA_025056555.1). Classification (GTDB taxonomy): domain Bacteria; phylum Planctomycetota; class Planctomycetia; order Gemmatales; family HRBIN36; genus HRBIN36. Next base: position 6,482 of record JANWVZ010000178.1, on the reverse strand, counting down.
GTTGCAGAGTATGTTTGAGCGATTGTTTCCCCGGGAACGGACACGCCGGCGGTTGCCCGTGCGCGAAGCGCGAAAGGTGTTACTCGAGCAGGAGGTAGATGCATTGATTGATCGGCAGGCCGTGATCGAAAAAGCGATCGAACTGACGGAAAACCACGGCATTATTTTCATAGACGAAATTGACAAGATTTGTGGTCCGCCTGCTCAACACGGCCCGGACGTATCGCGGCAAGGGGTGCAGCGGGACTTGTTGCCGATTGTCGAAGGCACGACGACGCAGACGCGTTACGGCCCGGTGCGTAGCGACCACATTCTGTTCATCGCGGCTGGGGCATTCCATAGCTCGAAACCCTCTGACCTGATGCCGGAATTGCAGGGGCGTTTCCCCATTCGTGTGGAATTGCAGGATTTGACCCGTGAGGATTACCTGCGCATCCTGACGGAACCGAAGCACGCCATCACGCGGCAATATCAGCAGTTACTCAGTACCGAAGGGGTCGAGCTTCAGTTCACATCGGATGCTTTGGAGGCAATTGCCGAGATTGCTTATGAAGTGAACCGTACGACGCAGAATATTGGAGCGCGGCGGTTGCATACCGTGGTGGAGAAAGTACTGGAAGAAATCAGCTTCCAGGCACCCGAAATGAAGGAAACGCAGGTGGTGGTGAGCGGAGAATACGTGCGGCAACGATTGGCCGACATTCTGCGGCGTGAGGACTTGAGCCGATTTATTCTCTGACACTATGCTCCTGGAACTGGTGGACGTGGATTTTGCGTATGGTTCACGGCCAGCCTTGCGCGGGGTCAATTTACGGCTGGCGGAGGGCCGCATCGGCTTACTCGGCCCGAACGGTGCGGGAAAATCCACGTTATTGCGCATTCTCCTGGGATTGCTGCGTCCGCAACGCGGCCACGGCCACGTGCTCGGCTATCCGTTGAGCGATTTAGATTACCGTGTGCGCCGCAGTATCGGGTACATGGCGGAATCGGACTGTTTCGTTCCTGGCCTGAGTGGCGTCGAATACGTGGCCTTAGCGGGAATGCTTTACGGTCTGCCGCGCCACGAGGCATGGCGCAGTGCTCATCGCGTCCTGGATTTGTTGGGCTTGGAGGAAGCGCGGTATCGCCGATTGGAAGAGTACTCCACGGGAATGAAGCAACGTCTGAAGCTGGCGCAGGCCCTGGTGCATCGGCCGCGTCTGCTGTTGTTAGATGAACCGACCTCGGGCTTAGATCCCGCTGGTCGGGAAGCGTTGTTGGATTTGCTGGTCAGCTTAGCGCAGGAGCTGTCGCTAAGTGTAATTTTGTCCACGCATATATTAGCGGACGTAGAGCGTGTCTGTGGTCATGTGGTAATGTTGCAAGAGGGGCGCGTGTTGGCAGAAGGTTCGCTGGAGCATTTTCGTCAGCCGCTGGCGCAGCAATATGTGCTCAAGGTGCGCGGGGCGGTTCTGAATCTGTGCCAGGCCTTGGTCAAGCAGGGCGTAACGATTCTGGAGGCGGATGGGCAGCTGGCGTCCGAGTTAGCTCTAGAAGCGTTGCGCGAGGAAGGTCAGGTAATTCGGTCCGACGACGCAGCTACGCTCGGTTCCGGCGAGGGCGGTGGCGACGGTTTCGGGAAGGAGTGGTTAGCGAAACACAGTGGGCCGTGTGCTAGCACAGTACATAATCTTCGAGTGCGTGTGCCCGAGGGTTGGCTGCCGCGCCGATTCTTTGAGTTGGCTCAGGCCCATGATTGTATCGTGCACCAACTCAGCCCAGATGTTGCCGGCTCGTGGTGGGTAGGTCTTGGAAACCATTAAATTAGATCCTAGCACAGCCAGCCATTACATAGGAGTTGGGTATGTGGAAATCGTGCCCATCGCCGCAAAATATGTACTAAGGACCCTGGGGCCGGCGCAGGCGCAGACCGAGTAGCCGCAGGTAATGTCGTTCGCGACGCCGCATCTGCTGACGTGTGGAAGGGGTAGTGTCATCGTAGCCACATAAGTGAAGTAAGCCATGGATGACGTACAGATATGTTTCGGCGATGGGATCGTGTCGGCGTTGGTGGGCCTGACGCTGAGCCGTTTGTGTGCTGATGATGATTTCGCCTGATAATACGTCGGGCTGATCACTCAGGGGGAAGGTGAGCACATCGGTGGGGGTGTCCAGACCAAGGAACTGTTGGTGAATCTTTCGTATGGTAGCATCCTCGACAAAAGCCAGGCTAATCTGCGCCCGCTCCTGTCGCTCGCCTGCGAGCACGGTGCGCACCACTCGGCGAAGCTGGAGGCGATTCAGCCGCAGGAGATTCTGGCGGTTGGCAATCTCCAGGTCCAGCACTAGGGGTGCAGGTCGGCGTCGTGAGGCCATTGCTCTCCTCGCACGGCCCAGCGAAAACTTGACTTATGCTATAGTTGGGATGCGTGGGTGTAGTGCATAGAGGTTTCAGCTAGGCTGGAAAAGGTGGGGGCGCAATGTACGGACATCGCTTGTGGCGCTTCGGGCAGCCGCGCACGCCGACAAATGGACACAACGGTTCGGGTTCGGGGCGATGGCAAGCGGGGATAGTACGCGTTTTCGGCGACAGCCGATTGGCCACTGACGGCGACGTGTTGGCAGCCTATTTGGGCGAGGAATCCGCCTGGTCGGTGGAGGATTATGGTATTGTGCGGGAATGGTCGTTGACCACAGGTCGGCAACGTCGGCAACGGTACTTGGGCGAAGTAGAACCCTTATGGGCGTTTTGTCGCAACGGGCAGCACCTGGCGGCGGCAGGAAAGGAAATAGCGGTTTTTGATTTAGACAGCGGTCGGGAGTTAGCTCGAGCCAGGCTCAGCGAATGGGCCACCGCAATATCCTGGTCTTGCGATGGGCGCTGGTTGGCGACGGGCCACGAAAATGGGATGGTCCGAGTTTGGCAAGGAGAGCAGCTGCGACTTTGGCGCCAGATGCGCTCAGGACAGCAACCGATCAGTGCCCTGGCCTTCAGTAACGACGGGGAACTTCTGGCGGCGGCCGATGAAGCCGGTCGGTTGGCAGTCTATCACCGTTTCAGTAGCGACCTGGTAGCCCAGCAACGTTGGCCCACAGGGCGCATCGCCGCGTTAGTCTGGCATCCGCAGCTGACCTGGCTCATTTCCGCCGGCTGGGACAGTTATGCCCATGTTTGGCGACTGAACGAACCGGAACCGGTCGCTTTATTCAACGCCCATGAGGAGTGCGTTACCGCCTTGGCCATCTCTCCCGAGGGAAGCGTGCTGGCCACCGGGGACGGTGCGGGAACTTTGCGCTTGTGGGCATTTGATAGTCGCCGCTTGCTGCACGAACTCTCCGCGAGCGTCGGGCCGGTGACGATTGTCGCTTTTGATCGCGCCGGACGAAAAGTCCTCAGCAGCGGGGAAGACCGCCGACTGGTCTTATGGGATGTAGCCCAGGGAAAACCAATTTTGGGATGCGGTCTGAGCGCGGCGAGTCGCCTTCGCTTAGCTTATTCGGAGGCGTCGGGCCAGGTGGCATTGGCCGCAGGCCGAACGGTGCAACTGTTCGACGCCCGAGGACATCAGCCGCCGCGTTCGCTGGAACATCCGCACGGGGCGATGTGCGTGGCCTGGATTGATGCGGCCGGCCTGCTGCTCACGGGCGACGGCGTGGGGACAATCCATCGTTGGTCCGTGCCAGACGGTCAATGGCAGGGATGCTGGCAGGAACACCGCACCGCCATCACAGACTTGGATTGGCACGACGAGACCCAACATCTGGCCTCCGCGGGAGGGACTGACGGCTACGTTTACTTTTGGCGTCTGGGCCACGAGACGCCCAGTCTGCTTATACCCGATGCCACTCACGGCGCCACCGCGGAAACTGTGCGGTTCGTTCCCAGTTTTCACGGTTTACTGGTAGGCGGCGTAGAATGGTTGGCTGAACAACGCGGCGCAGGCGCTTTAGTATGGTGGGATACCAGCGACTGGAAACCGCAGCTGGTGCTGCGTCAAGGCGTATTGCGCCTGGCGGTGCGCAGCGACGGCCGACGCGCCTTAGTGTCGAATCTTCAGGGCACGACTTGGCTCTTAGAACTACCTTCGGGACGCATCCTGGCCGAATTAGCCGGCCATAGCGAACCTGTCCTCGCCTTGGCTTTCCACCCCTGTAGCGGCGAAATCCTTACGGGTAGTGAGGATCACTTACTATGTTCCTGGTCGCCTGACGGCCGCATCTTGGCCACGATGGACTTGGAAGTTTCGGTGCATGACGTGGCATTCTCGAGAAACGGCGAATATGTTTTCACCGCCAACGGTAATCTCACCGTTTGCCAAATCGAGTCCTCGGCTCTGGGATTTTCCTCAAGCCGTTGATAGGCGGCAATACGAAATCCCCGAAAGGACCAATCAGGATTGGGCTTTTGATCCAACAGCTTGATCTAAGGCCGTCCCAGCTGCGGATGGTCGGGTCATCCGAGCGGAACCAGCGACTAGCAGCAGCAAAGCGTCCAGCTTACTGAGCTGGGTGGAAGGAATTAATATCCTCCGCGTCGGCCATAACCGCGACGTTCACGGTGCCCGCCGCCACCCCCACGACGTTCATCGCGCGGGCGCGCTTCGTTCACCGTCAGTTGCCGACCTTGAAAGACTGCCCCGTTCATTTGGGCAATGGCTTCGTCAGCGCCATCCGCCATTTCGACAAAGCCGAAGCCCCGAGAGCGCCCCGTGTTCCGATCCACAATGATCTGAGCCCGGGTAACCGTGCCGAAACGCGCGAATGCCTCACGCAGCTCATCCACGGTCGTGTTGAAGGGCAAATTGCCCACATACAAATTCTTCGTCATCGGATCCTCTGGGCCAGTTCGGCCACCTCATCGCAAGATCGGACGATTCCGATCTCATCTACTACTCATCATCTCTACAACCGGTGCTCCGGTTGCGGAAGAAGAGACAGAACCTCAGGGCCCACGGCCTTGCATGGTATCCTGAACCGACAACGACTCCCCGACCGAATCGCTCGATTCATTGACCCGCCACAACCGCTGTTCCCTGACCCGGAAACCACTTACCGACCCGCCCGTTACCTCGCAGGGGGTAATGAGGACTGCGGCGTACCAGACTGGTCAGAATCACGGCACCGGCTTCCATCAGCTTCTTCCGGGCGGTTCCCAAACCGCCTGCTCATTCAAATTATAGCCGAGGCTGCCCCTGCGGCAAATAGCGCGCGAAAAATAATTGCCGAAACCATCTTCCCTCATTGCGTCACGTTGCCTTCGACTGCAACTGGTGACGCTCCGATCTGCCGGGCTGCCTGGCCCGCTGTTGCTGATTGAACCTGCCGACTGCGGGCATCCAGATCAGCTTTGGCATAGAGCACCAATCCCGCGCCTGAAGCGGCCAGCACAAGGCCTACATAAAACAATGCACTGGGACGTAATCCCCCCGCGGGAGGGTGCCAAGTCAGACTGACCAGCGTGTTGACGATAGGCGCCCCGGCAAACACCAAGGGCGCGATGAACAGCGGACTCCCCCCGCTCTTGATCGACATAATAATGCACAGTGCCCCTGCCGCACCAGCGGTCCCCGCCAGCGTGGCAAATCCCAAACCACGCCAGTTGAGCATGCCCGCTTTGCTGAACTGCAACTTCTCGCCACCAGCCAGGTCGAAATACAGCAACGCCAGCGGCACGAGCACCGCCGTGAGAAAATACGCCAATCCCACGCAGAGGAACGCGCGCACCGCCCCCGCAGACGGTTTCCCTTCGCCCAACTCTTTCTGACCCTCATGTAAGGTCGGCACATAAGTGCCCCACGATAAGATTGCTCCCAGCACAAACGCTAACCACATCATCTTCATAGCTCCCCTCACTTGCAGGTTTTCTCCTCTTGTTGCCGCGGCCCTCCTGCCAAGTGCCTTTCTTGACTCCGATTACCCAGCATTCTACGCAGTGTTCTGCACCAATCAGGCCCGATTATTCCCACTGCGGTCGATTGAAGTCTCCGTGATGGGCTTGCGCGTGCCCATCGCTGCCCTGCTGTCGCTGCGTTTGCACGGTTGACCGCACAACCCCGACACTAGAAGAATTACACCACATCTCATGCTTCAATTGTCAACCTCCTCACAACGCCTTGAAGAGTCCTTCCCTGACGTTGCGCGCGACTTCGCAAAGACCTAATAAGCTGCACATACCCGTCCCCTGCTTGAAAGTTAGTTAATTCCTCTAAGTCAAGCACTTGATGGTGTAGCTCCTGTTGAACATAGTCTAGTTGATCGATCACATCGTATTCCCCATGAGCACGGTAAAACCTGCGTCTTGCACGCTGATCCAAGTGTAAGGCAATGCTTGTAACTAATTCATAATCTGTGGTTGCAGCCCATACAGCGGATTGAACATCGCCCTTCAACTCACAGTGACATGCATACAACAGGGCGCATATAGGATCGTTAGCAAGAATATCTAGTTTGTGCGGTTCCTTATACAACCATGCGTCTTCTATTTCTTTATCTGCTTGTATCAC
>JANWVZ010000177.1 GCA_025056555.1 Gemmatales bacterium | reverse complement strand
GCACGGCCAGGGCCGTGGTTTCGACGGCCAAGCTGTTCCCGTGTGCATAGCTCAGACTCATGCCGCGTTCCACGGGGAAGTGGATGGCGTTCCATTCGGGCACAGCCTTTTGGAGTTTATCAAGCGTTTGCAGGACTTCGAGAGTGGTTTCGTGCTTCGGGTCGTAGCTGGCGAGGGCGTTAGCGATCAGGGCCAGAATGTAGGCGTTATCGCCTGCTTCGTTGCGATGCTCACGGATATACGCGATCGCCTTTTCTACTTCCTTGCCGCGGTAACCGCTTTCCAGGAGCGCCCAGGTGACGTAGCTGGTAAGTAACAGCTTGGGATTGCCCATGCGTTCGATGGTTTCGCCGTGGGTCGCTCCGATGTTCGACCAGGTGCCATCGGCTTCTTGTTTGCGGAGCAGGAACTGTTGGGTGCGGGTGATGATGGCGGTATCAATTGGATATACCTTGGCCATGTCGGCGAACTGCATCAGACCATAGGCGCTGAGCCAAACCAGTGGTTCGCTATTGCCCCACCAATCGAATCCGCCACCGGGTCGCTCGAAGGTGAGCAGTTTCTGATAGCCGATATTGAGGAATTGCTCCGCCTTCATGAGGATTTGCGGATTGGCCACACGGGCCTTTTTGACGTAGTCCGCGACCAGGATGTTGGGGTAGGTCACGGACGACGTCTGCTCGAATCACCCAAACGGCATGCGGAGCAGGCCTTCGACACCTTCTAAGACTTGGCTCATGACGCCGGGATAGATTTTGACCAGGATCTTAGCAGAATCGGGCACAATGCCTTCGGGAATTTCCATCTGGTGGATAGCTTCGCCCATGAGGCGGTCGGTGACGGCGTGTTCGATCTTTTCCCCGTCAGGCAGGACTTCAATGAGTCGTTTCATGGCGTCGCTCATGTGCGAGCCCCGGGCCGTAACCGTGAGGGGTAGGTCGCCGATTTTGTTGGCCCGGATACGGAACTTGACCGACGTGACTTCGTTGGGCTTCAGGTCAAGCTTGCGTTCGTAACCCAAGCCGTCGGTCAACTCGAACCAGTCCTCGGGCTTCAGACTCAGCACAACCGTTTGCGGTTCTTTGAGATAGTTATAGATGGCCACTGGGAAGGCGATCTCGTCGTTCTGGGTGAGGGTGCGTGGCAGGTCGAGGTCCACGAAGAAGTCCTGGAACACGCGAATCGGCGCCGTGGTGCCGCCCAGCAAACCACCTTTAGAGGAAGCGGAAGCGGTCAAGCGCCACGTGGTGATCGAGTCAGCCAGTTGAAGCGGTAAGTGAGCGACGCCTTTGTCATCGGTGATCAGCTGCGGCTGCCAGAGCAAGGTTTCAGGGAAGTACTCGCGGACGTAGATTTGAGGCTGAGCGGCTCCTTCTGCAACGGGACCACCGCCGACACCGGCAGAGTGAGCGGCATCGGCCACTGCTGCTGCCCCCGCCCGAGGTACTGCCAGTCCAGGCGCTGCTTGCGGAAGCGCAACGCCTCGGTCAGCGCGCAACAGCAACTCGGGTCCGCCGCGAGCAGCGTCTTTCATCATATTCCGTCGGAAGAACAGTTCCCGACCAGGCTGCTGCATCGCGAGCCAAGCGTTACGCTCTTTTGCATCGAGCCACCAGACGTGGGCTATGTCGGCGGCATCGGGGCGATAAAGGACGATATCATCCGCAGTGCCGAATTGGCCGTCGGGACCTGCGGAAACCAGCGCATGTTCCCTGAATTGCGGTTGTTGGGCATTGTCCTGCTTCCTCTCCACGCGCACCAACCGAATGGGCCGACCCCAGGCGTCCTTGAGCTGACGTTCAATCTGCTGCTGTTGCTGCGCAGTGGGCTTGCGCACCTGCCCACCAGGATCGGTGCCGATTTGCTGAGCCGTCACCGCTTCGACGAGGAAGTTCTCTGGGAAATGCCAACGACCGTCCTTGACCAGCTGGCCTTGACGCCCCTGGCTGAAATTGACGACGGCCCAATAAGTCTGGAGCATCTTCATTTGCGTGAATGCTGAGGCTAGGTTCTCCGCCTTCAATCCCGGATGCAGTTCGGACAGGTTGGATTCCGTTATGGGCTCGCCAAATGGCCCCGTGAGCACTTTTTGCAGAATTTCCTTGTCCACCTGACCGTAGAACCGCTGCACGGCTGTCTTCAACGTGCCCGGTTTGAATTGGACTTTACCGTTCGCGTCCACCACCAGGAAGTCGGGATCTGAATGCACGTGGCTCCAGAGGATTTGACCGAGTGCACTGACTTGTTCCATGAGCCGGTCGCGCCGCTCGACGGCTGGGTTGACTTCCCAGCGTTGGGGCGGTTTCGGACGTATCGGAGCTAAGAGCGCTTGAGCGATCTGCTGCTTCTCTGCGGGCAACACGTCAACCGGCTGACGCACGATGGCATCGAGAGGTACCCCAGGTCGAACAATTTGCACCTTCGGCTTGAGCAACTCTTCCTGGAGCGTGAAGTAAATCTTTTCCAAGCCGGGCTGCATCTCCTGGAGGGCGTACACTGCCTCATCCACGATGATGACCCCTAACGCCGAAGGTACTGGTCTGCCCTGCGCATCGGTAACCTGGAAGCGAATGCTCGTCACCTCGCCCGGGCGGAAGACCTCCTTTTGCTTTTCTACGTGAATCTTGAGTTCCTCGCGGGGTTGTACGTAAATGACGCGGCTATCGCGAATAATCTGGCCATCGGCCAGCATTTGGTAGGCATGGACTTCCAGACTGCCAAACAGCGTGGGCGGGATGTCGAGCTTGTGCGTAGCCTTGCCCTCTTTGACGTCGAGCCACTGACTGAGCAACAGTTGGCCTGATTTGATAATGTCGAGGTACACTGTAGGCAGGCCGGCCGAACTGCGGATGTCCACGAGCATCGAGTCGCCGGCGCGGTAAATGGCTTTGTCGAGCCGCAACAAGACGTTTTCTCCCAACGGCTCGCAGCTGACCACCGCCTTGGCTTCGGCTTTGCTGCCTTGCTTATCTTGGGCCTCGGCTATCAAGTCGCAAACCATGCGCGGACCGTGAACGGGAACAGTACGACCGCCGAGTAGCTCAATAGTCTGCTCTTCAACCCCATCCGGCTGAGGTGCACCAATACCTCGACCCGGTCGGAATGGTCTTACCTCCCGTGGCAAGAAATCTCCGTCAAATCTGGGTGCGGCGAACGCCTGCCGCAGGTTTTCCTTCTGGGGTACGAAAGTGAACTCGGCCAAGCCGGCGGCATTGGTCGTGAGGGTGGCTACCGGTTGGCCTTTCTTTTCCTGACCCAGCCAGATGCGTAGAGTGCACTCGCTGGCCGGGCTACCGTCGGGATAGACCGCGGCCATGAAGATGCGATTTTCCATTTCGGGCACCAAGCGGCCACCTTCGGGAATCAGGCCGACGCGGATGCCCTGATCGCTCACTGGATAAGTGCGGGCAATGGTTTCGCTATGGTCGGCAGTGTCAGTAACCGTAACGTCGAACTTGACTAGAGCATCGCCCTTTTGCAGCGGTTGGCCGACGAAATAATCGGGCAGCTTTATCTCGAATTTCGCATGGCCATTGGTATCGGTTTTACCTTCCCAACGGGCGAACTCCTTGAACTCGACGTCGAACGTGCTGGCGGAAACTTTCACCGTCGCCCCAGCTACCGGCTTGCCAAAGAAGTAGTCGCACTGCAATTCGGCTTTCACAGTCTCTTTCGGCAGGTAAAACTTCTTATCGGTGGTCAGTTCCACCTTGAATTTAGGCAACACGTACTTCTTCACGCTGACCGTCTTTTTCGATTCATGCTGACCGAGCACCGCGCGAATTTGGTAATCGCCCATGTTGACCTCGTCGGCCAACTGGAAATCCACCGAGGCGATACCGTATTCTGAGGTTTTGACCGTGCGCTTGAAGACCTTGTTGCCCTTGGGGTCCTGGATCTCGAAGAGGATGTCGCTATCTGCCACGGGCTTCAGGTCGAACTGTCGCAACACCAACGCCCGCAGGTGAATCACTTGGCCCGGCTGGTACAGAGGTTTATCGCTGACCAGCAAAATTTTAGTGTCCGACTTGATACTAACGGTCTGCTCCAGTTTCTCCTCGCCGAGCTGACTCCGCGTGTGAATTTCCACTTTATATTGGCCGGGAGGTAGATCGGGGACTTGCACGGCCACCGTCGCCGCGCCCTTGCCATCGGTGCGGCCTTTCTCCAGCGGGATTTTCTTGCCGTCCTGGTCCACCAAACAAATGCCGTACTCCGCGGCTACCGGCACTGTTTCGGTGAGAGATTTGACACCCTGGACTTGTAGCCGAATTGCCGCTCGGCTACCCTGATGCCAGTCGCGACTCGCCAACACGGCGGTTTCGTGCGCCTTGACCAACAAGACCTTGGCCAACGGCACCTCCAGTTGTTCCTTACTGAACTCGATCCGCAGCTGCAATTCATGCGGCGGAGCCTGGGGCTTTTCGAATTCAAAGCGATAACTTTCCGCGAACTCCTTCTGGTTGATGGCACTTTGCCGCGTGGCTACAATTTGGCCTGCCTTATCGAGTAGACTCACCTTCAGCGTTCCGCTTAGGGGCGTAGCAGCTTTTCCCGATTGAGGATGTTCCAGGGTCACGGCAATAAGCAATTTGTCGGCGGTTTGGTAAGCCACCGCACTGTCATTCACCAAAATCCCCGCATGCGCAGGCGACGACCGCATTAGCCATAGACCCCCTGCCACCACCAAGCCTAAAATCCCTAACACAGTTCCGATGCGTGCGGCAAGCACCGTTCGCTTGGAACTCGACGACATGGTTTCCTCCTCCCGCAGTGTGTTTATCTTTTTGCACTTATTACATCTGAAGTCCGTGGGTGTGATGGATTCCACGTTCAATAGGAGCCGGGCGGGACAATAGCTGGTCGGCTCCCCAGATAAGACGAAAAGCCCGTCGCTTCGGATTTACCAAATTGGGTATACCAAGCCCTGCCGACATAGCCCATTGTACTTGCCCCCGTTGAAAATGCCACTTCCCCTTGATACAAAATTCGTAGCTGGCTGGCGAAGCCCTCATCAATGACCATCCCGTCCCACTAATATCCTGTACCCGCCATTGCAAGTAAGGGTCAACCATGCCCCGAAAATTACCCTCCCTTGGCAGACGTTGGTGCGTTGCAGGATGTGAAGAAGGTCGCTCCTGCCTATGGGCTTATCGAACATGTCCGGCGTGGAACCGTGTGGTCATGGCGTTGGCGATCTTTTCCGTGATGATTTGGCCTGTCGGTGCGACGGCCCAGGAAGCGATATCCTTTGACCGCGACGTGATGGCTGTGCTGTCGCGGGCAGGGTGCAATCAAGGTGTCTGCCACGGCAACCAGAACGGCAAGGGCGGTTTCAAACTGTCGCTCCGCGGTGAATCGCCCGACTGGGATTATTTAGCTCTCACACGAGACAGCCTGGGCCGCCGGGTCAATTTACTGGCCCCGGAGCAGAGTTTGCTCCTGCTCAAAGCAACGGGAGCTGTCCCCCACGAAGGCGGTCAACGTTTTGCTCGCGATTCGGACTACTACCGCATCCTCCACCGCTGGATTGCTGCGGGCCTGCCACGGCAATTCTCTCGGGAAGCGCCATTGAGTCCTCTGGAGCTATCAGCCACTGAGTTATTTATTCCCTGGAGCCAGGTGAGCGGAACGGCCTCGGAAAGGCCCAACCGCCCCCGAATCCAGGTGCGCGCAGTCTTCGCCGACCGTTCCAGTCGGGATGTGACCTCGCTGGCGGTCTTTGAACCGAGCGACCCGCGGGTGCGTGTTTTGTCCGACGGTTCGATCTTGACCGATGCCGACCCCTCGGAATTGGTGGAAGCGGTGATCCTGGTGCGCTATCTCCACGCCCAGTCCACGGTGCGGGTCGCTTTTGTGCCGCACACGACGATTAGTTGGCCCGACAATTGGCGTAACGTGGAACATCGTCTAGACCGCTTAGCAGCGCTACGCTGGCAACGACTGAACCTGGTTCCCGCCGAAATTTGCGACGACACCGTCTTCCTTCGGCGGGCTTATCTCGACCTCGTCGGCCAGTTACCTAAGCCGGAGGAAGTACGTGCTTTCCTCAGCGATGCCTCACCCGATAAGCGCGCTCGGCTGATCGATCGCTTGCTCCAACGGCCAGAGTTTACCGAGTTCTGGGCCCTGAAATGGGCCGACGTGCTTCGCGTCGAAGAGAAGACGCTGGATCGCAAGGGAGTTCAACTCTTCCATCGTTGGCTCCGCCAAGGTCTGGAAGACGGCATGCCGCTGAATGAACTGGCGCGGCAAATTGTCGCCGCGCAGGGCAGCAGTTATGACGTGGCTCCCGCGAATTTCTATCGCGCTCTCCGCGACCCTATGAGCCGAGCCGAGGCTGTGGCCCAGGTTTTTCTCGGCATCCGCTTGCAGTGTGCCCGTTGCCACAATCATCCCTTCGACCAATGGACTCAGGATGACTACCATGCCTTCACGGCATTCTTTGCCCGCATTCAATATCGGGTCCTGGAAAACAACCGTCGCGACCACTTCGACCAGCATGAGTTCGACGGTGAACAAATCATCTGGCAGGATCGGCAAACGCAATGGACCCATCCGCGTACGGGCCAAGTGGTGCCGCCACGGTTACTCGGCACCGCTTCGCCGTTGACAGACCCTGACAGCGACCGGCTCAGGATACTGGCCGATTGGATCGCCCATCCGAG
>JANWVZ010000176.1 GCA_025056555.1 Gemmatales bacterium | reverse complement strand
GGTGAGTTCAAAGCTGATAATAACCATCTGGAAGATCAGCAAGGTGCCGGCGACAACAAGGGCAAAACCGCGCACCAGTCCTGCGCCCCGACGATTACCAAGAAAGCGCAGGACGGCATACAGAATGCTGGCCAGGATCAGGATTTCAACCAGGTCGCGAAGGCCAAATCCATCCAGAAGGTCGCGAAAGCGTTCCATGCCTGGCCTCGTTATTCTTGATTCTGGTGGCGAAGACGGCCGCCATGCAGCTCTTCGAGTCGAATGAACAGGGCGAAAGCACGACGGACTTCGGCGACGTCATGGACGCGAGCCACGTGCACTGCCCGTTGCGTCCAGGCGAAGAGCAGCGTGCCGAGAGTTCCTCCGACACCGACTTCTGACCAGCCCGGTTCCCCTGTTACGCGATTAATAAAGCCTTTTCGGGAGACCCCCAGACAGATGGGTCGGCCCAGGGTCAGCAGCTCTTGTCCCTGGGCCAGCAGCCGCAGGTTGTGTTCCAATCGTTTCCCGAAGCCGATGCCCGGATCTATGACCAGATTCTCCGCTGCTATACCAGCCGCTTGTAAACTTGACAACCTCTCTTGCAGGAAGTTCTTGACCTCCGCAACCACGTCCTGATATTGTGGGTTCTCCTGCATGGTCTGAGGTGTGCCTTGCATGTGCATGACGATGGCCCCGGCCTGAAATTGACGAACGACCTCCACCATCGCCGGGTCGCGCAGGCCCGTGATGTCATTGACAATCGCCGCTCCGCACTGCAGCGCTTCCCGCGCCAGTTGGGGTTTGCAGGTGTCAACGGAGATCGGCACCGGGACGTGTCCGCAGAGCCGTTCCAGCACGGGCATTACGCGACGCCGTTCTTCGTCCAGCGAAACAGGAATCGCTCCCGGTCTTGAGGATTCACCGCCGATGTCAAGAAGATCGGCTCCTTGTTCTATAAGGCGCCAGGCGTGAGCGACCGCCTGATCCGTAGCGAAGAATCGCCCGCCGTCGGAAAAGCTGTCCGGTGTGACGTTGATAACGCCCAGAAGCAATGGGCGCTCCCGGATGAGCCAGGCACGATCGCGCACCCGCCAAAGGAATCCCGTGTCCCGGTTCATCGTCTTCGGCTCCAGTTGCAGTTCCCCAATTTCGTCTTCGGGGCATAATATTCGTCAGCTGGACGGCTGCGAGAGGAGATGTCCGCCACTTGCATTAACTCAGCGGATCGAAGTGCATACAATACGTAGCCATTCCGAGCGAAACGCTAGGCAAATGCTCAGGGAGTGCACATATGCCGCATCGTATGCTGCGTCAGCTTCAGGACGGAGACACGGTCGAAGACGTGTACCTCGCCGGCAGCAAGGCCTTACGCATCAATCGCCAGGGAAATACTTACCTGCAGGTCGAATTGCGCGATCGCAGTGGCAGTATGATCGCGCGGATGTGGAACGCTACCGAACAACACTTCCAGGCGTTCCGCGAGGGAGAATGTGTGTACGTGCGGGGTCGAGCCCAGTTGTTTCAGGGCAACATGCAGATGATCCTGACGGAAATCCGCCCGGCTACCAACGACCAATGGGATCCCCACGATTTCCTGCCCCAGTCCGAAGTGGATAGCAGTGTCCTCTGGAATCGGTTACGCCAGTTGTTGCAGGTGAAGGATCCTCATCTGCGAGCTCTGGTCAATCTGTTCCTTCAGGATGAAGCGCTGATGCAGGGCTTTGTGCGTGCCCCCGCCGGCATTCGGGTACACCATCCATATCTGGGCGGCCTGCTTGAACACATCGTGCACATGCTCGAAATTGCCCATCGCATCTTCAATGCTGAGAATTCTCTCTATCCGGAAGTGAACAATGATCTGGTCTTGACCGGCATTTTCCTGCACGACATCGGCAAAGTTCGCGAACTGGCCTATGCCACTCATTTCGCTTACACCGATGAAGGTCAACTTATCGGGCATGTTGTCCTCGGCATAGAGATTCTGCACGACAAAGTTCGGGAAGTGGAAACCCTTCTGGGCGAACCGTTCCCGCACGAATTGCTGCTGCGCCTCAAACACATTATCGTCAGCCATCATGGCGATCTCGAATCCGGAAGTCCGTGCGTCCCCATGACGCCGGAGGCCATGGTCGTACATCTGATTGACCATCTCGATTCGCGCTTACACATGATGCTGCGGGAAATCCGCGAAGATCGCTTTCCGGATCGCGCCTGGACCGAATACAATCCTTACCTCGAACGCCGATTGTTCCGTGGCCAAACCAACACCCCGACGGTGCTGACTGCGACCCTCAATTCGGAGTAACGTAAGAACCAAAACCTAGACCCGCATCAAGAGCCTGAGATGCATCAGCCGCACGCCCGGCCCTTGGCATGTTGCCGCGCTGTGATGAGCTTGAAACGAGTAATGGTATCCTGAGCGTGTCCTTTTTCCTTGCCCGGTGGATCTGGGGAAAACCTTCCAACAATTACGGGCAAACACGCCTGCCACCTAGATAGTAATACCCGAAGCTGAACCGCACAGGCGGCGGGACAGGTTCAATAAGGTACACCGGACCAGGGTCATATATCACAGCCGGGCGTTCATAGATGACCGTCGTGGGCGTGACGATAGTAGCGGGCCGCGGTGTCATGCGTAGCATTTCCTGAACCACCCGCTCGCTCACGCCCTGGTTTTTCAGGAAAATGATTTGCTCCGCAGTGAGCCGGGCTGGCAATCCGACGGCACGGACATGAGCCAGAATTGTTTCCTCCGCGACGCCATGCTGGCTCATTTCGACCACTTCGCGCAACAGCTGTTGCTGGGTGGTCAGATAGCTTTGCCGCCGTGCCTCGGCAGCCGCCAGACGTGCCTCGGTGCGGCGCTCCTGTTCATCCAGGCTGGAGCCAATGGCTGCGCCAGTGATCGAACCCAACGCAGCTCCGACGAGCGCACCGCCTTCGGGATGACCTGTCGCCGAGCCTACTGCCAATCCGGCCATGCTGCCCAACAATCCCCCCACCGCTGCGCCGCTTCCCGTATGCGTAGCGCAGCCACTGCTCAGGAGCACTACGACAGCGATCATCCCTCCCAGCCGGTACATGGTCTTACCTCTTTGCGGGCATCTCGACCGCTGTATGGGTTCGTCTTTTGCAAGGTTAAGTTCTGATGGATCGTTGGGGTTGGAGTAATCCCTCAGTATTGCCCATATCAGATTATCGGCAGATTTCGCAAGACCAGTTCGCGTCCGCTTTGGCCATTTGCTACAATAACGCCAATCGAGTGCCGCCACGTGGACGCGACGGATGTCTCTGAGAGTCATGGCATTTTCTTAGGGACTAGGCTTGGTGCCACTCACACTTCCCGGGGCAGGTGCCATGCATTTCAGGACGATGCAAACCTGCGGAGCGACTTTGCAAAAGGTCGAGCGACCGCCGCTTTTGTTGCATCTAGCAGGCCGCGGCGACAGAATATGCCGAGCGGGAATCCTCGGGCTGGCTTTGACCCTACTGGTCAGTTCGCTGGCAGCCGGAGGTGAGGAACAGAAACGGCTCCCCGATCCGCAACGCGGACGTGAGGCCTTGCTTACCCGCGCTTATCTGCCCGTGGCCTGGTCAGAGCAAACCTATCACAGCGTTTGGAAAGTGTGGGGGCTTTCCGAAAAGCCCGCTGATTTCGAGGAGCGTTTCCGCGACCGTTACGGTCTGCATCCAGCGCCCTATCCTAATGACGGGCTGCCCATGGGCTTGCGGTACACTCGCGGACTCCTGGGACGTGGTATTACAGTGGATTGTTTATTATGCCATGCAGGCTCCTTGTTTGGACAAAGCATCATCGGCCTGGGCAACGCTTCTCTTGACATGCAGGCTCTGTTTGAAGAAATGTTCGCAGCTCAGGGCGTTAAACAAGCCGCACCCTTTCCATTTACACAAGTCCGCGGCACCACCGAAGGAGCCATGATGTCCGTTTATTTACTTCGCCTGCGCGATGAGGAACTGCGACTTGTGGCACCTCACAAGTTTCCGATCACTCCCAACCTTTGTGAAGATGCGCCGGCCTGGTGGCTCTTGAAGAAGAAAAGGACCATGTATCACACCGGCAGCACTGATGCCCGCTCAGTGCGTTCGATTATGCAGTTCGTGCTGAACCCCCTCAACGGCCCGGATTATATCAAGTCGCTGGAACCGACCTTCGCTGACATCCATGCCTTTATTCGCAGCCTCGAGCCGCCCAAATATCCATTCGCCATTGATCGCAACCTGGCTGAAAAAGGTCGCCGCTTATTTGAAAAGCACTGCGCGAGCTGTCACGGCACCTACGGACCAAACGGCTCGTACCCGAATCGTGTCATCCCCTTGAAAGAGATTGGTACCGATCCGTGGCGTGTCCAGGGTATTCCCCGCGAAGCGAAGGAGTTTTATGCCCGCAGTTGGTTTGGCCAGGAACGCGATGCCCAGGGGCAGCCCCTTACCCTGCGAGAGGAGATCGGCTATCAGGCACCGCCGCTGGATGGCATTTGGGCCACCGCACCGTATCTGCACAATGGCTCCGTGCCTACTGTTTATCATGTTCTCAACAGCAAGAGTCGACCCAAGATTTTTGTCCGAAGCTATCGCACTGGAGTGGAAGATTACGATCCGGTGCGCCTGGGATGGAAGTTTCAGGAATTGGATCGGCCGCCAGGCCCTGAAGTGCCCGCCATCGAACGCCGCAAAGTGTACGACACTTCCCAACCGGGCCGCAGCAATGCGGGGCATACCTATGGTGACCATCTCTCCGAATCCGACCGCTTCGCTCTCCTGGAGTATCTGAAGACGCTATGAAACCCTCGGCGAACGATTGAGGCACTACAGTACGTTGACCGGATCAATATCCACGGAGTAGATAACGTCCTCCGATGTGGGGGTCTGAGACAGGGTTTCGCGCAGGAGCCAGTTGCGCCACGATACTTTAGGCGTCAGCAGCACCAGCTGATAGCGGTAATAATTCCGCAGGCGATGAAGCGGACAGGGAGCGGGGCCAAGCACCTGCACCAGAGCCAGGGGCTGGCGCTGTTGGAGCCGTTGCAGGTTGAGGCGGAATCGCTCAGCCAAGTCTTGCGCTGCGTGCTGCGCTCGAGCGTCTTCCCGACTTCGTACCACCAGGCGGGCCATGCGGCCAAACGGGGGATAACCGAGCGCCCGTCGTGCCGCGAGTTCATGCTCAGCGAATTGCATGAAATCGTGAACCGCAGCCAGGCGCACGCAGGGATGATCTGGATTATAGGTCTGCACTAGCACACGTCCGCCGCGCTCGCCACGGCCCGTGCGCCCCGCTACCTGGGCCAGCAACTGAAAGGTGCGCTCGGAAGCGCGAAAGTCGGGCAAATACATGGCCGTATCCGCGTTCACTACTCCAACGAGGGTCACCTGCGGAAAGTCCAGCCCCTTGGCGATCATTTGAGTACCGAACAAGATGCGAAGGTCTCCCCGGCGAAAGGCCTCCAGCACCGCCCCATACTTCTGGCCGCGGCGCATGACGTCACTGTCCAGGCGGCGTTTAGGGACTTCAGGAAACAGCGCTTCCAGTTCGGCTTCCAGCTTTTGCGTGCCCAGGCCAAAATGGCGAATTGCCGGCAGGTCGCAGTGCGGACAACGGGTTGGCGGTGTAGTTTCATAGCCACAATAATGGCACACGGCCCGATTCTGATCGCGGTGATAGGTTAGCGCGACACTGCAGAATCGGCATTGCACCACATGGCCACAGGCGGGGCACAGCAGGTACGTATCGAAACCGCGGCGATTGAGCAGCAGGATCACCTGCCCACCTTCGCGTAATGCCGAACGAATGGCTTCTTCCAGCGGCGGACTGATGGCCCGAAATCGTCCTGTCCGGCTGACCTCATGGCGCAGGTCAATGACCTGCACAGGCGGAAGCGGCCGATTCTGCACACGACTCGGCAATTGGAGCAGGGTGTAACGACCTTGCTGCGCATTGTGCCAGCTTTCCAGAGACGGCGTAGCTGAACCTAACACGACGGGGATGTTTTCCAACTGCGCCCGCTTGACAGCGACATCACGAGCATGATAATGGGGGGCAGTTTCCTGTTTGAAACTCGGTTCGTGCTCCTCATCCACCACGATCAGGCCCAGTCGGCGCGTCGGGGCGAAAATGGCGCTGCGAGCGCCGATAATCACGTCGGCTTCGCCCAGGAGAATCTGACGCCAGAATCCTGCCCGCTCGGCATCGCGAAGATGACTGTGCAGGACGG
This sequence comes from Gemmatales bacterium, assembly GCA_025056555.1. Classification (GTDB taxonomy): domain Bacteria; phylum Planctomycetota; class Planctomycetia; order Gemmatales; family HRBIN36; genus HRBIN36. Next base: position 694 of record JANWVZ010000176.1, on the reverse strand, counting down.
CCAGCCGCGGAAATCGGCCTCGGAATCGCTCAATGGTCTGGGGCGTGAGGCTGATCTCGGGCACAAGCACAATCGCTTGCCGGCCGGCCGACACCACCTGTTCGATGGCGCGCAGATAAACTTCGGTCTTGCCGCTGCCAGTTACCCCGAACAGAAGGAACGCCTCAAAGCGGCCAGCCCGCAGCGCCGACTCAATGGCTTGCAGCGCCTGGTGCTGAGCAGCTGTCAGCTGAGGCCGAGGTTGAGCGGGTACCGCAGCCACGTGGGGAGCGGATGTTGCGGCCCGCCGACGTACCTGCCGCACATAACCTTTACGCTCCAGATGGCGAAGCACCGTTGGGCCACAGCGAGCTTGACGCAACAGTTCCTTCAGTTCCACGGGTCGCCCCAGCTGCACCAGCAGCGAGTAAACCGTTTGTTGGCGTCGTGTTAGAGCACTGCAGGCCGAGGCACCCCATGGGGGAGACACCGCTTCGACAAAGATGCGTTCGCGCGTCCCGGCCTGTTGACGAGCTGGACGAGGGACTACAGAATGCAACACTTCTCCCCAGGGACACAGATAATACTCCGCCAACCATCGCGTGAGCTGCAACAATGCCGGACTCAGCAGTGCTACTTCATCCACGACACGCCGAATTGGCTTGGCAGCCACCGGAGGTGGTTCCGCAGTCAACGCCACGCAATAACCAATCAC
>JANWVZ010000175.1 GCA_025056555.1 Gemmatales bacterium | reverse complement strand
ATCTCATCTGGACCTGGCACATGTTCCGCGACGTCCGCTATCAGGTGAGTTGGACGACAATCTTCCTCGGACTAACAGCGCTGGTCTATCTGACGATCTGGCCTGCGGTGCGTTCCTGGCTCGGTTGGGGTTGGTCTATTCCGATAATCAGTTATGTAGACAATCTGGTGGTGGCGTATCTCGGCCTAAAAGCGCTGAGCCGAGAACTTCGCCGCTATGAGGATTTTGTGCGGGAACGAGGACACCGATGATTCGCTTAGGAGTGAATGTCGATCACGTGGCGACGGTGCGTCAGGCACGGCGGGCACGCGAACCCGACCCCGTCTGGGCCGCCATGGAAGCGCAGCTCGGAGGGGCCGACGGCATCACCGTGCATCTCCGCGAAGACCGCCGTCACATTCAGGAACGCGATGTGCGCTTGCTGCGGGAACTGGTTTCGGTGCGACTCAACCTGGAAATGAGCCTGGCCGAGGACATCGTGAAGTTCGCCTGCGAGGTGCGTCCCGACGAAGCCACCATCGTTCCTGAACGACGCCAGGAGCTGACCACGGAAGGCGGCTTGGACGTGGTGCGCCACGAAGACCGCGTTCAGGAAGTGGTGGAACGTTTGCGGCAACGCGGCATTCTGGTTTCGCTCTTTATTGAGCCGGACGTGCGGCAGATTGAATGCGCCCGACTGGTGGGAGCCCAGGCCGTGGAATTTCATACGGGCCGCTATGCCCACGCCACCAATCCGGACGAACACCAGCAGGAGCTCGAAGCGCTCATCCAGGCCGCTCGCTATGCCCACGAAGCCGGCCTGCACGTACATATGGGGCACGGGCTGAATTACGCCAATGTCTGCGCCATCGCGGCGATTTCTCAGGTGGAAGAACTGAACATCGGCCACAGCATCGTGGCGCGGGCCATTTTCGTGGGCATGCGTCAGGCGGTCCGCGAAATGAAAGAAATTATTTGCCGCGCCCGCCGACCCGGTGCGTAAATCTCCCGCGCACTGCCCCTGTGCTGCCGCGACGGTAAGACCGGCCGAGCACGGCCAACGAAGGAGCCTCGTCTTCGCCCCGATGTTGCGTTTGATGGCACCGACTAATCGCGCTACTTCGGACGATAGGTGATCCAGAGCGGCGAGGCCCAGGCGAGGTTCCCGTCGGCCTGTTCAATGCGGACGTAGTAATAGTACGTGTTGCCCGGCTCGGCTTGCAGGTCCGTATAGGTCAGGCGTATTTCCCGCTGCTTCGGCTGCGCCGAATACACGTAGCGATTATTACGGATGATGTGGACCCGGGCGATGTCAGCCGTGCCCACCGCCTGGATGTCTAACGTAGGCCGCTCGGCGCTCTCGAAAACATCGCCCATCAGATGCGAGCCACTACGCACCACGAGCAGAATGTTATCGGTCGCGGCGTAGCAGTGCCGTTGGCGAAACGCATCAATAATTCCCTGCCGAGATTTGTCCGTGACAAACAGTATGCCGTAGCTGATATGGGTGCTGACGTGATCGCTGGAGCTTTGAAAGCCCAGGCGATAGCCTTTCTCCAGCGCATTCCAGACAAAACCGGCGGGACGGAAACCGCCGATCTGGGTCTCGGCCGTGGGCGAACGCGGCGCCTCCGGATGTTCGTAATTGTGGCGATGTCCCTGATAGATTTCGACGACAGGTTCGGCCCAGGGATCGTTATCACGCCAGTCGGTGCCCATGTCGGTGGCGCTGGTGTGGGAAGCGCAAAGTCCGCCGAAGTGTTTCAAATAGGCGTAGAGTAATTTGGTATCCGGGGCGCCTTTCTCCGGGGTGCCCGCCAAGTTGCCCCGCGGTAACGGACGAATACCCCGACGAGGCAGAATCACGTTGCGATGGCCGTTAGGGTAAACGCAACTGCGTTCATAGGAGTGCACCGAGACGAAGTATGGCGGCAAATGAAACAGGTCGGCCGTCTTCTGAGTCCGCCACCACATATATTCATGGTGAAAACCGTTGTCATGATCGCCGTTACCCATCCAATCGAGGCGTCCCGCATCCAGAGCGTAGCGCCATGCGTCCTCGAGAGAACCGTCGCCGTCGCGGTGGGCACTGACTTCGGTGTGGCGATGAAATTCGCCTCGATAGAGCGCATATTTCTGCGGACCCAACTGCAACTGAAACTCACGCAATCGGCCCACATCTTGCACTTCCCGCTGATCCTCGGCGGTCAGGGCGGAATTTCCAGCGGAATCGTCGGGCACCAACTGCGGCGGATGCGTCGGTCCGGCAGCATGCAAGGTGGCCGCGAACAGGTCGGCTTGCTGCCGATTTTGCGTGCGCAACCGACCGTCGCCGCTATAGACACACAACACTCCGTCTTCATAGGCCACCAGTCCCAGTCGGTTGTCTAACAATCCTGCCGACTGTGCCAATCGGCGCAGCGGCCCCCAACTTTGGCCATCATAGCGGGTCGCATAGCTATACCACACTTCCCCCGTGCCGCCCGGCAGCGGATGCATGCGGAAGAATAGCCACACACCCCCAGCGCGATCCACCGCCAGTTGCGGCAGGCTGCGGTTGCGGACCGCCGATTTTTTCAGGTAACCCTGCAGATCCGCCGCAGGACGGTGCAGCTTGCCGTTGGCCAAACATTTCACCTGGACCGTGCGATTGCGGTACAGAGGCGCCCCAGGATTGCCCGTGAGCGGAATTCGCTTGAACTGCTCGGTGGAAAAATCTTTGCCCCAAAGCTCATCGCCCTGCTCATAAGCGATCCAGACGCGATCTTGAGCATCGCAGACCAGACAGGGCCGTGCTTCAAAGGCGGGAGTGGCCGCGATTGCCAGCGCTTCGCCTAAGCGCTGGCCCGTCTGCGCGTCCAGCACAACCAGATGGACATCGTAATTTCCCTGTGCGTAAGTATCCCAGGCGAGGTACACGCGTCCTCGGCGGTCGGCCGTCAGGCTCGGACTCCAATCGTTGGCAGCGCTGTCTGAGATGACCAGCGGCTGAATCCGCGGTTGACCGTTTTCCAGCATGGTGGCCAGAATATCGAATTGTCCCTGACGCCAGCTTTGCCAGGCCAACCAGACCCGTCCCGCGGCGTCACTCGTGGCCACGACGTTGAAGTCCGTGCCCGCCGCTGTGGTCAAGCGTTGGATCGGCGACCACGCTCCTGTGGAAGGAGTATAAACGCGATAATAAATATCCCAATTTCCTTCCCGTTGTTCGGCCCAGGCGACGTAAACCTGCCCGCGACCATCCACTGCCACGGTCGGACGCCAGACGTCGGCAGGATCGTCACTGACGGGTAAGCCGGGCGACCACGCCTGGCCATCGAATTTTGCCAGGCGAACCAAATCGCCGTGCCCTTGCGGCTCCAGTTCCTCGAAATTCCCCGCCAGGATGCGTTCCAACACATATGGCCGACCGGGCAAATATTCGACGTAAGCCAGCCAAACCGTTCCATCGGCACCACGAGCCAACGCCGGAAAATCATCCTCCGTTTGCCGACCGGTGAGGCGCACGCCGCCGGCTTGACGCTGCGCCGCCACTCGCCCCTCTAACAGCATCATCGGCTTATCCACAGGCACATCGCCCAGACGGAAACTGAACGCACCTTGCTCGGTCTTGACCTGTATTTGAGCCGTGGCAGGCGCATCCACCAGTATCAACAAACTCGGCCGCACTATCCCACCGTCTTTTTTCTTTTTCTTATCCAGCGTACTCCGCGCAATGAAACGCTGGCCATCCACGCGGGCCATCGGACCACCGAAGCTGACCTGCATGTCGAGGAGTTTTCCCTCGCTGAGGTGCACCTCGCCGTCCCAGCGCGTGGGCTGTTCGTCCTTGAGACCAAGTTCGATCTGAACGGCCGTCATCGTCGGAGTCATCGGCACCGCTGACGGCGCTGGCCGAGCTGGACGGGGTGCCTGACTCGATGCACCATGCTGCCAAATTCCCTGCAGCACGAAGACCAAACCGAAGACCCCGACCACCCCTGCCAATACGACCCAGCGACGCCCCGCTCGACTCATCGAGTTTCCTCCTCGTCCGCATCGCGCGCTTCGACCCGCTCTTGCTCACCAGCAGGCCGGGCTGACTCGTCTCCGCGACTGCGACTCGTGTCCTCTTCCTCGCCGAGCCGCGTCCCCGGCGCAATCACGGCTCGCTCCGGCGGTAGTTCGGTCACTTGCACCAAGCGCCACGCTCCGCCACGTCGTGCCCAATGGTAACGCACGGGATAAATCCAGCCATCCCGGCCCTGTTCGTGCACCACGAACCGCGCCGTATCAGATTCGACTTGCGTTTCGACAACGACCCAACTTACTGCCTGGAGTAAACGCCTGCGCATACCATATAACACGGCGTCAGCTCGCTCGCGCAACGGTACATCCAAAAGCGTCTCGAAAGCCACGCGGTTTTCCTGAAGTACCGCCTCACGAAACTCCCGCATGCGTGCCAGGGGATCATCCTCCGGAATCGCCAACGAACCCCAGCGTCGCGGCAAGTCCGCTACCAGAGCAAACACCACCAGCGCCACCAAGACCGCTCCCAGGATCCGCAGTTTAGCGGCTAACATACGCCTGTCTCCCATCCCGTAAGTTATTAACACCGACACCAGCGCACAAGACCTGGTCCTGCGAGTTCGAGCAACCCTCAGTGCTTGCTCGCTGCCTCTCCCTTCGGCCAAGCCGGATTGATCCGCAATGACGCAGGTGAACGCAGAACTAATAGCTGGGCGGAATCGGAAGCGAAACGGGGTTCTGTCGAACAGGTATTCACTGGCCCCAAAGATAATCTGAAAATGACGCCGAGGAACGCACACAGGCACGGCCTTAGCACGTCCGCCAAGGACGCCGTTTGTCAGGTACTGAAAATCGCCTCGCAGTAGGGTCCCAGCTGGCGTGCTTCCAGCTAATAATTACGTAATGGACTGGACTTAGCGGCACGATGCCACGGTCTGGAGCGATGAGTAAGCATCAAAAGGGTAGCCCGTCCTCACAAGCGGAGGGCAGCAGGCCATGCTCAACACGGCCCTGAAAGAGGCAGTAACTCGGTTCCTGCATCGTGTGCAGAAACCCGCCCAGTACCTGGGCGGCGAATGGAACAGCGTGGTCAAAGACCATCGGCAGGTCCGCGGCAAGCTCTGTTTGTCCTTTGCCGACACATACACCTTGGGCATGAGCCACCATGGTTTGCAGGTGCTCTACACCATCATGAACAATGATCCCCAATGGGCCTGCGAACGCGCCTTTACTCCCTGGCTCGATTTTGAAAGCGAACTGCGTCAACGCGGCCTGCCGCTCTACAGTCTGGAGACATTCACGCCGCTCCGTGAGTTTGACCTGCTCGGTTTCAGCCTGCAATACGAAGTGTGCTACACGAACATCCTGACCATGCTCGACCTGGGCGGCGTGCCTTTGCACAGCGACGAACGCACCTTGGACGATCCATTGGTTATCTGCGGCGGACCCGGCGCCCAGAACCCCGAACTGTTGGCACCGTTTATTGACGTCTTCGTCCTGGGCGACGGCGAGGAAAGTCTGCCCTGGCTCATGGACCGCTGGATGACCCTGAAAGAGCGGGCCCGTAGCCGTTTTGGCCGCATGTCCACAGAGCAATCGCAGCAAGTGCGGCGCGAACTGATAGCTGAACTTGTTGCCTCCGTGCCCGAAGGTGGTTGGCCCCCCTGGGCTTATGCCCCGATGTTTTACGAATTCGACTATAACCCCGACGGCACCATCCGGCGGCTGCGTCGCATGCGCGCCGACGTCCCGGAGCAAATCTACGCCTGCATCCTCCGCAAGGATTTCGACGAAGTTCCGCTCCCCGCGCGACCGATTGTCTCGAACGTCGAAACGACTCACGACCGCATCCCTATCGAAATCATGCGGGGCTGCCCCTGGCAATGCCGATTCTGTCAATCCACGGTCATCAAAAGGCCGATCCGCATCCGCTCCGTCGAATGCATCGTCCGCTCGGCCCTGGAAGCGTATCGTAACACGGGCTACAACGAAATCAGTTTGCTCAGCCTGAGTTCCAGCGATTACCCGTACTTCGAAGAGTTAGTCAAGCGGATGCACGAAGTGTTCACGCCGCTGGGCGTCAACGTTTCCTTGCCGAGCCTGCGCGTGAACCACCAGCTCCGCAGCTTACCGAAACTGGTCAAAGGCGTACGGAATCACGGCCTAACGTTAGCGCCCGAAGTAGCCCGAAACGACATGCGTGAGCAGATTCGCAAACCAGTCCGCAACGAAGACCTCTACGAGGGTTGCCGACAAGCCTTCGCCAACGGTTGGCGACGGGTCAAATTGTATTTCATGTGCGGACTGCCCGGCGAACGCCGCGTAGACCTCGACGGGATCGTCGAGATGGCCGAGACCATCGCCCGTATCGGCAAGGAAGTGATGGGCCGATACGCCGAAGTGACCGCCAGCGTGTCGAACTTCGTCCCCAAACCGCACACGCCCTACCAATGGAACGGTATGGCCAACCGCGAATACCTCGAATGGGCCGGGGAATATCTGCAAAGCCGAAAACGGCTCCGCAGTGTCCGAATCAAGCAGCACGATATCGAACGCAGTTTGCTCGAAGGATTACTGACGCGAGGCGACCGACGTATTGCACCAGTGATTGAACAAGCCTGGCGGCGCGGGGCACGTCTAGACGCCTGGGACGAATGTTTCAAACCGCAAATCTGGTGGCGCGTAGTGCAGGACCTCGGCATTGACTTCGCCTTTTACGTGCACCGTCAACGTCCCGTGTCGGAGATTCTTCCCTGGGACCATATTCTGGTGAAGATGAGCCGCGATTGGCTGGCCAAGGAACATCTCCGTAGCGTCCAGCAATTGGAAGTGCTGCAAAACGCCACTGAAGATTTACCCAGCCCCCAATTTGTCGGCCGCCCATAACCGCTCCCCTCGCCCCACTCCGTGCGCCACCTCGCCGAGCTGAACCATCCAAGGCGCTAACCTTCCACGTCTCATAAACTCTCGCAGGCC
>JANWVZ010000174.1 GCA_025056555.1 Gemmatales bacterium | reverse complement strand
CTTGACGGTAATTGATGATCCGGCTATGGTTTAAAGTAAATGAGATGCAATCTCAAATTGGAGGCCGCAAGCGTGAGAGTGAAGTTGCCTTTAGAGGAACTAGAGCGCGGTGAGTTAGCCGAGGTAGCTCTGGTCGAAGGGGATACTGCTTGGGTGGCGCGGATGGCTGAGTTGGGAATTCGTCCTGGCCAGCAGGTGCGCATGCTGCAACCGGGCTCGCCCTGTCTAATTAGCCTAGGAGCTGCTCGTCTGAGCTTGAGATTAGGTCGCATGGGCCGAGTTTTGGTCACCCCTGCGTCGGTATATGCATATGATGAAGGCCAACCCTCGACTTACCGAGAATCTTAGTCCCGATTGGGTGAGACAGAGTTTCATAGGACCTGGCCAAGACTGCTAACCGTCTCCCAAGACGCTGTTTCAATGCGGTGCCTGATGATTTGTCGTGATGAGGAGCACGGCAGTGTCTGTACTGTATGTGCGACGGCTGAATGAGCTGCTTCCTGGACAGCGAGGTCACGTGGTTGCCATTGAAGGCAACGATCACATCAGTCGTCGGCTTATGGAGATGGGGCTTTTGGAAGGAGAACTGATTGAAGTGCTCGCCTTGGCACCTCTCGGCGACCCCATGGAAATCAAGATAGGCAGCTACCGGCTCAGCTTACGGAGCAGTGAGGCACAAAGAGTCAGCGTGTGTTTAAATGTGGCTGACGATCACTGATCCCTGAGGCCTCCGATAACTCAGCCTCGGCTAGGAACGACATTATTGAGCCGGCGGCCAAGCTAAATGCCATAGCACATTGAATCCTGGAGCAAGATGAGGACAACAACCTTCGGGCTAGCTCAGATATTTGATTCCAATAAGGCACTTGCGCCGGATGTCCCCGTATGAATCAACCCACCACGCCTTCGGGCGAACACCTTCTTTCAAACATGCCGGAAAAGGCAGCGGTGGAAGCAACAGCGCCACCCAGTTCACCACCAGCGGCCAAGACAATTCGCGTAGCCCTGATTGGGAATCCGAACACCGGTAAGACCACTTTATTCAATGCCCTGTGTGGCTTGCGGCAAAAGACGGGGAATTACCCCGGCGTTACCGTGGAAATTCGTAAGGGCTACTTTCATTACGGCGATCATACCTTTGAAGTGGTGGACTTGCCGGGCACCTACAGTTTGTCGCCACGGAGCCCCGACGAGATGTTAGCTGTGGAGTTGGTATTAGGTCTGCGGACCGACGAACCAGCTCCTGATGTGCTTTTGAGTATCGTGGACGCATCTAATTTGGAACGCAATCTGTATTTGACATGCCAGCTGTTCGAGTTAGGCAAACCCGTGGTGCTGGCATTGAACATGATGGATTTGGTAGAACGGCAGGGCAAGGAAATTGACGTGGTCCACTTACAGGAGCGGCTCGGCGTTCTTGCAGTGCCGATGAAGGCCAACCGCAAAATCGGCTTGGAAGCACTCAGGGAGAGCCTGTTGCAGGCGGCAGCTGGTAAAGCGCCGCCGCTGCCGAAGGTGTTTCCTGAGCAACTGGAGCGGGAACTAGTCCGGCTGGCCGATTGGCTCAGGGAACGGCTTAGGCTCCAGAATTTGGCCTCGTCGGTACACGTCGAACAGAAGTGTCAGCAGCAGTTAGCGTGCTCGCGGTTCCTGTTGCAGCGGCTACTCTTGGATGTTGGTGGATCTGTGGAGCGGCGTGTCCGCGCGGTGACTGGTGAAGAGCTGACTTCTGTCTTGGACGCAGCGCGTCAGCGCTTGGCTGAACAGGGCATTGCACTCGCTGGTCTGGAACCGCGGGCTCGATATAGCTGGCTTCGCGAGCGTTTGCGCGGCTGTGTCCATCAGGTGCGCGAGCCGGCGACGAACTGGACAGACCGCATCGATCGGTTGTTGACCCACAAGGTGTATGGCACGTTAATTTTTCTAGCTTTGATGCTGTTAGTGTTCTGGTCTATTTTCAGTGGCGCTGAGCCGGTGATGCATGCATTGGAATATGGCATCACCCGGGGCGGTGAATTCCTCGCGGACCTATTCTTGCCCCAGCCCGGCATGTTGCGGAGCCTGTTTCTGGATGGTGTGATCAAAGGTGTAGGCAGTGTTTTGATGTTTCTGCCCCAAATTATGATCCTTTTCGGGTTCATTGCCGTGCTCGAAGATTGCGGTTACATGGCGCGGGCAGCTTTCCTGATGGACAAGCTCATGGCTCGTTGCGGACTGAGCGGCAAATCTTTCATCCCGCTGCTGAGTTCGTTTGCCTGCGCAATACCCGGCATCATGGCGACGCGGGTGATCGAGGATCGCCGCGACCGCTTGGCCACGATTCTAATCGCCCCGCTGATGAGCTGCTCTGCCCGTTTGCCGGTGTATAACCTTATGATTGCCGCCTTTATTACCACACAGGGTTTTTTGGGACATTTACTCCCGGCTTTAGTGCTTTTAGGGATGTATCTCATCGGCATCACGCTGGCGCCGCTGGTAGCTTGGGCGTTGAAACGCACAGTGTTGCAAGGTGAGACCCCGATCTTTCTGCTGGAACTACCCCCTTATCAGATACCGTCTTTGCGTCTGATAGCCTATCGCATGGTCGAACGAGGTTGGGCATTTGTGCGACGCGCGGGCACCTTGATTCTAGCCAGCATGGTGCTCATTTGGGCCTTGCTTTACTTTCCGCGCACTGGTCCCGACCACCGGGGTAACGAAATAGATTACGAAGCGACGTGTGCTGAGTTACGGGAGCGTCTGGATTCAGCAGAAGACCGCGCCACTAAGGAACGTCTGCACCAAGAATATCTGGCGGTACAGGGCCAATGGCGGCGTAACAGCTGGTTGGGGCGTGCGGGACGGTGGCTGGAGCCGTTGATCCGCCCCCTGGGATGGGACTGGCGAATTGGCATGGCGGCGCTGGCCAGTTTTCCCGCGCGGGAGGTCGTTGTGGGCACTTTGGGAATTATTTTCGATGTCGGCGAAGACTTCGAAGGTGAAGCCGAATCGCGCCAGCTTCGTCAACAGTTGCAACTGGCGACTTGGCAGGATGGCAGCGGTAAGCCATTGTTCACGGTCTCTGTTGCCTTATCCTTGATGGTGTTTTTCGCGCTGTGCAGCCAGTGCGTCTCCACTTTGGCCGTGATTCGTCGCGAAACCAACAGCTGGGGCTGGCCCGTTTTTACCTTCTTTTACATGACGATATTGGCCTATCTAGGAGCGCTCTTGGTTTACCAGGTCGGCAAATACATCGGGTGACCGCTGGACAGGTCAGCTACAGCTTTTCTAAGTCCGGCAACAACGACTTGGTCGAACATTCGACAACGTGGGAGCGATATGACCCTTCAGGAATGGCTGGTGGCTGGTATTGTCGGGGTGGCGGGTGGCTATTTGCTGTGGCGGGCCTATCGTAGTTGGTTACACTCCTCCGGTGGGAGCGGGTGTACCGGCTGTCGCTGGAGCGAAGGCCGAAAAACTGTTTTGAAATGATTTCCGTGAGGCCGGGCATGCCAAATCGTCGGACTAGAAGAATATCTTATGTTGAAGTCTTTGGAGATTGCTGTAACTCTTGACGCGTAACTATTTTCGGCTGTGGAACTTACGTCGAAAGATTCTTTCTGATTGTTGGGGACAAGAATTTCTTGTTTTTTGCTTGACAAGATATTCGGTTATGCTAACATAACGAATGGTTTGTCCCGGCCTCTTCTCTGTTCCGGCCCCGCTGTCAGTCCTGCGCACCCAGGCTACAGCGGGGTTTTCTTTTAATAACACACTTAATCAACACACTTGCGGCCGGGCTACTGCTATTATTGTCCCCAGTACCTGCCCAAGGAAGAAGCTGGAGCGGGTCGAGTTCTTAGGCAAACGCTCACGAATTAGAGTCGGGGCGCTAAAGCAAACCTGAAAGTATTAGCGGGCTTTTCTGATCACCTTGTGGGTGATACGCGAAGTTCCTACAATGGCGTTCCAGCGACCTCTGTAAGTACTAGCGGGCTTTTCCATTGGCTTGAACGTTTGCGACCAAGCCGAGGGTTATTATGATAAGACCGAGAAGATTTGGAGGTTGACGTGCGATGAGTGGGCCATTGCTTTACATCGGAGTGGACGTCGGTGGTCAGAGCATCAAGGCAGGCGTAGTAACCGACGAAGGACAGCCGCTGAGTTCTGTCAGTGTTCCCACCGAGGCGTGGAAGGGCCAGGAGCATGGTTTGGAACAAATGGCTTTAGCCGTCGAAGAAGCAGCCCGTGCAGCCAAGCTGGATTTGCGGGACATCGCGGCCATCGGCATAGCCACTCCGGGTACGATGGACATTCCTAAGGGCCTGATTCTCGATCCGCCTAATTTAAAGCCTTGGAAAAACGTGCCAGTGCGCGACTACATTCATGGTCGGTTTAGGAAGCCGACGGCGTTCCAAAATGACGCCAATGCGGCAGCGTATGGTGAATACTGGGCGGGTGCGGGTCGTGGAGTCCGCAGTCTGGTGCTGTTTACACTGGGCACGGGCATCGGTTGTGGGATCGTTGTCAACGGCCAGATTATCGAGGGTGAGCACAGCCATGGCGCGGAAGTCGGACACATCATTATCGAAATGTCCCAACCACGTCGTTGTGGCTGTGGAGGGAGAGGGCACCTTGAGGCTTATGCTAGCGCAACCGCGTTGGCTCAGCGTGCCAACGAAGCACTTACCCGCGGTGAAATCTCATCCTTGCAAGCATTGTTTCAGACCAAGGGACAACTCGCTCCGGAAGACGCCGGAGAAGTTTTCCGCGCTGCTGCTATGGGCGACAGTCTGGCACAGCGCCTGGTTGAGGAAACGGCTTATTTTCTGGCGGTCGGGGCGGTGAACATGATGCACACCATTGACCCGAACATGATTGTCTTCGGCGGAGGCATGACACGGGCTGGGCCGTCTTTTCTGGAGCGCATTCGGGAACACGTGCGGCAGCTGGCTTTTCCCGTACCCGCAGCGCAAACTCAGATTGTTTACGCTCAGCTGGGCAACGAGGCTGGTTTCATCGGAGCGGCCGGCTGTGCACGCATGTTGGTTAGACAAGGAGACCGATGATCTCACTTCACGGTCTTGCCGCTAAATCATACCCAAGGTCTGCTGAGGTCGCTTGCTTCGGTTGAGCCAGGAACTTCTTTCCTCGTCATTGCCCTGGTGTCTCTTCCGTTTGAAATTCTGCGGCAGTAGGTTGGCTTGGAATGATGTCAAGCGGAGATTAGAATGCATAGGAACAGCAGGCCGTACCTGGGGTTGAATTCTCGCGGTTGTGAGTTGGAAGCCTGATTAGTACACGCCCCAAGACTTAAGAAAGGGATCACGATGAGGGTGACGATATTGGGTACCGCGAACGCCTGGGGACTTAATCCGTTTCTTTCTCATTGGAAACAGCAGGTGCTTGAAGGTACTTTGTCCAACGGCGAACGGATACGTTTTCGGCAGTTTTGTACCTCGTTGCTGATTCGCTCGCAAAGGGGACAGTGCGTGTTGATAGATTGTGGACCTGACTTCCACGAGCAAATATGGCATTTCAGGATTAAGGAGCTGCATGCGATACTGCTGACCCATGCTCATTGGGATCACATTGCCGGACTGGATTACCTGCATCATTATCGCTATGCTGCGGGTATTCCATCTCGGCCACCACTGTTTCCTATGTATGCGACCAGGGATTGCTTGAAGCAAGTGTTGCAAGAACGAGGCTTCGCTTATTTAGAAAGTAACCATATCGTTCAATCCCACGAGCTGAGCGCAGAACAGCCGATGCAACTATGCGGTCTGACAGTTACACCGTTTTCCGTGGACCACGGCGAAACTGCTCCCGGTGCGGTTGGTTTCGTTATTGAGGAAAACTATGACGGTCGGATACGCCGCTTCCTTTACAGCGGCGATTTCAACCGCCTGTTACCATCAAGCCCTGATTTCCTCGCCCGCGAGTTCGACCTGGTGGTCCTGGAGTGTAACCAGTGGGAGCCCAGGAATAATGGCCATGTTTCCTTCCAAGGGATTCTTCAATTGCTCACTCAGGGAGAATTGGCCGGCGCGGTGATCCAACAACTCTGCCTGGTTCATTTTGGTGATCAAGGACCAAGGGGAACCAACTCAACGTACCAGGACTGGCGTGATGCAGCTTTGGCCGCACTCAACAAGGCAGGCTTGGCTGAGCTCACTGCCAACCCGGACACGCTGATTGGTTACGAGGGGCTTACTTTTTCGCTCTGAAGCCGTTACCCTTAATGAACTGTGTCAACGCTTAGCACCACCAAGCGGCGGCTTAGCGCCGATGGCCGGTTTGCCGCCGATGGCGGGTTTATGTGCTTCGGGAACCTTGGGTTTGCCAAGTATTGGTTTGCCGCCAAACGCCGGCATCAGCGCTGCAGGCCCCGCACGATTAGCGTCTGCTTTACCATTACTCTTATTCGCAGGCTTGGCTGGATTCATCGGCATTCGCAGCGCACCGCCTGGAGCCGGCATGAGGCGATTGATCTGCGGTTGCTGACCGTTGGGGGCCGCTGGTCGTGCAACAGGTTGAGGCGCCGGTCTGGCAATATTGGGAACAGGTTGGCGGATGGCAGGTCGCAGCGCTGCCCCTCCCAGCGCGCCATTGCCATGCCCATGGCCGTTACCATTACCGTTACCGTTTGGGGCTGGGGGCACGGGCGCTGGAGCCGGGACAGGTTGCCCACCTGGTGGACACCAACATCCGCCTGGGCCTGCTGGAGCCCCATTGCCCCATGGTCCTCCTGCAAACCCGCCAAACATCATCCACAACAGGATGAAAATAATCCAATCGTTGTTACACGGATGAGCATTGGCTAAGCTCGGTGTGGCCAGACTTGCGAGCGTGATGAGCCAACCACAGAGTGCCGTTCGCCAGCGCTGGAGCATAGCACGTCCCTCCCTTGAAGCAGTTGGCATCAGGAAACTAACCACGTAAGCACCGCGGGGAAGCGGACGGAGCAATTCCCGGTGGCGCTAGGGTACGCAGGGGTGGAACGCGGGCACGCCGAAT
>JANWVZ010000173.1 GCA_025056555.1 Gemmatales bacterium | reverse complement strand
GAACCAGACGCTGCTGTTCGCCGAGATAACGAGAAGACAACGCCTGATTGGTGGCCGCGACGCCGGCCGGTTGCTGCGGCGCCATCTGGAGAATCTGCAGCCCCTTGCGATACGCTTCCATGAGCCGATTTGCCTGCACCAGCACGGCAAACTGCTGCATGGCCTCGCGGATACGGGCCTGCTCATCCTGGATTTGTTCCTGACGGCGGGCCATTTCCTGAGCGGCGGCTTCACGTGCCTGGGCCTCGGCTTCCAGCCGACGTTGCTGTTCCAGACGCCGTTCGAGGTTCCGGATCCCCGCGGCCAAACGCTCGATAAGCTGTTGACGTACCTGCGGGGAAATCTGTGTTTCGCGAGCGATCATTTCGGCAAGTAATTTCAAGCGGGCCAGCAGTTCGTTGGCCTCGGCAGCACCCAGCTGACGCTGCGAGGCACGCAACACCTCGTCCACCTGGTTCTGTAACTGCTGCTCCAGGACACGAATCATCTGTTCTTGGCGCTGCAACAAATCTTCTGCGACCGGGTCGGGCTTACCACCGGCGGGCGCAGCGGCGCCTCCTGCACCACCTGCCGGCGGCGCACCACCTGCCTGGGCCAGGGCGTTTTCGAGCAGCTGCCGCCGACGCGCTGCATCGGGCGCATTCTGCAAGCGTTCGACCAGGCGCACTGCCGCTCGCGCTTCCGGATCATGCGGGTCTAGTTGCCGTGCTTGCTCGAACAACTCCCGCGCCAGGTCCAACCGGTCCAACCGCACTGCCACCCTCCCCTGGGCCAGAAGTTCATTACGCACCAGGCGCGCCTGGTCGTGCGCCATGGCTAACATGCGATCGGCCGGCAACAACGCTGGTGCCTCCCGATGATTCTTTGCCTGTTCCACCAGCGCTTTCAGAAAGAACATGGTAACTTCTGGCGCCCAGACCTTTTCTTCCTGGCTCACCTCGAGCTCACGTTCCCGCACTGACCCTTTCAGCTTCCACACAAACTTCTGTGGCAACTCGCGTAGTTGACCCACCAGCAGCGTGGGACTATCAGCGCGCAATGGAGGCAACTTGGTCGGATATACCTCGACGACTTCCGCGGGAAGCTGCAATTCCGATGGATAAAGCACTGGCGTATCCAGCTGCGCGAGCCACTGTTTCCACAAGTCACCCACCTGGAATCGAATATCCACACGCCAAACCGCTCCGCCGGTGCTGGTGGTCATGCCGTTGAGAAACTCCGGGTCGAGTCGAAAACCGATCGGGATGGCGTACACGTTGACCCGCAGACGATTGAACTGTTCAGCATACCGCAACCGATCCGTTAAACCGATCGGCCGCAACGTGCTCATGCCGTCGCCCAGGTACACCACCACCTGTTGCCGGTCAGGCCGATTTTCCAGACGTTCCAACGCTTTATCCAACGCCGCTTTCAAATCGGCAGCGCCCATCGGCGTAATCTCGCTCAGCTCGCGTAAGGCCTTTTGCAGAACACCATCCTGTTTGCTGACCAAGCCAGGGGTGAGTTCGAGCGGCTGACTATTCACCAGCAGCACAGCTATGCGGTCGTCCTCGGCAATTTGGTGCACGAATTCCTTGAGCAGCGCCAGTTGCACGAGCCAACTTTCGCCAGCCTGGCTGGCTGTGGTGTCAAACAGCACGACGAAATCCCGAGGCTTGCGAGGCACAGCTTGCAAATTCGGCTGCAACTTCAGCGCAAACAGCAGGTTTTTCTCCAAAGTCTCATAGGTCAGCACGCCCGGCTGGCGCAGTCGGTCTTGCGTCAGGCGTTGCAGAGCACCGGCTCCGTCGGCATCTCCAGGCAATTCGGTATTACGCCTCTGTACTGGGTCTCCCAACAGGGTACTGGCACTGAGTAACGCCACACCCACCGCTGCGACCCACACTGCTTGCCGCCTCTTTACCATAGCCGATTCTCCCCGATATGGCTGGCCCCCCTCGGCCACTGCTCATCAGCACGAGTAGCTGCTATTGTTATGACGAGTGTGCCTCCTGCCGGCGGCCCAGAAAACTTTGCGCCGACAGAATCTACGACCTCTCTGGGTCGTTTCGTCCTACCATTCTAATGCGCACCCGCTGACCATGCCAGAAAAAAGTTCCCGCTGCAGTTTTCCCTCCAGGCAGTCAGATTAGGCATTTCCGCTACATCTGCTCCAGGGGTCGGCCTGGGTCCGCATGGCTTGCCCGACCATGAAACAGCCTGTCGAAGACGTCGCCCACGAGCCTTATGGTAGCCTTTTGCGCAATAAGTGCAAGTGCCCCAATCCAAGGGGGGCCTCCTTCCGCTGTCTCTCCTCACTCGCAACCGTTTAACGCATATTCTCGGACTACTTGCGCCTCGTCAGCGAAATGCCTTCCTTCTTCCCTATCCGCCGACCTAAACCTCTGGCAACCTCCCGCGGGACTACCACGACTGCCCATCCTGGAAAGGCCTAAACCACCGTCCCCCTGGGCGTTCCCCAAGAGGTCATAAACGGAGTCCGGGGCGAATCCTCAAGATGGAAACCGCCTGTTTCGACGATACTTTTTCTCGAACGCGGCGTTAAAGACTTCTGAATGTCTGAGCCTGAAAAAGATCGCTAATTGCGCCCTGGGGCGGACTCACCTGAATATGTGCACGAACATACAACTGAGCAGATTCCGCCGGCACCTTTTCAGGCTCGCCACCCCTAACACGTAAACCGCCGACCCAGTGATTCTGCAAGATCATCTTTTCCTGAAGCTAAGCCGAACTATAGCCTCTGGTCGGTCGGCTGAATAACGATTACAATGCAAACTTGACCGCGGTCGAATAACTCTACACGGGAAGCTTCCCCGGTAGCTCGCCTTATCCCGCCCCTATTATCCCGCCTGGCCTGGAGGATTGGCTATGTATGACGCTGGCGTTGTCCCGGGATTGGTTCGGACGCTTAGCGTGCTGATATTACTGGGAATGCCAACGTTAATTTATGCAGGGCCTATTTCGTTGCCTGACGGTACTGCCGTGGATAACCCCGATTTCGGCAAACACATCATGGGCCTGCTTAGCCGACACGGTTGCAACGCGGGGGCTTGCCACGGTTCGTTTCAGGGCAAGGGCGGTTTCTTCCTGAGCCTGTTCGGCTATTCCCCGGAAAAAGACTATCAAGCGATCACGCGCGATGGCAACGGCCGAAGAATCAATGTCGTGGACCCCGATCAGAGTTTACTCTTGCTCAAGGCCACCGGCCAAGTGCCTCATGGGGGCGGTCAACGTTTTGCCAAGGGTTCCTGGCAGTACCAGGTCATTCGGGAGTGGATCGCCCGTGGTGCCACTTGGGAGCCTGCAAGTCAGGCTAAACAAGTGGTCGGTATTCGTTTAGACCCAGCTGAACACGTCTTCACTAAGGAAGGTGAAGCGAAACAGTTTCGCCTGCTGGTACGCTTCAGCGACGGGAGTGAGGACAGTTTAGCGCAATTCGCCGACTATCGCATTCTCGACGACTACATCGCCGAGGTAGCCCCCGGCGGTACGGTGAAGATCGTGCGTCCTGGGGACACGGTGGTCATCGTCGGCTACCGTGGTTTAGTGGCGACTGCGCGGGTGATTCTGCCCGTGCCCGTCGAAACTGGATTCACGTTTCCGCAGGTGCCCGTCCACAATTTCATTGACGCAATCGTGCTGGAAAAACTGCGGAAGTTGAACATGGTGCCTTCGCCGCTGGCGTCTGACGAAGAGTTTTTGCGCCGTGTTTACATAGATACGATCGGTCAGTTGCCCACGCCCGACGAAGTGCGACAATTCCTCACCGACAAGAGTCCGGACAAACGCCACCGCAAGATTGAGGAACTCCTCAGTCATCCGCTGCACGCCGCATTGTGGGCCACCAAGTTCTGCGACATCACAGCTAACAACGTGGACCGCATGGAACAACCGATTCAGCTGCGTTCTCGCCGCGCTAAGGCCTGGCATGACTGGTTCCGCAAGCGCATCGCGGAAAACATGTCTTACGACCAGATTGTTTATGGCGTACTCTGTGCCACCAGCCGCGACGGCCAGACACCGCAAGAGTACGTCAAACAGGCGGTCGAGCTTGAACAGCAGTTGAGCCGGGGTTTTGAGAATAACTACGCCGAGCGGAAGTCGCTCGATTTATTCTGGCGACGGGTGCAAGGCAACAACTTCAACTTCCCGCTCGAGGAAATGGCGGAGCACACGGCTGCGGCGTTCTTGGGCATCCGTATCGAGTGCGCTCAGTGTCATAAACATCCGTTCGACCGCTGGTCGCAGGTAGATTATCGGCACTACGCCAACATTTTCGCCCAGGTGAAGTTTGGCGTACCCCGCGATGCCCAAGCGGCAATTCAGCAGGCGAACGCCGAAATCCGCAAACAGGCGGGTGCCGCGAAACCGAATCAACTCCCTGTGATTCGGGAGATTTACGTGGACAATACCGCCTTGCGCCGACTGCCCCACCCCGAAACCAATGAAATCTTGCCGCCGAAGGCACCCGGCGGGCCGGAATTCAACTATGACAGCGATTGTCGCGAGCAACTCTTCCGCTGGCTGGTGCAGCCCGATAACCCCTACTTTGCGCGCGCCTTCGTCAATCGCGTTTGGGCACATTACTTCGGCGTCGGCTTAGTCGAACCGGTGGATAGTTTCTCCGCGGCCAATCCGCCTTCCAATGAAAAATTGCTCGACGCTCTGGCCCGCGATTTCGTCGCCCATAAGTTCGACATTCGCCACTTGGAACGCACGATTCTCCAATCGGCCACTTATCAGCGCAGCAGCCGACCGAACCAGTATAACGTGCACGACCGTAACAATTATTCCCGTTCCTACCCCCGGCGGATGATGGCCGAAGTTTTCGTGGATGTGCTCAATTGCGCTTTGGGTACGACGGAGGATTTCGGTCAGGACGCACCCCGAGGCATCAAAGCCATCGAAGTCGCACCTAATCGCATCAACGCGAACACTCCCGCGGCTATCGCCTTCCGCGTCTTCGGTCGGCCCTTGCGACAGACTACTTGTGAATGTGAACGCACTCCCGAACCCGCTTTACCCCAGACCCTTTTCCTCATGACTGAAACCGTTGTGCTGCGGAAGATCGCCACGGGACGGTTGCAACAGTTACTCAATTCCGGAAAGTCCAATGCGGAAGTCCTGGAGGAACTTTTCCTGGCCACGCTCTGCCGCTATCCTAACGACAAGGAAAAAACCGAGGCTCTCCAGCACGTGGAAAAGCGTGGTCGAAGTGAGGGCTTTACCGACGTGCTCTGGGCCTTAGTGAATTCGCGGGAATTTGTGCTCAATCACTGAGCGAACCTGCCGGCTGACTCCCAGGGACGCCAATCCGAGGGTTAGGGGTCAGCCCGCCGGAGATGCTTGGCCCAAGCCCCGAGCCGAGCATCTGACCTTCCTCGAAACCCTTGGGGCAATGGGGAACGTGCCATGGCCGCTCGTACCTGGACGGACTGTGAAGGTTTCCATCGCCGTGATTTTCTCAAGCTCGGCACCGCGGGGTTGCTCGGCTTGACCCTGCCTGAATTGCTTCGCCTCGAAGCCCAAGCCTCTCCTGAGAGCCGGGCCCGTGCCAAAGCCAAGAGCGTCATCATGATCTGGCTCGCCGGCGGGCCTTCTACCATTGATATGTGGGACCTCAAGCCCGAAGCCCCCGAGGGCATCCGAGGCGAATTCAAGCCCATCAAGACCAACGTGGCCGGAATTGAAATCTGTGAGCACTTGCCCATGATGGCCAAAGTTATGGACAAGTGCACTGTCGTTCGGTCGCTCTATCACAACATCGGTGCTCACGAACTGGGCACGTTATACATGACTACGGGCAACCGCCCCTCGCTGTCCATCAAGTATCCGTCGCTTGGCTCGATTTGTGCCAAGGTTTTGCCCACGCCGCGGGGCGTGCCTCCGTATGTTACCTTCGGTCTGTTGCGCGGCGGGAACGCTGGTGGGGGTGGCTATCTCGGCACGGCTTATAACCCGTTCGAAGTGGAAGGCCAACCCGGCAGCAGGAACATGCGCGTGCGGGGCATTTCTCTCCCCACAGGCTTCTCGCTCGAAGATTTGGAAAATCGCAACAAGTTGCTGGAAACTTTCGACACCAGCTTCCGCGCCCTGGACGAGGCTGCCGACTTGGCTGCCGGACTCGATCGTTTCCATCAGCAGGCCCTCGACATTCTGCGCTCCGATAAGACTAAGAAAGCCTTTGACCTCGACAGCGAACCCGCCAGTCTCCGCGCGCGTTACGGCCAGGACAACTTCGGTCAATCGGCGCTGGCAGCGCGTCGGCTCATCGAGGCGGGCGTGCGGTTTGTAACCATCGGCACCGGCGGCTGGGACACGCACGGTAACAACTTCACCAGCCTCAAACAGCGTCTCCTGCCGCCCGTGGATCGCACCGTATCGGCCCTGATCGAAGACTTGGCCCAACGCGGACTGCTCGACAGCACCATCGTCTATGTCGCCGGCGAATTCAATCGCACCCCACGCATCAACCGCAACGCCGGTCGCGACCACTGGGGCCGTTCCATGGCCGTCGTTCTGGCCGGTGGCGGATTCAAAGGCGGCTTCGTGTACGGCTCCACCGATGCTCAAGGCATGGTGCCCGCTTCGAATCCGTGCACGCCCGATGACATCTGCGCTACGATGTTCAGCCTGCTCGGCCTCGATCCCCATTACGAACTGCATACCAACACGGGCCGACCCATGCCGATCTTCCGCGAAGGCAAAGTGCTCCACGCCCTCATCAGCTAGACCGTCGCGGGATCAACTTGCCTTATCTATCGAGCCGCTGCTTCGCCCAAGCTTTCTTTCACAGTCCGACCATCGGCTCAACGCAAAATCGCACGGCTACTCACTTTAGCGTACTGCGTTCATGTACTCCGTCCAATAATCATACTTAGCCGCATTCGCTGAGCGTTATTATCGCACCAAGCTATAGGGGCACACTGATAAGTGTGCCCTTTTCTGTCGTTTCGGATTACTCAGGCTCAACCATTTCCGTTATCCTCATCTTCGTTGGAGGCACGGTGAACTGAACCAACACGGTGAACTCAGCCAATAAGTCAACTAGAAAATGCTCGCTAAGACTTCCCGTTCTTTAGGAGAAACAA
>JANWVZ010000172.1 GCA_025056555.1 Gemmatales bacterium | reverse complement strand
GCACCTGATAATACTTGGAGGCAATGGCACGCACTACATCATCGCAACTGAGCGTTTGACGGACTAGATCGGGGAGTCGGCGCAGCTCCTCAATGATGCGGGCTCCATGGGCGGCTGACAAATGTCGCATCCGCCCGAAATACAAGGCCAGCAGCGTCAGCACCAGAACCTGGGAGGTGAACGCCTTTGTGCTGGCTACACCGATCTCCGGCCCGGCCCGTAAATACACACCTCCATCCGCTTCGCGCGCAATCGTGGAACCCACCACGTTGCAGATGCTGAGTGTGGGCACGCCTTTCTGTTTTGCCTCCCGCAGAGCCGCTAGTGTGTCCGCTGTTTCGCCAGATTGGGTAATGGCAATCAGGATGGTGTGGCGGTCAATCGGGGCATTGCGATAGCGAAACTCACTGGCGTATTCTACCTCGACGGGCAAGCGGCTCAGTTCTTCAAAAAGATATTCACCCACCAACCCCGCATGGTACGAAGTGCCGCAACCAGTAAGTATAATTCTGTCCACTTGACGAAGCCGCCGCGGCGAAAGATTCAATCCGCCAAAATGAGCAGTCGCGTGGACATCATCCAACCGACCCCGCAAGGCATTTTCCAACGCTTCCGGCTGCTCGTAGATTTCCTTCAGCATATAGTGGTCAAACCCATTTAGCTCCACATCTTCCAGTTCCCAATCAATCGCATGAATATTCGCCTGAACCGGGGCACACTCACGGTCGAGAATCTCCCAGGTGTCGGAAGTTAGTACACACAGCTGCCCGTCGTTGAGATACACCGCACGTTGTGTATAGCCGATCAGGGCATTGGGGTCGCTGGCTAAGAACATCTCCTGTTCTCCTAAGCCGATAACCAATGGCGAACCGAACCGTGCGCCGATAAGCAGGCCCGGATGCTGGGGACTGATGATCGCTAAACCATACGTTCCTTTCAAGCGGGTCAAAGCGCGTCGGACTGCTTCCAGGAGATCGCCCTCGTAATAACTAGCAATCAAGTGGGCGATTACTTCGGTGTCAGTCTGGCTACGGAAAATGAATCCCTCACTTTCCAATTGAGATTTCAGCACGGCATAGTTCTCGATGACGCCGTTATGAACCACGGCTACCAGGTTATTTCCCCCCAGATGAGGATGGGCGTTCCAGTCCGTCGCACCGCCGTGCGTCGCCCAGCGTGTATGACTGATTCCCAGCGTGCCGGGAGCAGGCCTTTCGGCGACTAATCTGGCCAGTTCGGACAGGCGCCCTGCCTTCTTACGCACGTGCAAGGTACTGCCGCTGAGCGTCGCCAAACCAGTGCTATCATAGCCGCGATATTCCAAGCGGCGCAGACCTTCCAGCAATATGGGGGTCGCCTCTCGTTGGCCGACATATCCGACTATACCACACATGGCTTGTCCCCGGCTTCCTCTATAAGTAACCAGCCGACTGAGCGATGCCCATGCCCAGGTGGTCCGGCCTGGCGCGTGACGTTGTACCGACCAGCAGCAAGCTGTATCCGGCAGTCCCGCGCAGATTTCCAGCCTCTGACGTTACACCGCGGCTTGAGCGGCGCTGGCGTGCTCCTGTAGCAGGCCAGGGAAACTTTGACAAGATCAGTTCAGGCCTGGAACTAACGTTAAACCTGCCGATTTGGCCTATTCTTAGAACCGGAAACGCAAGCTAAGCTGGTAGGTATGTCCACGCGGGAGAATGCACTGGGAAGGCAAAGATACGTTGTTTAGCCCAATCTAGTCCCCGTTCTCGGACAACAACCGACAACTATGGTTCTCCTGGTTTACTCCAGAAGAAGCGCGTAGGAAAAACCTGGCTCAGCCATAGTGAATTAGCGCTCTTGGGTAACGACATTCTTGAGTCGGCCAATACCCGTAATCTCTATGTCAATGATATCACCGGGTTCGAGTGTGAACTCGTCCGGTGGCACGATCCCCGTGCCTGTGAGTAGGACCACTCCGGAAGGGAAGGTAATTTCCTTACCCAGCCAAGCCACCAGTTCCTCGACACTGCGACGCATCAGTGCCAGGGAAGTGTGTCCTCGGAAAACGGCATGACCGCGACGTTCAATGAGCAGATTGATTTGCACCTCGGATAAAGACGGCATGGCTGAGGCCAAGGTGATTACCGGCCCCAGCGCACAGCAGCCGTCGTAGATCTTCGCCTGGGGCAAATAAAGCGGGTTTTCCCCTTCGATGTCGCGGGCACTCATGTCGTTGCCGATGGTGTAGCCAACAATCCGCAGTTGGGGGTCGCAGACAGCTGCCAATTCGGGTTCGGGAACGCTCCAATGAGAATCACGGCGGATGCGCACGAAGCCCCCCGGACCTACGACCCGATACGCAGGAGCTTTGAAAAACAACTCAGGTCGCGGCGCACGGTAAACCTTGTCGTAAAACAGACCGGCATCGTGAGACTCCCGTTTGCGGGCCTCTTCGCTGCGTTGGTAGGTAACGCCCGCGGCCCAGACTTCCTGATAATCAATCGGTGGCAGTAAAGGCAGTTCTTCCAGACGTCGCGGGAGCTGCGCTCCCTCTACCAAACTTTCTGCCAACTGAGCGGGATTCTCCGCGTGGAGAATAGTAGTGAGCGCGGGATGGTCTGGAGTGTCCGTCAGTTTCAGGACTTGGACCGTCCCTTGCCGCACCAAACCAATGCGCACTTTGCCGTCAGTCTCGCGCCATTTGCACAATTGCATGTTTCGTCACCAAGACTGCCAAACTACGAGCGAGGGAAGATTTCAGGAAGCTTGGCGACCAGGCGCACCAGAGCTTTCCCACACAATATGCGAAAGTGCCCGGAGGAGCGTGGCAGTGGTCAGGGAGATAGAAGCCACCCCTGGCAGGGTTACTTGAGCGGTGTGAGGAAAATGTTGCGGAAATGGATTTCGGCACCTTCTGACTGCAACAGAATCTTGCCCTTGGTCGCTTCCGCGTCGGTACCCTCGTTGACCAGTTGGCCATTGATGACCAGGCGCACGGTCGGACCATCGCAGGTAATCTCATAGCGGTTCCACTCACCGAGCGGTTTCTCGACGTCTTCCTTAAGACGGAAATAATGGCGATCAATCTTGGGGTCCTGGCGTTTGCGGTCCACTTTGAGTTTGAAGCCGCCCACCAGCCAGAAATCGCCGGCGCGCCCCGACATCAATTGGGCCTCCACCCCTTTGGGCCAAATCTGATCTGGACCGCTGACATGCACGAACACGCCGCTGTTCCGTCCGCGATACACTTTATCACCCCAACGCCATTCCAAAGTTAATACATAATCGCCGTATTCCTTTTCCGTGATCAGGTAACCATTGACGCTACCATCCACAACGATGGTACCATTGCGGATCGTGAAAATAACGTCTGGGTCGGCCTTCGATTTGGGGTCCACGAATTTCTGCCAACCTGTGAAATCTTTGCCGTTGAAGAGCGGGATGGCCTTCGCGTTCGGCGGGTTAAGTTGAGCCTGCACCAGCCCCATCCAGATTACCGTTGCCAAAAGTCCTGTGGAAAGCACGATGCTGCGCATGGAAATCCCTCCTGTTTCGACAGTAAGCGATGTCCCTCGGCTCACTGTCGCATCGTCCCAGTCAGCGGA
The DNA here is from genome assembly GCA_025056555.1 of Gemmatales bacterium. GTDB lineage: Bacteria > Planctomycetota > Planctomycetia > Gemmatales > HRBIN36 > HRBIN36. The sequence continues at coordinate 3,538 of JANWVZ010000172.1, read as the reverse complement.
AAATGCAAAGCTACGGCCATGTTATGGCTTACCGTGAGCAATGGCAAACTCTCTCAGAAACGCAATCGAAAACAGGGCACTAGCCAAGAGTCAGACCCGTAGTCGGTCGGCTGCTCTTTTCTGATGCGTGCGCTTACATCAAAGCTTATCGGCAGGCATGGTGCCGGGCTTATTGGCAGGCGTGGTGCCGGCAAAACGAACCGTCAGCGTCCTGCAAGAGGATTGTGGCGAGGATGGTCGAGAGCCGAGAGCCAGCGCTGGCTGTAAGGTTCTAGAGGCGACACCCAGTTCAACTCAATCGCTACACCATAAGCGATGAGCAGTAACAGAGACCAACACAGAGCATTAGCCCAGCGTGAGGGTCCGAAAAGCTTCAGTGGTCCACCGTGCCACAAAGCGAAGAAACCCTCCGGAGAGCGCAATTGCCAAAGGGCATCGAGGACCAGATGCGATAAGTATCCCAAACTCACAGCTGCAGCGACCGCCTCTCGTGCGGCCATTTCGGGAGGATCATAAACCAGGAACATTAATCCCCCTGCGATCAGCGCCGCTGGCAGGCTGTGAAACATACCACGATGGACAGTGCACCAGCGAAAAAGCATTGCCGCTCCATAGCGCACCCCTAAGTACACCACTGCGGCTGCCAGCAAACAACTTTCGGGGGGCAACACTGTTTGGCGGCGCAAACGGTGGGCCGTCAACAGCGCTGCTACCATGCCCAGTACATTAAACAGCTCCCGTACCGGCTTACTTGAATCCGAATCCAGATCGGGCAGCATGCCGGCGAAGGTGCAGGTGGCGCCTGCTAACAAGGCTACTGGTGGCTGGACCGTACCGCTGTACCACAAGGTCGCGCTATACGCAGCGCCGGTAAACGCAGAAAAGCCTAAGTGCTGGTGAAAGGCCGCCATTTTTTGCCCCCTGCCGTGGGTTCTCGAATCAGCCATCCTTAAGAATCAGTTAGGAAGGCCTTATATCCCAAGTTTTTCCCCAAGCAATGGCATTGCTGCACGATGGAGAAACATTCCTTGCACACAATCGGTCCCATCAGCGAAAACTCTTCGCAATGAAGCACAAAGGCTGAGAGTCGAAGACGGGCGTTTATGCGACTTCAGCGTTTGGGCGCAGCTAACCGCAGGGCTGGTCGAGGTATCTATTGCCAAGTGGGGAAAAATACTCTGCACTCGATCGACTTTGTGCCAACATGTTGGCTATGCCAGTCGGTCAGTTCGCGGATGGCGGCGCTGGACTAAGTGGGATAGGCCGTAATAACCGTGACTGTGGGCCTGCGCCTGGATAATACCACCAGAACCGGTCCGCCCCCGTCACCAATGAGCTGAGGTCAACCGTCCAGCGCACACACTGGGAATTATGATTCGTGATATAGCTCGGCCTGGTACGATCCTGGGCCGATTTACCGAAGTTCTTTTAGTTTGGCGACGATAAGCATGGAGTATTGCCTTGACTTTCAGCAAAGTGAAGCGTAACTTCAATTGGGCGCTTGTCCGGTTACGACAGAGTCACAAGCGGAGGATGGTCACAGATGAAAAAGGACCACGGTAAGGAACCCGCCCGCAAGTCGGAAAGCCGGAAGTCTTCCGGACTCAAGCCGCAGGACTTGGAGTTTTTCAAGAAACTGCTGCTGGATCTGCGGCAACGCTACTCCCAGAAGGTGGAAAACCTGGCTGAGGGCGCGTTCACTCCGGACGCTGGTGGTGTGTCGGCGTCACCGAGTCATCTGGGCGACGTTGGTTTTGATTATTACAGCCAGGAGATTTCGCTCGATTTACTTCAGAATGAACGAGAAATTCTGTGGGAAATTGAGGAAGCGTTATCGCGGCTGGCTAAGGGGGTTTATGGAGTGTGTGAGGAATGTGGCGAAGCAATTGCCCGAGAGCGTCTGGAACTGCTCCCGTTCACCCGCTATTGCATTGATTGTGCGCGCAAATTGGAATCGGAGTCATGACCACTCCGATTAATCGGTGCTGGGTGTTCTGGGGGTTGGCCCTGGTCGCAGTTAGCCTCGACTTAGGCACCAAGGCCTGGGTGGAATCGGCCTTACTGCCGGGCCACGGTCGGACTTTCCTGTCGGGAATCGTCCGCATCTATCATCTGCCCGAAGTCAATCGAGGCGCTTTTTTTTCCCTGGGCAGTCGTTGGGGGCCCAATGCCAATTTAGTGTTTGCGAGTATCAGTTTTCTCGTGATTCTGGTTATTCTGCTGATTCATCTAAGGCCGACGATTCGGCAAAGCGCATATTTATCAGCGGCCCTGGGATGTATTTTCGGAGGAGCATTGGGCAACCTGCATGACCGTATCCGTTACGGCGGGGTGAGGGATTTTCTGCAGCTTTTCCTGCCTTTGGGTCAAGATTCTCATGTGCCGCTGACCGCGGTGTTCAACTTGGCCGACACGGCTTTATTGCTCGGAGCCGCCATGCTCTTATTAGCCAGTTGGCGTGAACCGTGCCCCAAGGGCGAAGCTGCTGCCCGTTAGTCTACTCGGGTAACGGTTGCTTAGAACCTACCCAAAATTACTACATCCAGCCGGGGAAAATTCTAACTGACCGCTGGAACTCTTGCTGGAATGGCTTGAGCCGTTCGACTTTCTAGGGCACCACCAGCATTCATCACAGAAGCGACCCCCGAGATTGCCGCCAGACGATTAGAAGCTGGGTAGCGAACCTTTTGTCTGACCATCCGGGATACTGCTCACATGGCCGAGCAAGGCAAGGTCATTCAGGCTTACTTAATTACTTGGGATTCGGCGGTGATTGGCTCCGAACGTCATCCCGAGAGCCTCACGGCACTGGACAATTCGAAACAATATGCGTATTTTGATATGCGCAATTATGGGTACCGCGGCGGAAGGAAGGGCTGGTAGCCTCAGCAAGCCGACTTTCCGCACCGTCGGCGTGGGTCGGCTAGGGTGGCTATCACACCGGCCATTCTGGGGAGTGGTGTAACGGTAGCACAGCAGACTCTGGATCTGCTTGTCTAGGTTCGAATCCTAGCTCCCCAGCTTTGGACACCTGAAACCGCGGCCCGTGGGACGAGTGTATTTGATAATGACAGTTTCGCTCCCCCGCAAGGGGCAGTATCATGCCAGCGGGCTAGCCGCGGCGACGTCGTTTCTTCTTACGTTCTTTAGCACGTTCTTTGGCCGACTTGCGATGGCCTGTACCGACTTTGGGTTTCTGGATCGCCTGCGGATTGAGTGCGGCCAGATTAGTCATGCCCATCAACATCTTGATGCGTTCCCACATGCTTAACTTGCTGATTTGCCGCATCACACTTCGCATCAGTTCGAACTGCTCAAGGAATTTCTTGACTTCATGGGGTTCAGTACCGGAACCTTGAGCGATACGGCGTCGGCGACTCAGGTCAATGATCTCAGGCTTCCGCCGTTCTTCCAGAGTCATGGAATCAATCATACCGCGAATTCGTTTGACCGCGATTTCCGGATCTTCGCCAACTTCCTGAAGCATTTCCTCTATGCCGGGTAACGTACCGACCATCCTGCGGATATTCAGGTGCTC
>JANWVZ010000171.1 GCA_025056555.1 Gemmatales bacterium | reverse complement strand
GAAAGCCAGTTCTCTAAGGTGCTTGACAATCCACAGTCGCAAGGCCACGGCGGCATAAACGTCAGTGGGTCAGATTTCGACGACGGAAAGCTAACTTGGTTATCCCCGGTCAAACGCCGGAGGGCGCGCAGGTCCGTGGAGACGTTCAGAGCAATCTTGGTACGCCACAAGCTACGCTTTTTTTGAGTGTCTACAAGACGAGCCGTATATCAAATTGTCTTATAGTAATCTCGTTGTCTTATAGTAATCTCGGTAGGCCACTGGCTATGCTTTTCGCATGGCTTGATGCTCTAAGTCGAAATCACGTTGTCCGGCAACGGGTTTCGTAGCGTCAATAAAGAACCACAGCACCGTGGCAGTGAGGTAAATGGCAGAAAAAAGAACGAAATTCAGGTCGTAGCCCAGGCGTTCCGCATCTAACGGTGCATGCGTGTTTTGTAGATAGTGTTTGGTCCACTCGACGATCGTGCCTGTTACCAGATTAGCTGCGGCGCCACCGAGATTGCCGATGGTGTTCATGCATCCTGCGACGATAGCGGCGTAGCGTTTGCCGATGTCTTGGCAGATGGCCCAACTAGGCCCCATAGTGATGTCATTCCAGAAAGCGGCGAGGGAGATGCACAGAGCAAATAACCAGGCCCAGGGGGCGACGATGCACAGGGGAAAACACGCGGCACAGAGCAAGTGGCCCAGAATACCGAAACGACGGCGCGCCCATTTGCGGTCGCCGGTGCGGCGCAGCCAAGCGTCGGTGAGCCAGCCGCCCACCATGCAGCCCAGAGCGCCGAAAATCAGCGGGCCGCCCTTGAACAATCCGCCCAGCAGGCTTTCTTTTGGGACGTTATAATGACGCTCCAGGAAGCCAGGCAGGTAGGTAATGTGAAAATACCAGCCGAAGGCGGCACAGAAATACATCAGGCACAGCGTCCAGAGATTGCGGTCGGTCAATAGTTGCAGCCAGGGGACTCCCGCGTGGGCACTTTCTTCACCATGGCGGCCCAGTTGGATGAAATCCAATTCGGCCTGGCTAACTTGGGGATGCTGTTCGGGGCGGTCGCGAAAATACAGCGTGAAGGCCAGGCACCAGATTACCCCTAAACCCCCGAATATCCAGAAGGCGATGCGCCAGCTCAGGTCTTGGGACAGACCCAGGCCCAGGACTAATAGCCATTCGACGAGCAGAACCCAAATCAGGGGAGTCAATCCGCCCATGAGTCGGCCACTGAACCAGATGGCCCCTTGCGCCCGGCCCCGTTCGGTAAAGGGCATCCAGTTGTGCAGGGCCCGCGTAATGTTGGGATAGGCCCCCGCCTCGCCGACGCCGAACAGGAAGCGAATGGTGATGAGCCATAATAGGGCCACTTCCCCGGTACCGAAGACATAGCGTCCCTGGACGATTTCCCAGGCGGTGAATCCCGTCAGAGCGGTGAAAGCCGACCACCACAAGACGATGCGAATCAGGGTGCGTTTCGGCCCGAAAACATCCCCCAACCAGCCGCTGGGCACCTCAAACGCTGCATAGGCGAACGTGAATGCCGTGAAGGCCCATTTGAGCACTTCCACGCCCGTGCCTGGGCCGAATAATGCCGCAGCAATCGCCGGCGCCGCCGCTCCCATAGCCACGCGGTCTAAATAGGTGATCATGGATAGCACACATAAAAAAGCCAGCACGCGGTAACGCACGCCGCGGTCGGCTAGGTGAGGTTGCATACGGGGCTCCGTTTGACAGCGCAGGGATTGTGACGTAAGTTTGAGCGACCAAAGAGAGGTACGAGTGACTGCGCATGGTCCCTTCTCTTTGGCGGGCTGGTGCCTTTGGGGAGGGGCGCCAGCACCAGGCGAGGGAGGGATAGCTGGGAGCTATTGAGGGGACCCTCTCTCGCCCTTTTTATGCGCCGTGATTTGACAGGCCAGATTTTGCAAGCTAAGCTGCGATACACGGCCCAGGAACTGCGGAACGATTGCCAGGGACCGGACGCCGCGGCTTCTCCTGGTCTCGCTCGCTTGTCACTGCCGACCCATGTACGGGAAGGAAGAAACCGTGGCCACGCTGGCACCTGAGCGAAAAACGGTCTTACAACAAGGACTGCGGTTCGACAGCTGCCTGGAAGAGAACCGTTTGCGCGAGGTGTGGCGCGCCACTGGACCCGATGGTAAGCCGCGCCTGGTCACTTACGTCAAAGGCTTCGCAGTGCAGCCGGACAGCCCCGTGCCCACGCTGGCCGAGGAACGGCTCACCTCGATACGCCATCCTTACCTGTTGCCTGTGGAAGCGGTGATCCCCGAAGGCGGACGCCTGATCCTGATAACCGAGGCAGCGGATTGCACCTGGGCGGAGTATTTCCGGACTACCCCGTTAGAAGGCCCCTATGGTCTGAGGCGACAGAAACTGCTGACGCTGCTGGGACAGGTGGCCGAAGCTTTGGACTTTCTGCGTCGGGAACATGCCCTGATGCACCTGGGCCTGAGTCCGCGGGTCTTATGGCTGCGCCACGGTCAGGCGGCCGTCAGTGATTACGGGGTGGTCGAGTTATTGTGGGCGCCGCAACAGCGCCCTGCGGCGCAATACAGTCCACGCTATGCAGCTCCCGAGGTCTTCGCTGGCCGACCGCACTGGGCCAGTGATCAATTCAGCTTGGCAGTACTGTATCAGGAGTTGCTGACGGGCTCCCATCCGTTCCACATCGCTCGGTTGCGCGACCTGAGCGTGGAGTCGTGGCAACAACCCGACCTGGAACCGTTACCTGCAGGAGATCGGGACGCCGTGGCGCGCGCTCTGGCCCGTCGTCCTGACGACCGCTTTGCCACGTGCTGCGAATTTGTGCAGGCTCTGCGGGAGGCGCCGGGGCGCGTCGAGTCGGTGCCAGGGCCGACTCCCCAACTGTATGTGCCAGGTTGGCCACAGGATTGGCGACTGCATCGCAGCGTCAGCCGATTGGTCGGGTTTGCCAGTCGCGGCATCGAGGTACGTGAATTTCGCGGTATGCGCTATCGCTACACCGCCCAGGGGGTGTTGCAACATACTTGTGCTGCCGTGCTTGCCCCTGGTTTGGCCTGGCAGAAAGTCATGGGATTTCTGTCCCAATGGCCCACGCGCTTGGTTCATGTGGATAGTTTTCACATTGCCGTCCGAGTCACGGGACAGGAAAGCTGGTGGCAGAAGGTGTTGCCCGTGGTACGTGATGTGTTTGAAGTGCGGCTGTGGTTCGAGCCCGCTTGGTCGAGCACGACAAGAGTGAGGATTGAGATGGAATATGTCGGGAAATACCGCCAACGGCAACGGGAAATCCTGGAAGCATTCGGCCCGATGTTTCTCGAACAGTTGCGTTCTTTTCTGATGGCCACGCCGGAACGCCGACAGCATGAACGCTTTGAGTTTCATGAACCGATGATGGTGCGTTATGGCGTTTCCGACAGCCAAGGCGGTAATCAGCTTCAGGTAATCGGTCAGGACATATCTTCAACAGGTATCTCCTTCCTGGCACAGCAACCTCTGCCTGAGGAAAACATCCAGATCATTCCCCTCCAGGACAGCCAGCCCGGCACGGTGGTGTTGCCAGCGCACATCGTCCGCGTGCAACCGACACCGCAAGGTTACCTCATCGCCGCTCGGTTCCTGATCGATCCCGAATCGCCGCTCGAGCCCAACCCCTGAGCTTTCGGTTCAGCTCTTGGGCAACCAGGCTGCGGCGACACAGTTGGAAATGCGCGCCAGGAATCGGCCTTCGGGTTCCTGCGGTTGGGTGGTAAACAGTATCAGGAACGCGTCAGCATCCGGGTCGAGCCAACACAGGGTGCCCGTAGCGCCCCAATGACCATAAGTGCGCGGGCCAAGCAGATCGCCGAAGTTGGCGCTACTGGCCGGCCAGTTCAAACGCCAACCCAAGCCCCAGGGCCGACATCGGCGATCTTCCTGCGGCACCAGCGGCATGGCCGCCAGCTGGTTACACGTCATCGCCCGCACCGTCGCGGGACTAAGTATCCGCACCGGGCCGAGCTGGCCTTGTCCCAACATCATCAGACAGAACCGTGCAAAATCGCTCGGCGAGGTGATCAACCCGCCCCACGGTGCTCCGAAACCCAACCAATAAGCACTGTTCCAGTGCCAATCGGTCTTTTCCAGTTCGGGGCTGATGCGGATCCGCGCTATACGATCCCGTTTTTCCGGTTGCCAGCCTAATGAGGTATCGTGCATACCCAACGGCTCGAAGATTTCCTTGCGCAGGAAGTCGCGCAGGCTCATGCCGCTAATCTGGTGCACCACTTCGGCCAACATCGCAATGCCCATGCTCTGATAACTGACTTTCGTCCCTGGCGGAAACAATAAAGGCGTGCGGCAAATCTCCTCGATAAACACGGACAAGGGCTGATGCCCCGCCCGCAACTTTTCGTTATCGGGCAACATGTCGGGCAACCCCGAAGTATGCGTGAGCAGATGGCGTATTTGCACGCTCTCCTTGCCCTGCTGACCGAACTTGGGCACGTATTCGACCACGCGATCCTCCAACCGCAAATAACCTCGCTCCACCAGCAGCATCACTGCCGTGGCCGTGACCGGTTTCGTAATCGAAGCCACCAGAAACAACGCATCACTTCGTAGCGCCGCCTGGCCATGAGGGTCCTGCCGACCAAAAAAACGTGGACGCACCATGCGCCCCCGGCCACCCACGCAGATGGCCGCGGCCGGTATCTTGTCTTCCTTGGTCCAACGCACCAGCCACTCATAGGCTCGTTCCAACCGTGCCGCGTCAAACCCCGCCTCGGCGGGATTATCAGTAATCAGATTGTCCAGTGGCACAGTCATTGGAATAAGGCACTGACCGATTCGTTCCGATGAATCCGGCGGATCGCTTCGCCCAGCATCGGGGCCAGACTCAGAATCCTCAGGTTAGGCAGACGTTTGTGCGCCGGCACGGGAATGCTATCGCTAACCACGATTTCGTCAAACGGTGCTTCGCGTAACCGCTCAATAGCTGGCCCGCATAGTACCGCGTGGCTGGCAAACGCGTAAATCGCCCGCGCTCCGTGAGCCTTGCATACTTGGGCCGCACCGACAATGCTGCCCCCCGTGGCGATCATATCGTCAAACAGCAGGGCAATTTTCCCGCGCAACGGATCGCCGATTAAATTGGCCTGTCTCGTTTCCGTGGCGCTGGCCCGCCGTTTGTCTACAATCGCTAACCCGCCCCCCAGCTTTTTCTGATGGGACAAGGCCATTTTGATTCGGCCCTCATCGGGGCTGACAATCACGATTTCTTCGGCGCGCAGCCGCAAGGTGCGCTGGACGTACTCGTCGAAAACTGGAGCCGCCAGCAGATGATCCACGGGAATATCAAAAAAGCCCTGAATCTGATACGCATGCAAATCCACTGTAAGCAAGCGATTGGCCCCGGCCACCGTGAGCAAGTTAGCTACCAGCTTGGCCGAGATCGGCACGCGTCCTACGTCCTTCCGATCCTGTCGAGCATAACCGTAGTAAGGCAACACCGCCGTGATTCGCGCCGCGCTGGCTCGACGGAAACTGTCTATCATGATCAACAACTCCATCAGGTTCTCGTTCACCGGCGGACACGTCGGCTGCACAATGAAGATGTCGCGACCGCGTACATCTTCTTCAATTCGCACTGAAATCTCGCCGTCGGGAAAGTTACCTAACGAGATTTTGCCCAACGGAATCCTCAGGGCCTGGCAAATATCCGCGGCCAACTGGGGATGGCTCCGCCCGCTGAAGACCTTCAGTTCAAAGTTATTATCCTGCATACCCCGCTCCGAGTTGCCGCCACTAGCTGTCTGCCGCCATTATCGGTTAACCCCTCCCCACCGTCAACTTAGCCATCAGCACGTCCAGCATTCGACAGCGGCGTGGATAAGTTTATCCCGAAAGTCAGCCCATACAATTCCCTAGCCGCGAACGGCAGCGATCGTCCGATCCTGCGCCACGAAACGCGATCATGATCCCCGACTTTTCCAGTATCACTCCCGAAGAACCTGTAGCCGTCCTGGTCAGTGGCGGATTAGACAGTGCTGTGCTCCTGGCGCTGGCCGCACAACGGCAGCGCCGCGTGCATCCTGTGTATATCCGATGCGGCTTGCTCTGGGAAGCAGTGGAACTGTATTACCTGCGCCAGTTTCTCCAGCATCTGCCCCTGCCGAGTTTGCAGCCGTTAGTGCTGCTGGAGGTGCCTGTGGCCGACCTCTACGGGGCACACTGGAGCCTGGATGGTCGCCAAGTGCCTGATGCCCATTCGCCGGATGAGGCGGTTTATCTGCCAGGACGCAACGTTTTGCTCCTGAGCAAAGCCTTGCTGTGGTGCCACCTGAATAACGTCGGCGTGCTGGCGCTGGGCACCCTAAAGGGCAATCCCTTTGCAGATGCCACGCCTAGTTTCATGCGTCGCATGGCCGACCTCGTCAACGAAGCCTGTCAAGCCCGCTTACGCATTCTTCAGCCCCTGCGCCACTTAGATAAAACGCAAGTAATTTCGTTCGGGCAGGCTTTCCCCTTGCAGTGGACCTTCTCATGCATCAGCCCGCAACAGCAACGCCACTGCGGTCGCTGTAACAAGTGTGCCGAACGGCACCAGGCCTTCGCTCGGTGTGGCTTGCCCGATCCCACGGAGTATGCCGCCTGATCAACCTTCGGTCATTTGGTCGCCCCTCTACTCTGAGCCACAGAGGCCCCTGATAATCTTCTTAGTCGCACATTTCCAGCCTACGAACCGAGGGGAGAGTCTTCATGTACCGCGTCACGCGCGAGATTTATTTCTGTTATGGCCATCGCTTGCTGAACTATGATGGCAAATGTCGCTACCTGCATGGCCATAACGGCAAAGCGGTAATTACTTTAGAGGCACCACACCTCGATGCGCGGGGCATGGTCTTAGATTTTGGCCAGATTAAGCGGGTTATTCAAGGCTGGATTGATGCCAACCTTGACCACAAGATGATTCTGCATCGCGATGACCCGATCCTGCCCTATTTGCGTCAATTGGGCGAACCGTTTTATCTGTTAGATGTCAATCCCACGGCAGAAAACATAGCCCGCCTGATCTACGATTACGCCCAGCGTCAGGGATTTCCCGTAGTCTCCGTCAGTCTTTGGGAAACCGAAAGTTGCTATGCTACCTATGCACCCAACCGCGAAGGCTGATGGCCACTCGAAGGGGGAGGTAACTTATGGTCGAGCTTCGTGTGCTGAGCGAAGAGGAAATTCAACAGCGGTTGCAGCAATTACCGCATTGGGAATATCGCGAGG
>JANWVZ010000170.1 GCA_025056555.1 Gemmatales bacterium | reverse complement strand
GGCCCTTCGCTACAATGCTGAAAGTGAACGTGACTCATACCGCGAGTCCCCTTGGTTATGAGGGAGGAAGCTCCCATGCGGCCTTGGCTTTTGACCCTAACCAGCTTAGTGATCACTGCTCCAGCTTGGTCGTCCAATCAAGCGCGTCCCAACGTTTTGGTCATCATCACGGACGATCAACGGTGGGATGCCATGAGCTGTGCCGGCCATCCCTTCCTTCAAACGCCCCATATAGATCGCCTGGCTCAGGAAGGCGCTCGCTTCACCAATGCTTTTGTTACCACCTCCCTTTGTTCCCCCAGTCGAGCCTCCATGCTTAGTGGCTTGTACGCCCATCGCCACGGCGTGCTCAACAATTTTACCGACTATCCTCACGACTTGCCCAGCTATCCCCGTCGGCTTCAGCAACTGGGTTATGAAACGGCTTATATAGGCAAATGGCATATGGGCGAAAATGAGGACCAACCCAGGCCGGGTTTCGATTTTTGGATGAGCCATAAGGGCCAGGGCCGTTACTTTGACAATGAGTTCAATATCAACGGTCAGCGTCGCGTGATCAAAGGTTATTACACCCATGTCGTTACCGATTACGCCATCCAATGGTTACGCCAGCCCCGAATCAAGCCGTTTCTTCTCATCGTGGGACATAAAGCACCTCATGGCGGCCCCATCGTGCCTGAACCTAAGTATGAGCAACTTTTCGAGAATCAAACCATCTCGCGACCTGTTACTGCCGATGATTATACAGGGAAACCCGATTGGCTGAAACAATGTCGCTTCACCTGGCACGGCATCGGTGGCCCTCTCTATGGTTTGAAAGAATATCCTAAGTTCGTCCGCTACTACTTAGCCACTATAGTATCCGTAGATGACAGCGTCGGGCGTATTTATCAGACCCTGCGGGACATCGGTCAGCTCGACAATACGCTTATCATCTATACCAGCGATAACGGTTTTGCTCTCGGCGAACATGGCCGTGTGGATAAACGCACGATGTACGAGGAAAGTATTCGCGTCCCATTATTAGTACGCTATCCTAAGATGATACGACCAGGGACTATAGTCTCTCCCATGGTAGTGAATATAGATATAGCTCCCAGCATCCTAGACATCTGTGGAGCCAAGCCTTTGGAATACTGCCACGGTCGATCCTGGAAGCCCTTGCTTGAAGGAAAGACGATACCGTGGCGCAGCAGCTGGCTGTACGAATACAACTACGAAAAAGAGTTTCCCTATACTCCGAATGTCCGAGGGGTACGCACCGAAGAATGGAAATATATCCGTTACCCTCACGGCGACGGCAAACCTGACCGTCATAAGGCTGAGCTATACCATTTGAAAACCGATCCCCTCGAACGATACAACCTTGTGGGCGATCCGAAATATGCTCCCATGGTCCAACAGCTGGAATCCGAATTAGAACGCTTATTGAAACAGACAGACGGCTGGCCCGCTAAGATGCCCCTCGACGAAGGTATCAAAGACGTTCCGCCTGAATATTAGCAAATTCCGAGTCTCGCCTCACATTAGTTAAATCCCGTGATAAGACAAGCTAAATGTCCTGCTCTCTCTATGCGTAAATTTATTTGATTTGCAGTTAGATTTTTTCGTTATAACAATCGGACCATGTCAAGATGACTTGAGTGTGGAGATATATTTTATCGGCTCATGGGAATACTAATCTCATAAACAAGAAAGTGCAGAGGTAGCAGCAAAACCAGGGGCTCAGGACGAGCGTCTACCGTTGCCGCTCGAATAGAAGAATATCCACACTCCCCAGCGGCAGACTAACCGAGTAACAATCATTATTTCGGAGCCAGTTAATTTTCTGCCCGCTAGCACTCGAGACACTCCTAACTGCAAAAGGAAGTCGAACCTCTAAAGACAGATCAGGAATCGGTTCTCCCGTCCAATTTAGTAGGGTAAGGGCAGCACCTTTTTCAGAGATAAGTACGGGAGTTTCCACCATGGGAGTGCTCGTCGCCACCAACGGCTTGATGCCGGCCGAGAGCACGGGATAACTAATCCAGGTGCGTAACGTTTCGGAAAAGTCCACAGGTAAGCGGTCGCGGGTTCCCTTCGAGGAACGCCAATAGCTGATACCTGGCAGGAACGCATAATGCACTCGCCGACCCTTTCCCACGGCCTTCTCTATAACTGCAGGCGTCTTATCGGTAAAGCGCAGTAGGACTTTATAATCACCAGAGTCCAACTCTGCCCGCACACCATAGACGGCAATCTGCTCCTTATCGGTGTCTAACATGCCTGCTGGCGGCAATCGGTTAGCGTCGGCTACTAATAATCGCATACGGGCCTTTTCCTTGACCCCAGTCGCGTCGCCTAAAAGAGAGCAAGGTTCGTCATAACGATCCGCAGTAGCTGCATTCGTGATAGTAACTAAAGTCCCACCGTTTCGCATCCAGGAAATTAGTGCTTCTAAGCCCTCGCGAGGAACATCTGGCTCGGTCACATAGATTACTCGATAATTGTTGAGTCCTTTCGTGGTCAGATCGTCTTCGTCTATGAAATCTACGGGTATATTAGCATGCTGGAGCGCCAGATAAATATCGAATACTTCCGCCATATAGTCTACCGTGGCACGGTTGAGATTAGTATTAGTCGCATCGCTAATCCCTTGGGCGATGGGCATGTCCTTACAGTCCCATACCTGCGCCGATCGCGGCATGAGAATGGCAACCGGTGACGGCGGCATTTTGCCTGGATATAAATACTCTTCTGCGGCCGCTAATAAACTATGGGCTTCGCGTAATTTGCTTAGTAAGTGTGCCTTCTCGGAGTAACAATTTCCAGGGAAGTTATATTCAGGGCCAAAGACGAAGTATTTCACGGCCTTACCGCCATGCCCGAAGATGCAGAGTATTTTTTGCACGATCCCATCTTGTCTATCACCTGCAGTCCTTGGGATGACGTAGCCTCCGAAAAGAATGTTCGACTTTGCCGCGGCGCAGCGAAGTTTCGAGCAATAGAACGACCATTGATAGGCTTGGGCATCGCTGAACCAGTCTTCGGTCCACAATACAGTACCCCCGCGCAATCGAGCGAACTCAAACCAATCATGGCCTCCCATAGCGGCGTCGGGGTGGTTCTTATCCGCATTATTAGCCACGGGGCCGGGAACGTAAAATCGCCCCGCGAAGAAATTCCAGTTGGTAAACACCGGCATGTTGGGATAAAACGCTTTTTCTAATGCGCGCACGCAGTCGCCAAAGTGCCGCGCAGACTCCCAGGAATAGAATCGCATCGTCCAGTAATGCAGCCGACGCGAAGGAAGGTCCTTAGCTTGGCTGCGACCAAGCGGATATATATCCTCCCAGGATTTACCGCCCAGGCTGTGAGCATTCAGACCTTGATTTCGCAGATAGGACCTAAATCGTTCCAGTGCTTGTGGATTTTCCCTGACGGGCTTAAACATGGACGGGTAATACCATCCTGGTTCATCCGACATAGCGAAAAGTACCATATCGGTCGGAGCGAAGCCGGCCTTAATGTAACTGTCAGCCAGCTGACGTGCCCAGTTATCTATACTTTCGGGGGTGATCTTCGGATCGAAGGCGAAAGCATATCCTGGGGGGTTATAAACGGCCCAAGAGGTCTTGGACGTGCCGGTCTTGATCAGGATGTTGCGTATGTGCCGAGACGGAGGCACCATGATGGCACTGAATCCCGCGCGGGCTAATTCATGGATACCTTCGTGCCAGGCGCGCTGATCATCGTCGCCACCGATATAGCGGTCCACAACAATGAGGCGACTAAGTTTGGGTGGAACTCGCTCAGTCGAAGCAGCAAAGGCCTTCCAATAGCGCTGATTATAGTCTGCTTGCGTAGCAATCTGAAACTGGCCCCGGTCATCTAGATAAAGCAACAGACCCAAACGTGCCCCGAAGAGGTGAGCCTGCTGGCTCAGCAAGGGTTTGCCATTCGCAAGGCGAGCTTCGACAGCAACGCGAATGTCGTCGTGGTGAGGTTGAAAGGTGATTTGAAATGCAACGGGATAGCGGCGGGAATAACTGTTTGGATATCCCTGGAGCACGGCCTTCCAGCCTTCCCGGTCAATGGTCAGCCAATCCGACCAATTGTCCTCAATCACAGAAGCAGATGCCTTGGCGCCGCTGAGGTGGATGGTGAACTTCGCCTGTTTAGGCGGTTGTCCTTGGAGTGCCAGGACCCGTGCACGCACCTGGAGAACGGGAAGAAGGTCCGCCTGGGGTTTATTGATTGGAAAAGGTGCCTGCTGCGCGAGGCTCCAAGTAAGGATGTTCAGCACGAGGGCAAGAGCGGAAATAGTGCGCGATTTCATGTCTTTGCTCCTGATGGAGGGAGAACACGCTTGAGCGTGCTATGGAGGAAAGCGGCTTCAAATTTGGAAATGTTTTATCAGTTAGGCCATCAGCCTTCGACAGTTGAACAGGAGTTCGACAGTCCTGTATTAAGTTGGGGAAAACAACGAAGTGTTGGCGCGGACTTGCTAGGTGCTTCTCGTTTGTTTGAACGCTGACTAGCAGGTAAATCGCACGAGGCAAACTCCGGCGGATGACGCAAACCTAACGGTCTCTTTGCTGCTAGCACGCTATAGTCTTCGTATTCGTATCAACTATCGAGAACTGAGATCTTGAGCGACCAATCACCGCGAACGACGTTTCCAGAATAGTTTGTCATGCTCGATTTAATGGCTGGGTCGGAGCAACTCCTCGTAACATGTCGTCTTGAACTACTGGAAAGGAGCGGCTCTTCATAAGTGACCGTCATCACCATAACTTCATTACAAATGGCCTGCGCAGCTGCCTTTGCCGTCCGGGTCGCTACTTGACTTCCACAACAGACATGCAATAACAACGCACTAACTAGTGCGCAGCTGGCTTTGCCGTCCGGATCGCTACTTGACTGGCCTGAGAATACCGAAGTGACGACTCACCTAACAGGGGTTTATGAGAACTGACCTGATTGCAATTTGCGATAAATATAGGAAAGTTATGAGCTGCAAAGAGTATCCCTGTCTTATGACTACTCCTGGGTTCAAGTAGCCTGTTCGATGAGAAAACTCGTAAAGCAAATAATTATCGCATTTAACGCTAAGGAAAGGTCTTCTTGCTGAACTAACGTTTCCGCAATCGTGAACTGGTTAAGATCACTCTAAGTTATTTGCGTGCCGATTCACAAAAGGTAGTAAGCATCACTCATAAGGTGAACTGTGGGACAGCTCTGAGCCCTTTGCGCAAGAGGGGCGCGATAATGTCACACCTTGGATGAACTTAAGGAGGAGATAACCAGGGTGAGGTGCAATTTAGAAAACAATCAACAAGTGGGACACCCAAGGCCTATTAGCAACCTGGATGATTGCCGACTAAGTAAAACTCAAGGAGAATACTAGTATCAATGTATGTCGCCCACGTTGATCGCTGCAGTGACATATGTCTAGTCTTGGCGGAGTAAGCTGCCGCGTGCCTAAACCCGGATATAACATCGGACTGGAACCTAAATCACCTTGCAACGTACTTTGCTGATTGCAACAATCCTGGGGGCAAGTGACGGGTTCTCAGCGGTAATAGTCTAATCGGTCGGGAGAAGCGATTGCCAAACTGGGGTGCAGTTACGGTTGATCGGGGCGTTGGTGAAACTGTTCCAGTCGTGGTACGGCAAGTTTAGTGTCGGTGTCGAGAAAACGGGCGCCCAGGAACCACAACAATCCGCCGAATGCAATGAAACCGGCTACGACCAGGAAGCCGACTTCCAGGCTAGAGTGGTCGGCAATGAAGCCAATGACGGCGGGAGAAAGCACGTCGCCCAGAGCGTGAATAACAAAGATATTTATTGCGAACGCCGTGGCGCGGATAGCCGGATGAGTGACGTTGGCCAGGATTGCGTTAGTGGGGCCGGTGTTCATGAATAAACAGAAACAGCTCCCCGCTAGCAAACCCCAAGCCCATGGGAACGGTAACCACAAGGCAGCGATAAAGAGGGGCAGAGCGACGAACATACCCAGGGCTGAGACCAGGAAATAAGCTCCACGCCATCGGTTGCGAAGGGTGTCGCCCATCCAACCGCCGGCTAGCGTGGCTAACAAGCCAGTGGCAGCAATGATGATCCCGAAGATGATGTTGACCTGGTCCAGCGAACCAGCGTTGCGGTCTTCGCTCAAATATCGTGGCATCCAAAAGGCAATCCCGCCGACGGCAAACGTCATCGCGGTCATACCTAGGGTGCAAAGCACGTAGGATGGGATCCGCGCGAGTAGGGCATAATCTCGCCAAGTGACTTTGCGGTCAGACGGAGCGGCGGAATCCAAGTTGCTTTTCTCAGCTTGGTCCACTTGGCCTCGCTGGGGTTCAGGAAAGAACAGGCACAGGACGGCAAGTAGCAAGCCGGGCGGAAGCACCGCGTAAAAGGCCGTCCGCCAGTTGTTCGTCCACCAGAGCATAACGCCGCTGAGTAAATACCCCAGGGCACTACCCACAGGAATAGCCGCATAAAACAGGGACAAAGCTCGACCCCGCTGGGCAACTGGATAAAGGTCGGCAATAACTGTGGGCGCCACCGGCCCATAAGCGCCTTCGCCTACGCCTACTAGGCAGCGGGTCACAAACAGCATGAGATAAGAAGAGGCTAATCCTGAGCCTCCACTGGCTAGCGACCACAATGCTATCCCTAACGCGATCAGCCACCAGCGCGAGTAACGGTCTCCTAACCAACCGAAGAGCGGCGCCACCACCATGTACGAAACCATGAACGCCGGCATCAGTAAACCCATGCGCGTCTTCACAAGTTCCTGGGGCTGATCGGGAGGGAAGAACGACTCGGCCATTTGAGGCTCCACGGCAGCAACGAGGTAACGATCAATGTAATTGAACATGTTGATCAGCACGAGCATCCCCAAGGCGGCAGTGCGTTGCCAACCTGACCATGACCCTGGCCAAACGGTTTTCATAGACGTTTCTCCGGCGGGGTGAGTGTTACCGCAACAGGTACACCGCGACCGAGATTGAGGCGATGAGCAGCATGGCCTTCAACCACGGCAATTTCCAACCAACCGCCACTGGACCACAGGGCCACTGTGTCCCCACGACGAGCCTCGCCATAGGTGTGCACCCAACGAGGTCGGATATCAGATACCTCGACGGTCGCAGGTTGGAGGTCGGGCCAATCGTCGCGGTGAATGTTGGTCAGCAAGTTGCCGAAGTGGTCTACGAACACGATTTCACCGACCAGACGTCCCCCTTGAAGGGAGGGTTGTGGGAATGATAGTGGTAC
>JANWVZ010000016.1 GCA_025056555.1 Gemmatales bacterium | reverse complement strand
TGCCAACCGATGGCCGCGTCTGTTGGCGTAACTCAATTGCTCGCGAAGTTTCCTGGCTTCCGGATACACTTCCGCTCCAATACCGGCACGGCGCAACCGTGAAGCCAGTTCCATGTATGCCGCCAGCCTATCCGGCACGAAAAAGACTATCAACACGGGAGCAGTGGCGTAACCTGTCGGCAATAGTTGGAGTTCCTGCATCGCAGCCAGGAGCCGATCCACTCCTAACGACGCACCGACACCAGGAAGCACCTGCTTGGTATAAAGACTGGCTAAGTTGTCATAACGCCCCCCCGAGCAAACGCTGCCAATACTCGGCAAGTCCACCAGGAACGTTTCGTAAACTGTGCCCGTGTAGTAATCCAGTCCGCGGGCAATGGCCAGGTCGAACTGAACAAATCCCTCAGGCAGACCCGCGGCGCGAGTTACTTCGTACAACTCGCGCAGACAGGCAATACCCCGAGCAGCTTTCGGGTTGTGTCCGAAGGTGGCTTGCACACGTTCCAGCGTTTCCAGGGGTGTGCCGCGCGTCTCGGCGAGGTCCAGGATGCGCGCCGCCTGGGCCTGCTCCAACCCGACATGCTCGCGCAATTCCCGTTCCACACCTTCTCGGCCAGCCTTACCGTACTTATCGAGAGCGCGGAGCACAGCTACAGCACGGTCGGCCAGTCCCAGCTCCTCAAGCAAACCATTCAGCACCATGCGGTGATTGACATGCACCTGAACACGCTCAAATCCAAGCGACCGCAATAAGTCGTATATTACGAAGACCACTTCGATGTCCGCAGCGTTAGAAGTCGTGCCGATGGTGTCGAAATCGCACTGAATAAACTCTCGATAACGGCCCCGTTGCGGATTCTCCCCGCGCCAGACCGGCCCGACTTGGTAGCGTTTAAACGGTGTTCCGAAGCGAGGCATGTGCTCGGCAGCGAACCGCGCAAACGGCACAGTCAGGTCGAAACGTAAGGCAACATCCCTGCCCCCATGGTCTCGGAACCGATACAGCTGCTTATCGGTTTCCTCCCCGCCTTTGCCCAGCAGGATTTCCGCGTACTCCAGTGCAGGCGTATCCATCGGCAAGTAGCCATACGACCGATAAACGCGCCGTGCTTTGTCCAATATCTCCTCCCGAGGCAATTGCAGCTCCGGGGGATAATCACGAAAGCCCCGCAGAGTTCTCGGCTCGATCAGTGACGCCATTGTAGTTTTCCTGCCTGTGGCTCCGACACAAAACCTTACTTCCGCTACAGCGCAGCGAATCACGGAAGTAGCTATTTTATATATCAACATGAGTCGGGACGTTTGCCAGACCCGCACCTTCAGGGGCATTAACGCAGCTCGTGGGTAAAGGGCGGTGCGTTTTCTATTAGGCTGGACGCCGAGTAAGTTTCTGGATAAAACCTCCAATAAGAGCAATAAAACAAATCCTGCGCGCAGCTCGTGTCATTCCAAGAGATGCGGGAGGCGCCATGAGCAAGTTAGCTGATTTCATTGTGTTTCTGTGCTTACTACTCGGCATGAGTGGCCTGGCAGCGGGAGGGGTGCTGTATTTTCGAGACCAGGATGCTCCTGGCGTCCGTATCGAGCCCGAGACGATTGACATCGGGCAAGTTGCGCCACGCAAGAAAGTCGAAGTGGACGTGTATATCACCAACCCGACTTTCCACACCGTGCGTCTGGTCGGCATCGGCCATTGCTGAAATCGCAATTGCCGCTTCCGTGTGAAGCACTGGGAAATGATGACCATTCTACCAGGGCAAACCGCACGCCTGCCCTGCATCGTCGAGTCTGGCGAATACGAGAGGGAACTAGCGGGACAGATCCACTTGTTCTTCGACGATTTAGCGCTGCGCGAGCTGATTGTTTACGTGTGTGGAGAAGTAAAAGGTCAGCCCAAGCAGCCTGAGAGCAAGGACCGTTAGTCGCGTCTGTCAACCCCGTGCGAAGATGACTTTACCATCGGGTTGGAGGACGGCTCGCGTGGCGTAGCGGTAAGCCAAGTTAGCTAAGTGCGGTGCCAAAACGGCATGGTGGCCCACTTCTACGGGAGCATTCGGCTGCCGCCGGCTATGAACGCATTCCAGGAAATTCTCCACGTGGGGCTCGCTCGGCAGGCTTCCCTGTTTTTGTTGCGATGCTGCTAACGGCTTGCCTCCCCGCCCCGGATCGGGATAAACGCGATAGCCATCGTTATCAAGTTCCAGCGTTGCCTTATTGCCTTGAAGGATGATCTTCCAGCCGTCCTGATAACTGTTGGTGTAAGCCAGCGTCCAGGTGGCCATGAATTTCGGATATTCAAAGACGGCACAGAAGGTATCCGGCGTTTCGCTCGGCTGTAAGCGATATACCTGCCCGTAACACACGGCGGCGCGTGGTGGCTGACCGTCATTGAGAAACCATTGGATGACATCCATCAGGTGGGTTCCCTGGTCGGTCATATTGCCCCCCGAAAACGCCCAGAAGTAACGCCAGTTCAGAAACGATACGTTCTTATATTCACCGCGATCCAAAGGTTGGGGACCAGCCGGACCGCAAAACTGTTGCCAGTTGAGTCGGCCCTTGAGCTGACGATCCTTGGCCAGCGGCGGCATGTTCCAGAACCACTGCGCGCGGGCCAGGTTCACTTCGCCCAAGGTCCCTTCCCGAACGATTTGCCAAGCCTCCAAAACCAGCGGTGCACTCCGTCGTTGCATACCCACTTGCACGATCTGCTTGCTGCGTCTGGTTGCCGAAACCATCTCCGCACCCTGTTCAATACTCCACGACATCGGCTTCTCGAGGTAAACGTCCTTGCCTGCTACCAACGCGTCTAACAACTGACGGTGGTGCCAATGGTCCGGCGTCGCAATAATCACCGCTTGCACGTCGCGATGGGCTAATAGTTGCCGATAATCTTCGTAATTCTTGGCCCGTGGTCCCGCTATTTGCATCCCGGCTACCAGGTTAGCTTCGTAAACGTCGCAAACCGCGGCAAACTCGACGGGGCAGGTCTTGGCCTTGAGAAAAAGGTTCATCAATCCTCGTCCGCGTCCCCCTGAACCGATTAGGCCCATCACCACGCGCTCATTGGCGCCGAGTACTCGACGGTAGGATAAAGCCGTCAAGCCCAACGCCGTACCCCCGGCTTGACCGAGAAAGCCTCGCCGCGATACTTGCCGTTGCCGCATAGCATACCCTCCTGTCAGCGAGCCGGCCTGCTGAGTACCCTCCGCTTCAGAAGCATTCAATTGCACGACTGCGAATCGGGAATATGGTTATCCTGCATGCCGGGGAGTCCAGCGGCAAGTCAAATCCCTGATAGGAAAATTATGCCGGTGGCTCAAGCGCGAAACGGTTGGGCCGAAATGGCTGGACCTACCAGTTTTGCAAATTGTGCGGCATATGCTATATACAGGATAGGCCGAGCCGCTTCTGCATACCCGGCACGATATGCTCAAAGCAGGCGACAATAAGAAGCCGCTGGTAACTCAAGGCTCCGTTGAGGCCTGACGTCGAATGTGGCTGAAACGATTACCAGGCTGAGCGGATGCTCCCCGGCCTGATCTATAAGTCTCCAGATTCCGCAGTCAGGAGGCTTCTGTGAACGACGGTGCCGAAAAATTCGCCGTTCTGGTGGTAGATGACGACCCTCTGGTGCTGGGCACAATCAGTGCCATGTTGGCCGCTGAATTTCAGGTATTTGCTGCAACTAATGCCGAGGAAGCCAAGGTGACTCTTCGGCAGCAGGGAGTTGACATTATCGTCAGCGATCTCAAGATGCCCGGCGGTTCCGGTCTGGAATTACTGGACTGGGCGCGAGTACATGCCCCGAAGAGCGTGCGCATCCTCATGAGCGGTTATGCCGAACTGGAGGACGTGCTGAATGCGATAAACCGTTGTCAGGTATTTCGCTATCTTCTGAAACCGTGGCAACCGGAGGAATTGCGGCAGGCGGTACGCGATGCGGCTCGAGTAGCTGCTCTGGAACGCAGCCACGAACAACTGCTCCAGCAGAATCATCAACTGATCTGTGACCTGGAGAAACGAGTTCGTGAACGCACCGAGGAATTGGAACGCGCGAACCGTTTGCTTGAGACCGCCAACCGCCAGTTGCAGCAAACCAATGCCATGCTCGAAAAGCTGGCGCTCACCGACGAACTGACCGGCCTGCCCAATCGTCGGGCAGTGGAACAACTGCTTCAAGCGGAACTCCGCCGTCGTTCCCGCTACCCCAGCCCGCTGGCTGTGGGCATGTTGGATGTGGACCATTTCCGTAATATCAACAGCCGCTACTTACACACCGGCGGGGATCAGGTCTTGATCGCCTTGGCGCGGACCTTGACCAATTGCATACGCGGTACCGACACCGTGGGGCGTTGGGGGGGTGAAGAATTCCTGATCATCGCTCCGATTACCGAACCCGAAGGCGCTCTGGTGCTGGCTGAGCGCATTCGCACTACCTTGCAGGATACGCCTGTGCATTACGACGGTCATGACATCCATTTCACCGTGAGCCTCGGTTTCGTAGCAGTCCCCCACGACGCGATCATCTCCTCAGAAACCCTCGTTTACCATGCAGCAGCCGCCTTACAACAGGCCAAAGCGCGAGGGCGCAATTGCAGCGTAGTGGTGCCGGTGACGGAATCGAACGAAGCCCTTCTCATCGCTTCCGCTTCGTGACGCCGGTTCGGACACGCGCCGTTGTCCTCAGGACGTCGCCAATTCGCGTTGACCGCACGACAACCGTGGTTATGGTGAGCCGGCCACCGGGACGCTGCCGATCAGATAGGCGTCTGCTATCACGCCGATGGCCTGGAGCACCGCCCAGCTTTCTGCTATCCATTTGCGACGAGCCCACTCGCGCCGGCGAAGTATATTTTCGTCTCCGCCTGACACAGGCCTGGCGCTGAAACTTCGCGCCACCTTACGCCGCAACCTCCGGGCTTCCCGCTCTGTTTTCCTGGTGTTAATTTTTTTGTGGGCTTCATTCTTCGCAGGTTGTGCCGGGTTGCTTTGGGCGCAGTCAGAGGACACTCCGATAGGAGTATCTCCGCGAGACTTACCCGTACCACGCTATTCCATTCCCGATTGGCTGCCGCGCTATCATTTCCAGGTCTTACTGGATGTGGCTAAGCGACAAGTGTACGTCCGCCAACAGGTGACCTTTGTCAACCGCCACAATCGGCCCGCCTCGGAACTTGTCTTCAACGTCTATCCGCGTTATAAGGCCGAGGGGAAAGAACTTACCCTGCTGGCCAAAACCTTAGAATTGCTGCGGACTCCTTATAAAGAGGCTCTTGATGCACAAGGTCAGCGCCTCACTGTTCATCGGGTCTGGCTCGATGGCAGAGCCTTAAATTTCCACTGGCGCGAAGACATACCCACCGCGCTGGTGGTTCCTCTGCCCACATCCGTTCCCGCAAGAGGATCGGCGACAGTCACTCTGGACTATACTCTGGAGCTGCCTGAAGTTCAGGGGCGTTGGGGACATTATCGGGGCGTGACGATGCTCACTAACTGGTATCCCGTATTAGCTTATTATGATGATGCCGGCTGGCATCCGGTCCCCTTTATTCCCTGGCATCAACCCTTCTATCAGGAAGCCGGTGTTTATCAGGTTCAGATTACGCTTCCCGAAGACCAGCACATCGCCAGCACGGGGACTATAGTTGCGGAAAACCGTGCCGGCGACGGCTATAAACGGGTAACTATACATAGCCCTGCAGCTCGCGATTTCTGTCTTGTGTGCAGTAATCGCTATCAGGAGTATTGTGCTCGCGTCGAGGGCATCCGAGTTCGTGTCCTGGCATTTCCGGAACATGAATATCTGGCTCGCAAGGCACTCCAGTTTGCCTGCGACGCGATTCCTGTCTATAGCCGCTGGTTTGGCCCTTACCCTTATGACGAATTCGACATTGTGGAATCCTATTTTCCCTGGAACGGCAATGAAAATGGCGGTATTATACAAATTGACCATCGCGTATTTATGATACCCCGCCTCGCCGAACGTTATTTAGAACACTTGATTAGCCACGAAACCCTGCATCAGTGGTGGTACAACGTAGTCGGCACCAATGGCTACGCGGAAACCTGGATGGACGAGGGCATAGTCAGTTACTTTACTGCCAAACGAATGAGTCTTAAGTATGGGAAAAACTTTGCCTTACTGGAATTGCCCGGTTGGGCGCGCTCCTGGGCACCTAACGTGTTCTATAACGACTATCGCTGGAGTGGACTCTACGGAACCCTGGCACGACAAGAGCAAACCCCTATCGTTCAACCATTACCCAGCTACGGCCATATAGTTACCCTGTTTAGTATGACTTACGATGGTGGCGGTAAAATCTTTGGTATGATCGAGGACCGTCTCGGAGAGGCAGCTTTCATTGATTTCCTGCGGCATCTCTATCGGAAATATTATTTTCAGATTCTTCACGTGGCCGACTTTCAGCGGGAATTGGAGCATTATACCGGCCAATCCTGGAGCGATTTTTTTCAACGCTGGCTATATAGTGTGGGCATGTCCGATTGGTCTGTCGAGCGCGTTCGTATCTGGGCCGAGACTAAGTCGGGGTTAAGTTGGCCCGTGATTTGTCCCCGGCTCAGCCGCTACTTGCCTGGTATGGGCGAGTGTACCTATCAAGTGGAAATACTGGTTCGGCAAAAAGGTGAATTTACCGAGCCGACGAAAGTACTGATAAATTTCGGCGACAACAATCGCCCTGTGATCATTCCCATTGAACCCGACCAGCATTTCTATGACTTGCCGTCTGATGGGGCACAGGTTGAGCGTTTAGGACCAGACACTTACCGCGTTACTCTTCAAACCGAGAATCTGCCGCGGGACATCCGCGTTGATCCCGACCAGGTGCTACCTGATCGCAACCCTGTGAACAATTCATGGCATACGCCCATACGTTGGCGTCTGACACCGCTCTATACTAACCTGGATGACACGGATCTTACAGTTCCTTATGATGGTTACGCTATCACATTCGGTCCCTGGGCGGGGCTTATGGATCCTGCCTTCGGTCAGCAGCCTTATGTGGGGCTTCGTCTGGGGGTCTATCGTTTGCAGACGCTGCGGGGCGGGCTGTTTCTGGCCTACGATCCTAACGATCAGGATTGGCGTGTGGGTTTTGATATCATTCGCGACCACTTTCCGCTACCGCGCATGCAGGTGGGCCTGCAATACATGCGCAGTTTATCCACCGACTGGTCGAACTTTGAAAAAGACCGGGCGAAAATCTTTGCACGGTATATTTTCACCTATACGCCCAGCCTCTATATGAATCCGATCGAATTTGTGGAAGTCTATGGCCGTCTGGAGAATGAATTCTCAGGCGCAGGGCCGGTGCGTCGGCCAGGGATCGAACGATACGATAACCTGACCGCGTGGGGAATTCTATACTCTCGGGACTATCGGACACCTTATTGGGATCCCGATGCCGGCTATCGTTTTTATGTCTATTACGAAAACGGTCAACCGATCTTAGGAGGCGAGGAGACTTATCATCGGATACTGGCGGAGGGAAGTTATATATGGAGTTTCCCCGAAGGTTATGGATATTTCTCAGAAACACGCCTGGCCTTACGGCTCGCTGGAGGTGCGGGTTGGCCAGATAATGGTGAGCATTTCCAGCTAGGAGGCTCGTTACGAGTGCGCGGGCTGGGCCGCAGTGACCGGGAAGGCAGTGCCTTCTGGTTAGCTTCCGTCGAGTGGCGCTTCCCTTTGTATAAGAATTGGCAGCTCAGTGTCGCCGATAATGTGGCTCGAATCAGTCACGTCTATGGAGCAGTCTTTTACGATGTCGGCGCAATATATCTGAATGGCCGGGCAGTAGATGGCATAGCCCACAGTGTGGGTGTCGGGGTGCGGCTGGACGTTGCCTGGATGAGCTTCATCGAACGTACCACTTTTCGTTTTGATGTGGCGCGCCTCATTGCCGAGGACGAGCCCGTGTGGTTCTGGCTCGGATTTCAACACGCATTCTGACAGCTTACCCTCTAAGTCAGAATTAGTCCCAACCCGGTGGAGGTCCGGTTCGCTGGGAATACTGCTGAGTGCCTGAGGCGTCTGTTTTCTCATTTGCTCATCAGGCGAATCCGCGCGACGGCCAGCCTGACCTTCAGGCGGTCGTGAGTATCCAGTTGAGGCAACGGACATTTCACAGCCGCGCTCATACAAACTCCTAGTTCGTTCAAAGTGGCCTTGAGACGTGCCTGCCCGGTATCCTCCCGTACGGGAATACTAAGTTCGCGGTCCTGGGTAAACATCACGACGGAGCGAGCCAGGCTCACGGGAGTCGGACTGTCGCGGAGCAGGGGAGCGACGACGAAAAGTTGCCGTTGCCAGGTGCGTGCCTGCGTCGTCGCTCCCTGGAGATAGGCTTCATAAACGGCCACGGTATGACATGGTAAGAGGACCGCTTCCGGACACATGGCCCCTTGGCCGCCCGTTTCTAAGTATTGAGTGAGGTTGAGAGCCGTTCCGCTCAGAAAGACTTTGCCCTGGCCTTGGGTGAGACTTATTAATGTGCGAGTCTCTGCTAAGTCTAACGTGGAGGTCTTGATGCCGATGACGTTAGGTAAACTCAAGATCCTGGCCAATTCCAGAGGTGACAAATAAAGTCCTGTCTGGCCTGGGAAATGATAGTAAAAAATCGGCAATGTGTCAGCTCGACTTAGTTGCTGATAGAACTGATGCACACGTTCCGCATCGGGACAAGGGTCCCCTAGATACTTAACGAGTAAAGCATCGGCCCCTAGTGTTCGAGCCTGTTCTGCCTTGTGCAGGGCATCGCGGATGTCGGCAGTATGGAGGCCCACCACTACCGGCACCCGCTGCCGAACGGTGGCCACTGCGGTGCGGATCACCGAAGCCCGCTCTTCGAAGGTGGCATAATCGCCTTCCCCCAATGTGCCCAGGACCAGTACCCCGTGCACACCACCTCGCAACTGGTATTCGATTTGACAGCGCAAAGCATCTTCATCAACACGGCCATCGCAACGCCAAGGGGTCAGAACTGTCGGATAAATACCATGCCAGGACCATTTGCGCGGTTGAGCTAACGGAGTGCTCGGACTAAATGCTAACCCAAAGAGTACAGCAAACCAACCCGTCAGCAGGACTATCGTGAATTTTGTCCTCATGGGTTACCTCTATCAGATACTAAATCCCTAGATTAATCAGGCAAAGCAGGGAATCAGTTGAAATGAAGATTATAAAGATTACCAGAAGCGCAGAACCCAATAATCATAACGTTGTGCATGGGTACTAAGAAACCAGAATCCATCATTCCATTCGAGTTTCACAGCACGCCAACCGAGGGGAACTTTCGGGAAGGGATAGAAGGGTCCAAAATAAGGAAACGCTTCATAAGGATAGCAAGCAGGATAGGCAACCCGCGAGTAATTATTATAGGGGGCATACGTAGGCCAAGCATAAGGAGGTAGCGGAGGCGTGCCAGTCATGCCGTGGGCTGGAACCGGAATACGATAACTGGGCACAGGCTCTGGAGGCATCGTCGGCGGAGCTGCGGGTTGGGCCTGTTGGGGTTGGGCCGATGAGTGCTGCATCGCCAATGGGGATAGGTAACTGGGCGCTGACGAAGGCTGAGCTATCGAACCCGCGGGAGATTGTGCCGCCAGCCAACTTCCTGATACCAGCCATATACATCCTACGCTAAGCCAGCGCATCATGGACAGGCCTCCTTGTCCTTGAGAGTGGATGCTAGATTAGCCGAAATGCCTCAGCGTTGTGTGTTAGGACTTAGATAGCACCGAGGCATACCGCCTGAACAATTGTGGCTCACAAATTGTTAGCTTGCAAACACTTAGTGAGTACTGAAAGTTACTGATACGGTGTTAGAACTGGCGCCATCCCCTCGCCAGGTAAAATCACTAAGTTCCTAAGTTTACGAGCGACACTAAAGTTCGCGGCGGATGGTGAATTGAGCCAATGCCTGCAGGGCGAAGCGTTCAGGAATAAGCGGTACATAGCTGAGGGCTTGTTCGGCATATTGAACGTGCTGAGCGGCGCGTTGCCGGGCAGCACTGAGAGCACCACATTGTTCCAGCAAACAGCGCAGCTCGGCCAGGGGCAGCTGATGGTGTCGCCAAGCCTGGATATAGTACTGGCGTTGTTGCGGCGTAAGCTGGTCGCGCCAATAAATAACAGGTAAAGTGAGCTTAGCCAGGGTCCAGTCGGTACCTAGAGACTTACCTGCACGTTTCTCATCCCCGATGAAATCCAGGAGATCGTCGCTAATCTGGAAGGCTAAACCGAGATGCAGGCCGTATTCAGCCAGTGCTTCGACCTGCTGTGGCGGGGCCTGGGAGAACAAAGCACCAAGTCGGCAAGCCAGGCTGGTCAATTCTGCGGTCTTGGCGCGGATAATGGTGAAGTACTCCTCTTCCGATAACTCGAAGCGATTCTGGCATAAGGACTGGTGCATTTCCCCTTCGCAAACGCGATTGGTGACTTGTCCGATCAATTGGCAGGCCAGCGTACTGCCGGTCTGGCTGGCTAACGTGAATGCATGACTGAAAAGGTAATCACCCGCGAGCACGGCCGCCGGCACCCCCCAACTGACGTGCAATGTAGGCTGATGACGACGGAGATGAGCACCGTCCAGGATGTCGTCGTGAATCAGAGTGGCGGTATGGATCATCTCCAGAACCACGGCAAGGAGATGATGCTCCGGTCGCACTACACCAAACAGGCGCGCTGATAGCAGCAACAGCATGGGCCGCAATCTCTTTCCCCGATAGAGTCGCACCTGCTCCAGGACCCGTTGCACTTCCGGAATGGAACTGCGAATTTCGCGGTGCAGAAGCAATTCGACTTCCCGCAAATCGTCCGCGACCAGGCGCACCACATCGTCGAAGGTCGGCTCCGCGACGCACTTTGCAGCGGAACCGCCAAGCAGGTCAGGAGTCATACGATTATTCGATTCTTTAGAAGTTTCAGTGGTAATTGAAATGATTTTAGCGACCGAAACTTTTTTGGCAAGAAAAAGCGGCAAACCAACTCGGCCATTAGATTTTCGTTGGACGAATCCCAGCGGCTGAAACAGACTTCTTCAAGCAGAGCGAACGAAATGCCCGGATGTACCGCCGGCTTTCTCTTCCAACTGAATGTTCTCAATGACCATAGTGCGGTCCACGGCCTTACACATGTCGTAAACGGTAAGTGCTGCCACAGCGACTGCGGTGAGCGCTTCCATCTCGACGCCGGTGCGAGCAATGCACTCTACACGAGCTTCGACGTGCAGCAGTTCGTTATTCAGCCAGGTGAAATGCACTTCGACGGAAGTGATGGGAAGCGGATGGCACAGGGGAATCAGAAAGGGGGTGTGTTTGACCGCCTGAATCCCAGCCAGTTGAGCCACCGCCAAGACGTCGCCTTTCGCCAGACGGCGATCCCGAATCATAGCCGCGGTACTGGGAAGCATCCGCAGTCGCGCGGAGGCCCGGGCCCAGCGCAAGGTCTCCGGCTTGGCCGAGGTATTGACCATGCGACTGGAGCCGTGCTCATCAAAGTGGCTGAACTGCGTGTCGGGACCAGATGGGGTCGCGGTAGTCACTGTGTTCTTGTCTCCTCGCAGAAGTCAGGCACCAACTAATGCGCCCAGTTCAAGCAGTGGTTACCGCCGGTTCTGGCCTGGAATCCTTAGTCCGAGGCAGGGACTCCAGCAAGCTGAGTAACTGTTCGACCCGAAAAGGCTTGAACAAGGTACCGACAATCAACCCTGCCTGGCGAGCTCGTATGATCGTGTGTTTAGCGTCGTAGCCGAAACCGGTCATCAGGATGACGTGGGTGCCAGGCTGGAGCTGGCGTAGCTGCTGGCAAAGTTCGTAACCGTCTTCATAGTCCGGCAAGCGAATGTCGGTTACAATCACGTCATAGGCGTGGAGCCGTGCCAAGGAGATGGCCTCGCGTCCCACCCGAGCGGTTTCCACGCGGCAGCCGAAGCGTTCCAGCAAACTATGGGCCGAACGGCGTACCCGCTCATCGCTATCCACCACCAGCACACGTAATCTTCGCAGCCCCTGATGATGGCCTCCCTCGGACTGAGCTTGAGGCGGGGTCATGGTTTCTCCCACGCGGATCAGACACTCCTGAATGGTCCGAGCATTCTTCAGGATGGTGTTCAGTTGCTCGACCATTTCGTCGTCATGGCCGATGTAGCGCTCCTGGAGCATGGCAGCCGTGATAAGAATGGCATCCAGGGGCATAGCGATTTCGCGTCGAATCAGGTCGAGCGATTGGCTGACAGTTTCGCGTTTTTCGGCGACTAACAGCTCCAACGTATGAATCGCCTGCGCGATTTCACGGGAAAAAATTTCAAGGAATTGCTGGTCTTCCTCGGTAAAGGCGTTCGGCTTGGGGCTTTCCACATTGAACGTGCCGATGACTCGGTCCTGGAACAGTAAAGGCACAGTCAGCGAACTCCGTGCACCGCGGGCGCCTTCCAGGTAGAGCGGATCATGAGCGGTATCCGGG
Organism: Gemmatales bacterium; assembly: GCA_025056555.1. Lineage (GTDB taxonomy): Bacteria > Planctomycetota > Planctomycetia > Gemmatales > HRBIN36 > HRBIN36. The sequence continues at coordinate 24,939 of JANWVZ010000016.1, read as the reverse complement.
CAAAGATAACTCTTGCCGCTACTGGCAACAAAACCGGTAATACCGTTGCCTTGTGGCCGTGCGTATAACTCGCGTTGCGCCGCTTCCGAAGTGATGCCCTCGGCGACTAACAATTCCAGCTTACCCGTTCTTGGATCCAGTAAGCGAACCTCAATGACGTCGTAATGCAACAGGTCGTGGGTGTAGCGCAAGATGTTTTGCTTAAGCAGTTCGATGCGTTCGGAAGGAGTCATATGCGCCAGTTGTTCGGGGGAGAGCGCGGCCAAAGCTCGGCCTGCACGATGAATCGCATCGAGTTTCTGCTGGCGCTGCCTTTCGTTGGTAATATCCCGCCCTAATACCAGAAAATGCGTGGGTTTTCCCTGTTGGGACGATAAGAGCGTAACAATCAATTCCAGAAACAGTCCCTGACTGGTGCGCAGACAGGTGGCAACGCGTCCTTGCTGCATCGCGGCATGAAACGGGCTGTACTCCGGCCCCAAAATCTCCGGAGAACCTAACGCATCATAAAAACGCACCTCCTCCACAGGCCCCGTGCACCACGAGCGGAAGCGCGAATTGGCCCAAAGGATTCGCCACTGCTCATCAACCAATGCCACGCCATCTTCCAGCAATTCCAGGATGCGGTTGGCCTGGAGTACCGTTTCCCCTTGTTCCAGGAGATTAATGTCATGAATATCCGCCAACACCCCCACAATATCGCCGCGCCTGAGCAAAGTGATGGCTTCCGGCAAACTGTCGGCATAAACGTATTCAACTTCCCCTGGCTTCCACAGCAGCGGGTTGGATTGGGGCGAACTTTGCAAGACCAGGATGCGCGGCTGCACGGCTAGGAAGTTCGGCTCGGTTTCACACCATTGGCTCATTCTTCCGTGGAATTATAAACTATCCCGTGATTCTCTACAAGCCCAAGTCTTTCACAAGTTTGAGCAGTTTTCCTCTCCCAGGCTGCAAATATACCAGACCAGGTCTTCAGCAATTTCTCATAATCAGCTGGCTAGATTTTCTTTTAGCTCGGAATAAACTGGAACCATGCGCCCACTAAGATAGGCACTACTCGGTGGGCATCGTGAAGAGAATCAGCCAATACGTGCCCGCTATTCGGTTTTCAAAATCAGGAGGAGGTGCATCATGGCCGCCGAGAAGCGAATCGTGTGCCCGGATTGCGAGGCTTGGGAGAACGGCGAACTGAGTCGCCGAGATTTTCTCTGGCAAGCCAGCTTAGCCACGGCTACCGTAGTCAGCCTCGAGGGCTTTGCTGTGCCCAAGGTGCAGGCAGCCCCCAAACCCACAAGCGCTGCCGAGTCCCTGGTCAAGGTGCTTTATGAAAAACTCACGCCTGAACAGAAGAAAGTCGTCTGCTTCCCCTGGGACTATAAGGATCCGCAGCGAGGTTTGCTCCGCACTCACGTATCCAACAACTGGCACATCACGCGTCCTTCCATTGCCAGCGAGTTCTTTACTGCAGAGCAGCGCGACATCATTCGCAAGATTTTCTGTAACATCTTCAATTCCGATTGGGTCGAAAAGATTGACAAACAACTGCGCGATGATACCGGCGGTCGCCCCTGGGGCTCGGATCAGAACATTGCGATTTTCGGTCGGCCCGGTGAGGAGAAGTTCATGTTCGTCATGACCGGGCGGCATTTGACTATACGCTGCGACGGCAACAGCGAAGAACATGTGGCGTTTGGTGGGCCGATCTTTCACGGTCATGCCGCCAGTGGTTTCAATGAAAAGCCAGGCCACCCGGGCAACGTGTTCTGGCATCAAGCAGTGGAAGCCAACAAGGTTTATCAGATGCTTGATGATCGCCAGAAGAAGCTTGCGCTGGTAGATCGCCGACCACCGGAATCGCGCGTGCCTTTCCAGGGACCAGGCGGAAAATTCCCCGGCATCCCATGTTCCGAGCTCAGCCGTGACCAGAAAGCCCAGCTGGAAGTTGTCCTTCGCAGCCTATTGGAACCCTATCGTAAGGAAGACCAGGACGAAGTTATGGAATGCCTCAAGAAGCATGGCGGGCTGGATAAATGCCACCTGGCCTTCTACAAGGAAGGCGACCTCGGCGACGATGGGGAATGGGATAACTGGCGACTCGAAGGCCCGGCCTTCGTCTGGTACTTCCGTGGCACGCCTCATGTCCACATTTGGATTAACGTCGCCGACGATCCCAGTGTTCCGTTGAACGCTCGCGGCTAGGCGCGTCCTAAGAATACTGCAAACCTTTATCGGCCTCTTCGTCGGACTTTTCGCATCAATCCCCGGCGGTCGGTGAAACCGTATCCGACGGGGCAACTATTTTATGGTTCGCTTGCAGAGTAACTCCTCCGAAAACGCGGACATCGGAGGGGACACATTTTTTCGTCAATAATTAACGTCGTCGAACCGCTCAATAAATGCGTAAATCCAGTGACCGCCCTGGGCTGGGGTAGTTGGCGCACGCCTGGTTACCAGCTGTTCGAACACTACCTTTTCCGAAAGAAATCGTTAACTCTTATAGTAGGTTGGTTTCACACCACCAGGGGGCACGACAATGATCCGCAAGTGCGTGCTGGGCGTATGCAGTGTGAGCCTTTTGGGTCTGCTGCTTGTGTTGGCACAGCCGAAACCTCAAGGACTATTGCTGCTTCACTGGGCCAAGGCGTGTCAGGAATCTGCACCTGCGACAGCCGTTTTGTTAGAAATGGGATTGACCGACACTGAACCGAGCGATTGGTCGGGTCGAGTACAACTCCACGGAGGCCGGATTGTCCACCGAGAAGGTTACCGTTTCCGGGACACCGACGCTATACAAGGTGATGGCTGGACAGTGCGCTCGCGCCGCCCCATTCGCCTCCCGAAAGCTCAACCCGCAGTCGCCCGACTGGAAGGCATAGAGAGCGTCGGCATCGTGTTACATGTGACTGAGTTGCGGCCCGATGCTGCCCTGCACATCGAGGTCCCCGGTCGCCAGCCACAGAAGCAGCTCGTGCGTCTGACCGAAGTCTTGGCTGGCCAACATGTTTATCTTTGGGATAAGGCCGCTGTAGTCCGTCTAGTAAGCACCGCTCGCCCTGCCGTTACCGAGCCTTCGGAGGAGGACTTTCCCGCTGCGTGCTACGCTCCCGATGGTACATTATGGCTCGCCTATACCGCTTATAAGTTGCGCGATCCCACTCGACAGGTTGAAGCCGCTGACCTCAAGGAACAGCCAACAGACTTCCGACGTTTTTATCAGCCAGAATTTGCCGATCAGCTCTTCGTCCGTTACTATCGCCAAGGAAAATGGTCGGCACCGATAGCGGTCACGAACTCCCAAGAAGACTTGGTCCGGTGCGCCATCGCTGCAGCTAAGGATGGACGTGTCTTTGTTTTCTATAGCGCCCAACGCCAGGGTAATTTCGACATTTACCTGCGGCAAATTGAGCCCGCCACTAAGTCCGATGACTCGCCACGGTTAGGACCAGAAATGCTCATCTCAGAAGACAGCCCAGGTCCCGACCTGGGTCCGGTGGCTTGCACAGACCAACAGGGACGCATCTGGGTTGCCTGGCAGAGTTGGTCGCACACTGGGAAAGCAACGATCTGCTTTTGCACCATCGAGAGCGGTAAGGTGATTCAGTCCGGACGGCTCGGCACCACTGGTGCTGCCAATCAGTGGTCTCCTGCTCTGGCCGCTTCCGCTGACGGTCGCGTGGCCATCGCTTTCGATATTTACCATGGAGATTATGATGTTTATGTCGCAATTCTCGAGGGGGCTAAGATCAGTTTCCATCCGATAGCGACGTCGCCTAAGTTTGAAGCGCGGCCCAGCATAGTCTGGGATGAAATGGGTCGTTTATGGATTGCCTACGAAGAGGGAACGGAACTCTGGGGCAAGGATTTCGGTGCTTTTGATACCGAAGGCCAACCCTTATATGGCTCGCGCAGTGTGCGCGTAGTCTGTTGGCAGAATGGCAAACTGTCAGAGCCGCAAGCAGAGCTCCCTGCTTCTCAGGTGGAACCACCGAAGATGCCCTATGAGGCCCTTGCCGCAGTGCGGTTTGAACGCTCACCCCGTTACAGCCATCCGCGCTTGGGCTTGGACGGCAAAGGCCGGCTCTGGCTCAGTTACCGTCAGAAATTCGGTACCCGTTACTCCACTCATCCCGGTTCGTATTGGCTCTCTTTCCTGAGATGCTATCTGGGAAACGTCTGGTCTGAACCTGTGGAGTTACATCATTCCTGCAACATTATGGACAGCCGCCCCGTGTTATTGCCGCATGCTTCGGGCGGGTTGCTGATCCTGCATAATACCGACGGCCGCTATACCACGCCTGAAAAGATCGGTTTTGATCTTTACTTCAACTATATAGACCTGCCAGGAACAGGGATGGCGCCGCAGCTTCGCGAGCGGGTTCCCGGAAAGAAGGACTTAGCGGCGGCAGAAAAAGAACAGGCTGTGGTGCGCAGAATTCGCGACTATCGGGTGCGGGTGGGTGGCAAGATTTATTATCTGCTGCGGGGAGAGTTCCATCGGCACACTGAGATTTCCTGGGATGGTGGTCCGGATGGCTGTTTGGAAGATATGTTCCGCTATGCCATAGACGCGGCAATGCTGGATTGGATTGGTAATGGCGATCACGATAATGGCGCGGGGCGAGAATATACCTGGTGGCTGACGCAGAAATTCACCGATGCGTATCACCTTCGCGGCGTGTTTATACCGATGTTCAGTTACGAGCGCAGTGTGGCCTATCCGCATGGACATCGTAACGTTCTATTTGCTAAACGGGGCGTGATGACCTTGCCCCGCCTGCACGAACCTGATCCCGACAAGCGCGTCGCCAATGTTCATGCCGACGACACAAAAATGCTTTACCTTTATTTGCGGGAACTCGGCGGTATCTGCGCTTCACACACTTCCGCCACTAATATGGGCACCGATTGGCGTGATCATGATCCGTTGGTGGAACCGATAGTAGAAATCTACCAGGGCGACCGTATGAATTATGAATATCCTGATTGTCCCCGCGCTGGCTACGATCCGAAGTCGGGGAAGTTTCCGCCCCAGATCGGAGGCTGGCAACCGAGCGGCTATATCCATCATGCCTTGGCGAAAGGCTATCGTCTCGGCTTTCAGGCATCCAGTGATCACTGGTCCACGCATATCTCATACTTTATCGCCTTAGCCGAGCGACAGGATCGTGAAGCCCTGCTGGATGCCGCCCGGAAACGCCATTGTTACGCCGCCACGGACGATATAATCCTCGATGTCCGCGCCGGCCCCTATACGATGGGCGATGAATGGGAAGCCTTACAACCTCCTGTATTCCAGGTGTTCGTCCAGGGCACCGCGAACATCAAGCAGGTGGATGTGCTTCGAGATAGCCAGGTTGTGGCCAGTATTGCTGGGGGTAAATCCGATAGGCATCAATTTACCTGGACCGATGCCAAGCCCGAGAAGCCCTGGCATTATTATTATTTCCGCGTGTTGCAGGAAGACGGTGAACTGGCGTGGAGTTCGCCTATGTGGGTGCGTTATAAGCGGAACAACTGACTCAGTCAGCTGAACACATCCGACAGGTATCCTAGGTGTTTACGTTATCAGGTGCCAGGCGACAGCTGAGGTGCCCCAACGGGGCCCGCGTGGGAACCTGGCCGCCATCAGGGTCTATATTGCGGTTCGATAATGGCCAGGAATGAGGCAGCGGGGTAGAGGATCGCAATAGCAAAGGAAAACTTTACTGCGTGTTATGTCATCTCTTATCCATAGATGACTAAACCAGCTGGCAGGCAAGAGATGATAGTAATGCTCACACAAGCATCGCGCGAGAGGATGGTACGGGGATAGGCCTGACCTTGAACTAAGCGGCGGTACTACGATGGGAACCACTAAGGGGTGCGGAGACGCAGTTGCACGTATCAAGTATTTCGGCAGTTGGAAGCGGGTTATCCGTGCCTTTGGAAACCGAACCAGGCGAGCGATCCCGAAACAGTAAATCTTTCACTAAAGTGCGGATTCGTGGCCAAAACATCCCCGCTTGCTGACGATACTGCTGATACTGAGCGGCATAAGGACTACGCGCGAAGGCGCATTCCTCGCGCCAGGCCGCGACCGTGTAAAGTAAGGCCATCCACGCGGTCAAGAGCCATAACTCCAGTCGGCTCGTAGCCAGGGGAGGTGCAGACCAGGCCAGCAGGTAGGCGGCATACAAGGGGTGGCGAATGTACCGATAAGGGCCGTTCATGCGGAAGGAACTGGGCGCTGCTTCGGTGAACACGAAAGCCGGTTTATCACGGCCATGACTTCGTAGAGCGGCGCGGAAAAGAGCATAAGCGCTCACATAAAGCGTTATGGCCAGGGCAGCCTGCCACCATGTGGACGGACCCAGGTAAACAAGGACACTGAGCTGCACTAAGGTGCAAAACCAACCACTGAGCACCAGGAGGGTCTTAGCAGGCGTCCAGCGATCGGCATAACGGAAAGCTCGGCGCATGCGGGAGGCCAGGCCGTACCAGGTAAGCATTCCCGACACCAGCACCAGCCACGAAAGCAGGGTCATGGCATAGATTCCTGTTGATAAAGTTGTCTGTGGGAAAGCCGGGTGCGCTGCCCCTCAACCACGAATACCCAAGCGTCGGCCAATCACGTTTGGCAGTGGGTTTGGTGCAGGCAGAGGCTGGCGGGTAAGAAAATCTCCTGGCCAGGACCTGCGTTCCTGCATACAACGTGCATCGCATCTGTCAATGCGGCCTGGGACGGGCTGTGGGTCGTGCATCACCAAAGTCATGGCGAGGAGATAACCGCATGGGCGTGAATGCACCTTTGAACCGCAAACTGCGCATGGGACTGGTCGGTGGAGGACAGGGCGCTTTTATCGGTCGCGTGCATGCCATGGCCGCCATCTTGGATAATCGAGCTGTGCTCGTCGCGGGTGCGCTCTCGTCCGATCCTGCGCGGGCCAAGGCTTCTGCGCCGGATTATGACATTCCACCGGAACGTGCTTACGGTTCATACCAGGAAATGGTGGAGAAGGAAAGCAAGCTGCCTCCGGACCAGCGAATTGATTTCGTCGCCATCGCCACGCCTAACCATACCCATTTCGAGATAGCAAAAGCCTTCGCGGAAGCTGGCTTCAACGTTATTTGCGACAAGCCCATGACACTCACTCTGGAGCAAGCAGAGGAATTGGCCCGCATCGTCGAACGTACGGGTATCGTGTTTGCACTGACCCACAATTACACTGGGTATCCCCTGGTACGGCAGGCCCGCGAGATGGTGCGCAATGGTGAACTTGGAGAGATTCAGGCCATCCGCGCGTTCTACATTCAGGGCTGGTTGCGGACGCGCTTGGAATTGCAAGGACAAAAGCAGGCTAGTTGGCGTACTGATCCGGCGCGAAGTGGTGCAGCGGGTTGTTTCGGTGACATCGGCACCCATGCGTACAACCTCGGGCGTTATATCACGGGGTTGCTGCCGGAGAAAGTTTCCTGTACGCTCAAAATTTTCGAGTCCGGCCGTCCTTTGGATGACTATGGCACTTGCATTATTCAGTACCGCAATGGCGCCTTGGGCACGGTAACTGCTTCGCAAATCTCCCACGGACGGGAGAACGATCTCTGGATTGAAATTGACGGCACGAAAGCCTCCCTCGAATGGCACCAGGAAGAACCCAATAAGATGTGGTTCAAGGTCAACGGTCAGCCTCACCGTCTGTACACGCGCGACCCTAATGCCCCGTTCACCAGTGAAGTGGCGAAACGCAGTTGCCGATTACCCTCAGGTCACCCGGAAGCCTTTATCGAGGCATTTGCGAACATTTATACGGCCGCATATGACGACATGATCAAGCGTGCCACCGGGCAGAAGGTGGACGCGAAAGACACCCTCTATCCAAATGTTTACGACGGCGTAGATGGCATGAATTTCATCACCCAATGCGTTGCCAGCTCCCGGCAGGGAGGCTCTTGGTTATCGCTCTATCATCCGGCTTGCCGCAGGTAAGACAGCCGCATCTTCTATTGTCGTAGCAACTGCGATAAAGTGGCGGCAAGCGTCATCGAGTGGAAGGGTAATACTGAATCTGAGCCGCATCCGCTCTCTCGCAGCAAGAAGACCGTCTATGACTAGAAGCTGAAGGGTCAGGTGCGAGCCAACGTACTGTTATCACGGCAGGGCGACCACTTCGCTGCCTGCTCGAGTGGCCAAGGCTCGCCACGTGTTCAAATCCACGGTGTTGCGGACAAAACGCATACTGCAATCCCCCATGAGAACATTCACGCCCTCGGTATGCCGGCTGCGGGCGGCTTTCCAGGCGGGATTAGAGTGGCGCAAACAGTCAAATTCGCCGGTATTCGGCTGGAACCAGTGATTATACAGTGCCGTCGGATAAGCCCCATCAGCCCAGGTGGATTGACGATTGGTGCGGAACAGGGTAGCCGACTGACAGGTCGCGCTGCTCAATGTTTGCGAGGTTCCCAGACTGATGTAAGTCGTCCGTGGATCTGCCTGATTCCGGTCGGTGAGGTCCGGACCACCCGGCCCTAGAAGCGTTTCGGACATCAGGGCGGTCTGGCTTGTGCCGTCGAAGATGTCGCTGATGCGAATGGCCGAGTTCGCGTAGAAGACGCCATCGGGGGGTGCCCAATTCCCGCCGTTCGGTGCCGCGATGGCATCGCCCGGATCAATCGCCTGCCCTCCGTTGGTGCCGCTGCCCACACAGGCTACGTAATTCGCGGCACCGCGCTCCGGCAGTACTTGCTTATACATGTCGCTTGGGCACAAGAATAAAGGCACAGTAAGCGATACTGGGGCGCGGTTTTGCGGAAAGATGCTGAATGGAGGATTCTGATTCGGGCCACCGAACAAGGGCACGTTCAGGTCGAGAGCGTTATAGACGTTGGTTTGTTCCAAGTAGGGAGTCAGCAACGCCAGGGTGGACCAGCGATAATGACCTGCCGGAACCGCGGGGTCCGGTGGCCAAGGTCTGACCCAGTATGCGGAGGGAAACACACCTACCGCCTGTTCGTGATTATGCAGGGCAATGCCCAGCTGTCGCAGGTTATTTTGACAGCGCATGCGATTGGAAGCCTCACGTACTCGCTGCACGGCAGGCAGCAGCAGCGCCATCAGTAAACCAATGATGGCTATCACCACGAGCAGTTCGATCAGCGTAAAGGCACGTCGCTGAGGCATGGCAGGACTCCTTGCAGGACAGAGGGTCAGGAGGGGTTTTGACAGGTGGGATCAGGGCCGCACTTCGAGGGTGAGTGTGGCCGTGAAGGTCTCATAATCAACGGACGCACGTTCGGCCTCTGGAGCAGGTCGGCGATGCCGGACGCGTACCACCCAGGTGCCCGGTTGATTTACAGGGATGCTGACCACCCCGTCACGATCCGTCTCCTTGGCAAAACACCAGGCGCCTTGCGGACGATAACCCACGAAAGTGGCCGTCAGAATTTCGCCTATCAGGGGCTTGCCCTGAAGCAAGACCTGCACCCGTAACGGCTGCCCTGCTTTCCACTGAGCAGGTGGATCCAAAGGAACGATCTCCAACGTGTGTCCGCATGGTGGTAACGATTGACTGGTCTGCCCCACAATCAGGACCGCTTTTGCGAACTGGTGGCTACGCATTGCATAGTCAATTTTCCCGTCAGTAACTTCCTGTTTGCTGCCGCGCCGTAGAACACGCCGACCGGAGGCATCGTACACGTAAGTGAAAACTCCAGGTTTCCGAACCGCCACAATTTGATAAATCCCTGCTTGCTCGCAGGTGACCTCTGCTTCCTGAAAGGACAATTCCCGCACGGGTAAGGCAGTTCTTTTTCCGTCAGGTGCGACACACTCGTAAGACGCTAGCGTCTCTCCGGCAACGAGTTCGTCAGTCGGCAACGAATGTCCCCACGACAGAAACGCCACCGTTCGGCCTGGCCGGTCGAGAATCATCTGGCTGGCAAAAACTTTCAGCTCGTGACTAGCAGCGGGTTGGCAGCTCCAAATCATCACCAGGCACAGTGTGCTTCCAAGCACCAACCTCCTGAGCTGCTTCATGGCGATGCCTCCTGTTGCTGCAGGTACTTCGTGGGGGTGTTCTGTGATATTACCAATTATGGAAAGTGTAATACTACTTCCGCCTGCATACGGCAAGGAGCCCCGGCAAAAATTTTTCCCCATGAAATGCTTGGCAGAGGGATAGGCAACCAATCTACTTGGTTCAGTCTTGCAACAAGACGGCGTAAGCCCGTGCCAGGTATTGCAAGCCGCTGACTAGAGTCACGATAACAGTAGCCCACAGTAAACCATCGCGCAGCCCGCTCAGCATTGGACGCAAGGCGGTGGACCAGTGCGGCATGTTCTGCACCAGGGCCAGGCAGGCGACGACAGCGATGAGCGCCAACATCTGCAAAACCATCTTGAGCTTACCGAGCAAAGCAGCGCCGAAGGGCAGGCCGGCCTGCTCTACCAGACTGCGGAGGCTGGTGATTAGTAATTCGCGGATGACGATAATGGCCACCATCCAGTGGGCGACGCCGGCCTCAGGCTGCGGCAGGAGAAACACGAGGCTGCCACAGACTAGTACCTTGTCGGCCAGCGGATCTAAGTTGCGCCCCAACGCGGTTACCGTCTGGGTGCGTCGAGCCAACCAGCCATCCAGCCAGTCGCTCACCGCTGCAATCAACAACAGTACCTCGGCCATCCACCACCAGGCCCAGGCCAGGGATACGAACAGGGGCAGACAAACTACAAAACGTAATCCAGTCAGGAGGTTGGCCCAAGTCCACCAGGACGTGGGCGATTGTTGGGGGGACATGGTCGGTAAGGTAGCAATCATAGCTCCATCATTGTATGTCCCCGCGTTGCTCTGCCGGCCCCGCATCGGGCAGAAGTTCGCCCAGGACATCATACCCATCCGCTTGTCGAATCCGCACCCGCACAACTTCGCCAGGCCGACAATGCCCACCACGAAAACGCACCACACCGTCTATTTCCGGCGCGTCGGCATAACTTCGGCCTATCCACCACTCACGCCGCGCAGCATCGCGGCCCTCTACCAGGACATCCCAAACCTGCCCCACCTGCCGCTGCGACCAGGTAAACGCCACCTGTTGCTGAATTCGCATCAGCCGATCGCGCCGCGCCTCCTTGACCTCCTCGGCTAGATGTCCATCCAGCCGGGCTGCGGGTGTATCGGGCTCCAGCGAATAAGTAAATACGCCTAACCGCTGAAAATGCCCTTCCGCGACGAATGCACATAGTTCTTCAAACTCCGTTTCGGTTTCGCCAGGAAAGCCGACTATCATAGTCGTACGCAATACCAAATTAGGTATCGCCTGCCGCAATCGCTTCAGCAATGCTTCCACATCCGCCCGGGTAACACGCCGCTGCATTCGCCTCAGCACGCGATCATTGATGTGCTGCAACGGAATGTCCAGGTAATGCACAATCTTGGTACTCGCTGCAATCGTTTCCAACAGCTCATCTGTGATGTACATCGGGTACAGGTAGAGCAAACGAATCCAGCGCAACGAATCAATGGTCTCTAATTGCCTCAACAACTCCGCCAGCAGGGGCCGACCGTGTGTGTCCATTCCGTAGTAGGTCAAATCCTGGGCCACCAGGTTCAGTTCCACCACTCCGTCGCGGACAAGTTCTTCGGCCTCTTCCAGGATTTGGTGGATGGGTTTGCTGACGTGTTTGCCGCGCATTTTCGGTATCGCGCAAAACGTGCACAGCCTGTCGCAGCCTTCCGAGATTTTCAGGTACGCGAAATGCTGAGGAGTAATTCGCAGCCGCGCCTGATCGGAAAAGGGTCGCACGGGCGCCGGGCGAAAGACTGTTCGTTGTTCCCAAACGGCCCGTTGCCGTGCCTGCCAAGAGGTATCGGTGACCAGGGGCAACGCCCGCCGACCGTGGGCCGCTCGCCTCTTCAGTTGGCGCCGTGAATCCCGCGAGGTCTGAGCAGCGCACTCTTGAAGCACACGGTTACAAAGCGCGCTGATTTCTTCCCGGGCAAAAACGCCCAGCAGGCCGTCAATTCCGGGCACCTCCTCAAGCAACCGCTGGCGCCAACGCTCGGCCAGACAGCCCGCCACAATGACAGCACGCACCCGTCCGCGCTTTTTCAATGCCACCATCTCGCGAATTACGGCTAAGGATTCCTGCCGCGCAGCCTCGATGAACCCGCAGGTATTAACGATCACCACATCCGCGTGCTCAGGTGAGGGAGTCAGAGCAAAACCGTCCAACGCCAGCAGGCCCAACATCCGCTCGGAATCCACCGTGTTCTTCGCGCAACCCAAGCTCACGAAGGCAAAAGAGGCCTTCGGCTCTTCCTGCACGGACGTATTCACGATCTCAGTCAAAGCAGTTCTCCTAAGACCAAACGGCCGGCCTTAGTCATCCTGCCGCCGCCAGCATCGTATGCACCTTGATCTTTACGAGGCAAGTTATCCTCGCAGTCTGCGATAGACCGGAGAGACCCACGAAAGTCTAATGAGGCCGCTCCTCCGGCTTTAACAGCTGGCGCAAATCCAGACGTACCAGCGGTAGGGCAGACGAAGGACAGCTCCCCATCGCCAAGTGCAACCGCAGCGCCAGGGGTTCAAGAATCATGGTGTGCATAGTCACCGCGCCCAGATTGGCCCGATGAAGTACTCGATGCACGTCCGCAATTTCTATGCTGCCTTGTTCGCGTAAACTCAACAATTCCGTCAAACGTTCTCGACTGCGATACCAGTTCTTGCCGTCCTTGACCTGGAGCGGCTCACTGAGAAAAGTATTGGTGCACGCACACAGCCCTTGCTCCAATCCTCGGAAACATATCCTTTGGGGGGATACCTCGAATACACCGCCTGTCCGGGTGTCACAAATCGCTAGGTTGTAATAACAAGTATGCGGCATCTCACGCAGTCGCCGCTCAGCTTCTTCCACAGTGCGGCATTCCTCTAATAATTGGCGTAAACACACGGCATAAGGAATACCCTTCGCATCAAATGGTGGCGAACCATCTCCTGATTCATATACCTCTAACATAGCCACGCAGAGCCCGTGCTCGTTCATGCCTGATAGAACCCCTATCATTCCCGGAAAACCTACAGCCACAAACGCATAGCGATCGCGCGGCCTATATACTGACACGAGGCTATACTTATGCAAGTATCCTAAGGTCGGAAAATCAAGGTTTCGGCCTAACAGAAGGGAGGCCTGAGAATTAGCGTCTCCCTGAACCGGGCGTACCTGCACAATAACCGCCGAACAATGCACGACACGCTTAATGTCGAATAACGTATTGCCGGCCAGTAAGCCCTCATGCCACGCCTCAGGCACATGTTTACGGAGCGATTCGTACTCTCGACGGTAACGTTCGGGCATATTCGCGATAAGTCGCTGGCCCGCTGCCAGGAGCTCCTGCCAGGCCCTTGTACTCCATTCCGCAGGCGTCAGTCGGGGCAGGACGGCAAAAAACAATTCGCGGGGATAATGACGCAAACGCTCCGCGGGCACCACGCCTAAACGGGCCATTGCCTGGCCCATTTGTTCCGGCTCGCCCCAGACTTCCAGGACGGGTACCTTATTTATATAACTAAGTCGCCCACACTCGCATTTCCCCTCCGGATAATGAAACGCTGACTCCGCGAGATTGGCGCAGACCAACCAGAAAACCAGTCCGACCGTTATGGTTCCCGCGGCCGTCACGTATACCCAGCGGCGCATATTTATTGTCATGGTAAGTACCCTCTCACTTCACTTTCCAGGCGTGTCTCTGGCAGTCGCCCGTTCTCAGGTCTCCGATCTTAGACCCCCATCCTCAGGTAGAAATGTTACCAGTTTATGGAACTGGCAGTCGCCCGTTCTCAGGTCTCCGATCTTAAACGACCACGGTGGCCCAGAAACCTCCATAAATAGTATATGGGAATTCCCGTCAGCACAATAAACAGGCCCGGCCAAGTATAGTTAGGACGTACCACTAATAAGTCTAACATAATTAGAATGCAAGCAAGTATATAGAAAGCTGGGATCACTGGATATCCCCAAACGCGGAATGGTGGCTCGGCAGACTGTTTGCGGCGGATGATAAAGAGTCCTGCTACGGTGGTGGCGTAAAACAGAAGCACAGCAAAAATAACGAAGTCCAGCAATTCGCTATACGTGCCCGAAAAGACCAACAGAGATGCCCAAATCCCCTGCAGAAGCAAACCGGCAGCCGGTACACCGCGACGATTGAGCCGACCGGCCACCGAGAAAAATAAGCCGTCCTGCGCCATGGCGTAGTAGAGTCGGGCTCCCATCAGTGTCATACCATTGACACAACCAAAGGTGGAAATCATTACGGCAATAGCCATGAAGGCGACCCCGAAACGCGGCGATACCTGTTCCAATACGGCCGTGCCGACCCGATCATCCAGCACGCGAGCCAGGCCCCGCTCGAAGGTGCTGGCCTGTCGCCAACGTTGCTCCAGTTCCTGCTGCAGAGCCTGCGCTTCCGTAGTTCGACCTTCCGCAGTCAGTCGGCTGATTTGCTGCTGCGTCGTGCGAATATACGCTTCTAATTCCGCGTCGGCTCGAACTGGCAGTGCCAACAAATACACGAGATTCGTCAACAGGTAGATCACCATCACGAAAGCCACACCGCTGAGCAGACTGCGAGGCAGGTTCCGCTGAGGCTCGTGCACTTCCAGGGCAGTAAAGGTGATATTGTTCCAGGCATCGGCAGCAAATAACGCTCCGACCATCGCACCTAACACCACCATAATCGCGGCCAAATGACGCCAGGGAACCAGTTCCGACACTTCCTGAAATCGCGGCGTCTCATAGACACCCCCCCATAAAGCGCCGAAATTCAATCGAATTGCTTCAACATCGGCAGCTACAGTAAGTCCCGCTACGATTAGCAGCACCAGCGCAGCTACCTTTGAAACGGTAAAAACGTTCTGCACCCATTTACCCTCGCGGACACCCAGGCAATTGATGGCCGTCAGCAAGGCTATGACCAAGACGGCAACCAAGTGTCCCGCAGTGATGGAATAGCGTTGCTTCTGCCAGAAGATCCATGGCTCCTCGCGCCAAGGCAGGGGAATAGCTAAGTAGCGGTTGAAGTCGGGCCAGTCCACGAAAGTATAAGCACCCGCATCGGGATCTATACCCAGAGAGGGCACCAGGACTCCTAGAAACTTGGCGAAGGCGACCGCTACTGCAGCTATGGAGCCCGTCTGGATCACCAGGAAACAAGTCCAGCCATAAAGAAACGCACTCAGGGGATTCCAGGCTTCCCGCAGATAAACGTACTGTCCGCCGGCCCAGGGTAAGCGGGCGGAGAGTTCGGCGTAACACGCTGCTCCCAGCAGGGTCATCAGGGCGGTCAGGAGCCAGACCACTAACAGCCAGCCCGATGAACCCACATCCCGTGCTATATCCGCCGAAACAATAAATATGCCGGAACCGATCATGGTGCCGACGACCAGCAGGGTCGCATCCAACCAATTCAGTTGTCGGCGGAAACCGGTCGCACCATCAGTCCCGTTCATAGTTGTGGTCTAAGTAGCCCACTGCGAGCGACACCACTCGCAGTTGCCATGTTGAACCATTCCGATTAGCAGACTCGGCTCTAGTCCCCGTATGGTGTGACATAAGGCGCGAAGCCATACGTCGATCTGGGTTAGCTGCCGTGATCCAGCCTCGTAGCCCAGTGCATTCTAATTTCGACTATTGAGGATTTGACTTAGGTAAATCAGCCACGCGGATGTTGCGAAAGCTGAGGTTGGTCATAGGATCGTGGCCTTGAAGACTGATTGGGCCTGGCGTCAGTTTTGTTCCTTGGCGCGCGGATTTAGCCGGCGGTCGTGTATCCGTGTAATCCACCGTTTGGAAGCCGTTGACCCAGATAGCGATATGCGGCCCCTGAGCTACCACGGTCATGGTGAACCACTCGTTATCGTCAGCCACAACACGGCGAGCCGGTTGGCGTCCATAAAGTCCCCCGGTTCCAAAATCCACAGGCTTACTGCGATCTTCCCCCTGCCATTCATTACGTATCTGCGACTCGTAACCGCTCCAGAATTCACCTGGAACACAGCGGAAGAATACCCCGCTATTGAGATGTTTGCCGTGCGAAAAGATTTCTAATTGCAGCACGAAATCATCCCATTGTCCTTCCGTCTGGATGTCGCCGGGGCCATTTTGAATGTTCAATTCTCCTTTGTCGGTAACAGTGAACTTCGATTTCTTGGCGGGGATTTCTTTCCATCCTTGCAGGTCTTTTCCGTTAAAAATGGCTTTGAGTTCTGTGGGCCGCAACTTCAGGCTGTGCACCACAATCTGATGGTTATCTGCAACGGAAAGGCTTATCAGAGCGGTGCTTGGCTTGTCTGGAGCGGTCAGGGACCCGGTGCGTTGCTGCATTTTGGGATCGGTGACCCGCCAGGAGACCGGTTTGCCACCGGCCAGAGTAATCTGCAGGGTGTACACGCCATCGAGTACGCCTTCCCCTGCTAAGGGAATCCCGACATTGCCGATATGAATTTGTCCGCTGGTGCCCACCAGCTGATATTGGGCCGACAGTTCGGCGTCCGCCCAACTGGTCGTTGAGGTGATCCGCGAGGCTTTATTGCCTCCCACCATAAGTCGCCCACCGCTCACCGCGACGTCTCCCTCCGTCTTCCAACCGAAGGTGCTTTCTCCGTCAAACAGCAGCAGCCAACCTGCTTGAATCTCCTGACGACTGAGCCGTTTGGCCAAATTGGGATCAATGGCCCACACGAGACAAAGCGTGCATAAGCAGGATGCCCAAGTCCACCAGCTTCGGCAGCGCATGGAGAAGCCTCCTTCGTCACTCAGGATGTTCAGCCCATAGCAGCGAGGACTGCGTAGGCAGTTTACTCGGTTATCCCAAAGATGCCAACGGGAAAGTTCCGTGAGAGACTGGGTGGTTTTTTCGTTCTGGCTCGTGGCAGACACAAACTTGCCCGGCAGCTAAAATGGTTACCCAGTAAGCCTGCCTGACGCCCCTCATCGCCGGACGTGGTTTCACTCGGGGCCATGACCGGCCAAACGCTGAGGAAACGAAACATGAAGTGCCAGGTGGTGTGGTGGCCAAGATCGAGTCCGTGGGGGCCAGCACGAGCAACGTTGGCCAGCTTAGGGTTGGCCGGACCGACCGCAGGGGTGCTCTGGGGAGCGGTTATCCTGCTGGGCGTTATGGTTTTAGGACAACGGAGCGAAAGCACTTCCCATCCTGTGACAGATTCTTTGTCCGCCATCGTATTCGTCGCCGCGCCGATTTTCGATGAAAAAGTGGACATAGGCGACGGTTATCTGGGAAGTTACCATTGGCGAGACGGTTATCTGTACGCGCGAGCCGCGACATATCACCGTCAGGAGCGCACTACCGGACCGATGCGTTTGGGCAAGAACCTGTACCTCCTGACTCCGGCAAGTCCCGATGGCCAGTTGCGGCAGCTGACGTTTTTGCAGGGCAATGGCGCCGTCTATAAACCCGAACCTTCATACGACGGACGGAAAATACTGTTCAGTATGCGGCGCGACGGCGAGGATTGGTTTCACCTTTACGAACTCCAGTTGGACACTGGAGAACTGCGGCAGTTGACGGATGGTCCCTTCAATGATTTTGCCGGTGTCTATCTGCCTGACGGTCGCATTGTGTTTGTTTCGGACCGTACCGGTTTCCTGGAAGAGTACCATGAAGAACGAACCGAGTGTCTGTTTGTGATGAACGGCGACGGCACGGGAATCCATCAGATTACCTTCAATCCTGGAACGTATTTTGAGCCTTCTGTGTTACGAGACGGGCGCATTATCTCCGCGTTCTGGGATGCTTTCCACATCAACATTCCGCCCCTGGATAAGCACGAAACCGTGCTGATCACCGTGAACCCGGATGGCACCGACGAACGGCACTATTTCGGAGCCGGACAGCACCGATATTTCCAACGGGAGCGACATAGCGGTGTTTCCTTCACTACTCCGCGGGAACTGCCCGATGGCCGAATCCTGGTGCAGTGTGAACTGGGGCCAGCCATTGTGGATATTCGCTATGGCCAAAACCCTCGCGACGCACTGACGCCAATCTTTCCCGGAGTCACCTCGGTTCAAATCGGTGGAACGACGCATCGCGTCCACTTGTCGCCGCTGGGCACGCGGAGTACGGCCTATCCATTGCCTGATGGGCGAGTCATATATTCGGCTACCAGGCCGGGTGCCCGCGATAGCGCCATTTACCTCACCGATCCCAGGACCCGCGAGGAAAAACTGATCTATAACATACACAATTATGCGGAGTTTGATCCAATCCCCGTCTATTGGCCACGTCCTGTGCCGCGACGTTTACCCCAGCAAATTGACCAACCCGCGACGTATGCGTCGGGGTTAGCCCTGTTGGAGGAATCCCAGCCCTCGGCCAGACGCCCGGCGCCGGGATGGTCGCAGTTTCTGGTAGTAGCGGGACGCGAATCCGACTTCCCCGAACGCAATGCCGGGTTGGCGCGCGCACGATATTTGCGCGTCATCGAAGCGGAATACACGGCGGTGACTTCGAGTAGTCACACCAGCCTGGAGACGCGCATTCTCGGCGTGGTTCCGATTTACGACGATGGCTCAGCCTACCTGGAAGTACCCGCGGATACGCCAATCTTCCTGGATGTGTTAGATGCGGCAGGGCAACGGGTCATGCATGCCTGGCCGTTGATGAGTACCTCGATCGAGCGAGGGCGGCCCGTGAGTCTCACGCAAATCGGACATATGAGTGCACGAAGTGGCGAGGTACGTTCGTGTTATGGGTGTCATGCTCCCCAGCAGACCGCCGTGCCCAACATCAGTCTGGAAGCGTTGCGTCATCCACCGACGCGGGTACATCGAGCAGTAACCAATTTGCAATATCGCCGCAATGAACCGGAGTTTTATCGTCGCCAGGCAATTGTCGGAGCAGGATTCGGAGATATGTATCGCCGCTGGCTGGAAAGCTCCGATCCCTGGGTGCGAGCGCGCGGATGTGAGATGTTGGCGCTGGTCGAAGATGAGGCAGAGGCAGCCGTGGAAAAAATCGTCGCACTTACTGGCGATGCCGACGTAGAAGTTCGCCGAGCGGCGACCTGGGCGCTTTGCATGCTGGCCAGGTCCGCCCACCTGCCGACCATCCAGGAGCTGGCTCAACGCGACCCTGATCCATTAGTACGTTTCCACGCACAGTCCGTGCTCCAGGTGTTCGAAAGCTCCGGCGATGAAGAGCTGGAGATGGAGGCACTCGGCCGTCAAAGCCACCCAACTGCTGATATGCGTGCGCGCGTACGCGCCGCGCTGGAGAAAAACACACCCCCGTTGGCGGCCTTACGGGCGGCGGGACGGTTGCGCGACGCTCCGGCGGTGCCGCTCCTGGTTCCATGGCTCGATCGCCCCGATATGGAACCTTACGCCAAAGAAGCAGCCCGTGCCCTCGGCCGTATCGCTTCGCCCGAGGCCATCGAAGCCCTCTGGCAAGCCTTGCGTCGTCGTGTGCCGGATAAGAAAGTCTTCAATCAACGCTACTTTCAGCATGGCCCGCGCCCCGAGGAATGGGCTATCGTCGAAGGGCTGATCCTGGCCAAAGCGCCACCGCGCTTCGATGACCTGCCTTTGCTGGTAGCACTCTTGCCCAATGCGTTCATGGAAAAACCTCGCTTCGAAGATCGCCTGCGGAGTGAGACGGCTCGAGTGGTCTGGCCCCGAATTCTGCTGGAACGAGGCGGTTTTCGCCGACCCATAGTTCGGCTGCTGTCGGAGGTTCTTCGGCACAACGAGCCGGCCAAGACCGTGTCGCGTCCTCAAGAAGCCAAGAAACCCGCTTTAGATAAAACCAACGCTGCGCTCTACGACGCCGTGCTCCAAGGAGTCAACCTCGAGCGGCCCTTTAGTGAACACGGTCGGCCTTTTTCGGTAGTAACCTCCCTGGGCGCCGAAGAAGCGCTCTGGCTCTTGACCTGCCTGGCACATCCCGGCGAGGTGCCCGAGGAGATCGTTACGCCATACCTGACTTCTACCTATCATCGCGAACGCCTCGACGCCGCTGTGTTACTGTTGTTGCAAGGGTTTCATTCGCCGGGTGCGCACCCGCACTGTGCGGAACACGTGCTGCTCCGCGAAGCGAGTCAGGCCTATTCGTTTTCGGAGATCTGGAGCATCGGCAAAGGGATGCCGGATGACAACTTTCGCGATAAAGCCTACATGGTGCAAGCTTTGGCCGTGCACACGACTAATCTGCAGGCCCTGGAACGTTTCGCCGATCCGCAACAGGCCTACCGCGATTTACGCTATGCCCTGGCCCGTGGACTGGCTCGCCGCGGTCAGACCGATGCCATTCCCCTGCTCTTACGTTTGTGCCGTGATCCTCTGACTGTCGTGCAGCAGCAGGCGCGTTATGCCTTGGCCGAGATTCGCGACCTGGCCCGCCTGCGTGGTGAGAAACCGCCGCGATTCCGAGTACAGTGGGAAGCAAGCCCCCGCAAACGCGAGCCCCTCGGTACCGCACCGCCGGAAGCCATCATCGAAGTCCCCATCCATGACGTCCAGATCGCGGAAAAGACCGTTCCGCCAAGAATGGTTCACTGGTCTGAGCGTACACCCGCCCCACTGCCGCAACGCCAACTTCTGAAGCAGCCGCAGTCCGATTGGCAGGCCCTGCTGATTCCCCAGCACTTCCGCAATCTTAGTATTCCGTTTGTTCGTGGCGCAGAACGAATGATGATCGAAAAAGCAGAAGAACTGCAATACGTGGCTCACCAGTTACGCCGACTGCCTCCCGAGCCAACTCGGGAAATCTGGCAGCACTGGCTCGAGTCTCCATATCCCTATGCGCAATATCTGGCGCTGGAATCCTTAGCACTTCAGCCATCGCCCCAATGGGCAGCTCTGTTGCTCCGCAAGCTGGATGAGTTCGCTCAGAAGAACAACACCGTCGGATTCTGGTGGTGTTGTGAAGCATTGGCCCAGGTGGCCACCCAGTTACCTCCCACCGAGTCAGCAACAGGACTAACGCGCCAGCAAGTGCTCTCGGTATTGCAGCAATACGCAGGCATGCCAACCCCTCCCGGCGCAGCACTCTTCGGTCCGGAAGGCATGGCGTTGGGTTATCCCGCAGCTCGGGCTATTGGCCGAATTGCCGGCACGACCCAGCATGAGTTCGTGAGGCAATTGTGGCAGAGTGAAAATGCATGGTTACGCGCGGGCGTCTTGCGCGGTCTGGCAGAAGCCAAGTGCCCCGAGGTGACTGCCTGGCTCGACCAGGCACGCCAGCCGGGACAACCCGCCCTGGTTCGGCATGAAGCGGAAGTGCAACTCTATCGCCGCTAAGCACGCCCCAGGCCTTCATCTTGCCAGTAATTTTCACAGGTTTACTTCGCCTCCTGAGGCAGGAACGGGAACAACTGCAGGATTTCCCGGCGCTCCGGGATGCGACCGTACTCGCAGATTTCAAAGGCCTCGGCGAACTGAACTTTACTGGCAGCCTCCACCCCGTACCACCGGGCCAATTCCAGCCGGAAACGCTGGGCCGTGGCCGCGAAACGTTGGCGGAAACTTTCACGCAACTCTCTTTTTCGGGCGGCTACTGCCTCTGCGTTACGCGGATCGGGTACCAGATGGGGTCCGCCATTGCATCCGCCTTCATAAAACTGTGACTCCAACGCTTCTACGCACGCCAGCTTTTTCTCAATGACATCGTCAATGGCCACCACAATGTCCGCGGTGAAGCGATTCGGTTTGGTGAATCGATCTTCAAAATAAAGAAAGACGGGGTTCTGCTCCAGGTGCGGCACATCGGGACAAAAGAAAGGCACGGTGACCATGTAGGCGGCGTCCTGCACCAGTAAGCCGACATTGCGATGATCCGGATGGTAATCGTTAGGACGATGGCTCAGCACAAGATCGGCCCGCCATTGGCGAATCAAGCGAACAATCGTCTTGCGATTCTCCAACGTGGGTAGCAGTTCACCGTCGTGAATGTCGAGGACTTCCGTGTGGATGCCCAGCACAGCCGCGCACTTCTGGACTTCCGCCAGTCGCCGCTGGGCTAACGGACCGCCCGCGATTCGCCAGTGTCCAATATCCCCGTTGGTGACGGAAACGAACTTGACCTGATGGCCGAGAGCTGCCCACTTGGCAGCCACACCCGCAGCGCGCAATTCGCAATCGTCAGGGTGGGCGCCAAAGGCGATAATCCGCAGGGGCCGACGTTCTCCCGGCCGCGGGGCTGCCGTTGCTGTCGCAGTGACTTTCCCTTGCTCCCCTTGGGCAGCCGCTCCGCTCACCGGCGAGTTCCCGCTTCGTGCCCACCACCCCCCCAGGGCTGTGCCCACAAGAAAGCTCGCCGCTCCTATCCAACACACACTTCCTCTCAGTACCATGAGATTCCTCCTTATTCCGTGGCCGATTCATCGAATTCTGGGGAGACCTCGTTGTTCTTGATACGATCTGGAAATGCCTCGTCACCACTAATTCCTGCATCATTTTGCGAAACGCTCCATCCCACCTGCAACCAGTAGTTCCTACTGGTCTGGACAGAACACCCGACATGAGTTACATGGCCCGCCACTTGAACGGCTGACCGATTTGCCGCCGAGGAAGGATTTAGCGGCTCACTGCCTCAGCTTGGGGAGCTGCCAGGCAGGATTTTTCTGCATCAGCAGCGGCGGCTTTGCCGATATGGTACTGGGGAACAATAGCGCCTCGCAAAGGAACTGGGGAAACTCACGGGGGCCTCGCGACCAGACTCGCTTTGCCAGGCAACCACAAGGCCGTTCTGGGGCGTCCTACGTCGCACGCGCCAGCATGATGGGCTGGTCGGGCGACGTACACTAGGACGGGATTTACGACGCCGCGGTTGCCTGAAACCGGGGAACTGAGCCGATTGCGGGTCGGTCGCCTGGTGGCTCGGGGTCAGGGAGGATAGGATGGCCACCCAGGTTCGCGACGACATTCAGGATATCCAACAGCTCTGGCGGGAGTATCGTGCTCATCCCAGTGTCGAGTTACGCAATCGCCTCATCGAACACTACCTGCCCTTAGTTCGGCTCAACGCGGAGCGTATTTGGGCACGCCTGCCGGAAGGAGTGGACCTGGACGATCTCATCAGCGCTGGCACTTTCGGACTCATGGACGCCATTGAATCCTTCGATTTGGACCGAGGCGTCAAGTTTGAAACCTACTGCGTACCGCGCATCCGCGGCGCTATTCTCGATGAGTTGCGTACCATGGACTGGGTTCCACGCCTGGTACGTTCCAAAGCGAGCAAACTGGAAGAAGCCCGCAAACAGCTCGAAGCCAGACTCGGCCGGCCTCCCCGCGAACAGGAGTTGGCCGAGTACCTCGGCCTCAGCGAAGAAGAAACTCATGAACTGTTGCAGGAAACCCACGCCGTCAGCCTCATCAGCCTCGAGAAAAAATGGTACGAGACCGACAGCTATAAAGACGTTCGCGAAGTAGATATCCTGGAAGACAAAAGGGCGGAAGACCCCACGCGCCGGCTCCATGACCAGGATTTGCTCAAAGTAATCACGCGGGGCTTGAATCGCAACGAACGCCTCATTCTCATCCTGTATTACTTTGAAGAAATGACCATGAAGGAAATCGGCCAGACGCTCGACCTCAGCGAAAGTCGTGTCAGTCAGATGCACTCCGCGATCCTCGCCCGTTTGCAACAGATGCTGGCCGAACGCCAAAGTGAACTGGCCAATTAGTTATTCCACCCCTGGAGCCTTGAACGGCTCTCTTACGCTTCCGCCTCGTCGCTCACAACGATAATCCGTCGCTCTACCAGGTATTCGGGGGAACAACCGTGCGCTCTATCAGGGTTGCGCTCTTGCTCTGCGCCCTGCCCGGTCTAGTGGCCGCTGATTCTATCGTAACCATTCCCGTCAGCCATTACTGCGGGTCCGCTCCTGACCAGGTGCGCCCGCCCATTTATTTGTACACACAACAGCAGTTACCCCCTGGCTACGCCTCAGCGGTTCCTCGCAGTGCACCATCGTTTCATACGGTAACACAATCACCTGCTCATTTCAGCAACGCACCCCCGCCTCCCGGCGTCCAACTGGTACACTTTTGTCCGCCAGGTGTTCGCCTGGCCACGTGCGCACCACCCAGCGTGGCCACCTTCCGCATTCACACACCAGCCCCTCACTGGATCAGTGTGCCGCCAAGGCCCGCTATCCACATCGCCACTACCGTCGAACATCCGCCCTATCACGGCCCACCGTTCCAGCGCCAAAATGTTTCCCTCGTTCACCGCCCGCCTCCAGAATGTCCTGCCTATAGTCCCCATTGTCTCCCGCGCTGAGCTGGACAGTCCGCGGACAACTACCATCACGGCTTGCTTGTGCTAGCATAGTGCCGATCTCCCCTTCCGTTCCATCTCAGAGGTTGCCGATCCTTGCCAGTCTCATTTTCCCTCGTTGTGCTCCCTTCAATTGGCCTGATAGACAAGCCTGCGCCGCGCAAAACTCTGGGCCTTGAGCAGAGCAACGCGATGTCGGCCCTTTTCTTTGCGGGAGCCATCAATTCCTGATACCGAAAAGTCGACCAGTGCCTTCGTTTCCAAAGCGGTTGCGAGCTTCCCGCTTCGACGGAGGTCCCGCGCGCAGACGCGGTCACTCTACCCTTCCCAGCTGCCAGTCGCTCGACAGGCGTTCTGGGCAACATCGCTGGTCTATATCGCACACCAGCCCTCAGCCGTCGCCCTCGGCCATGTCAGATACCCCCGTGGCAAAATCAAAAATGCGCAGATTTGCGAAAGGGGCGGTTTCGCCCTGGATCGCGCACTGAATCGCCCGAACAAAAATGTCGTAAGTCTTGTGGTGATAATCACTTGCGATTTATTTCCCCCGCGGCGGCGACCGCGCGGTCTTTCCCGGGAAAATCCGCGGCAAATTCGCAATTTCTCCGGATTTTGAAAACCCCTTTACCCTTGCGATATTTCAGACCTTTTATGGAACATT
>JANWVZ010000169.1 GCA_025056555.1 Gemmatales bacterium | reverse complement strand
ATCCTTGCGGTGTGGCCGTCAACCAGTTGGGCGTGAACGAGGCCTGCCACACCGTGTTGACATCGCCGCCATACGGATACGGCCCGCGATTGAACAGCCAACGGAGCAAACGTCGCGCCCCCAAGGGATGGCGGAACTCGATGCAGTGGAGCCGACCCCATCGCCAGCGGCGAATGTTCCGGCCCAAACGACGGCGTAAATAGGCCAGCGTGTCCGCCCAAGCCTGCACCAGCAACTCGCTCCGCTCGCAACCTTGACCGTGTACATCACGCCACCAATGACGCCAACGCTCCTCGCCGAGCAACTTAATCGCTACCAGGGCAGTTCGGTCCAAGTACGGTATCGCTGCAGGGTTAAGCACGGGATGAAATCCCTGCCCCAAGAAGAAAAGCGTCCACTCGCCCAACCACGGACGAAAGAGTCGTTCACATACGTAATGTTGAAACACTTCATAAATTGTCCCGCCGACGCTGGATACATCCAGGTGACAATCCCAGTCCAATAATGCTTGCAACGCTTCCTTGGCCAAATGTCCGAATTGTCGTACTCGTGAATCCGACAATAATGCTTCGCGATACGGACGCACCAGGTCGCAAAACCGTTGGGCCGCTTCGCAATACAGGTCGAGTTGGATGCGTCGGAAACTCTCGAGGTCGTGCTGGGCCTGTGCCTGTAACAAAGTAACAATGCGTCGCGCGCGATAGCCGTTCAGCGGTTCACGTGTTAAGAAATAAGGATACTCCCGACCAACTATGGCGTGATTAGCTGACACGATCCAGCCGCGCGGCGGATTCAGCTCGCTAGGCAGCTCATCAAAGGGAATCCAGCCCGACCATTCGAATTCATCCGTCCAGCCTGGTTTGGGCACCTGTCCCCAGCCCCGTCGCCGCGACGGAACCAGCCCCGCCATTTGGAAACCGATATTGCCTGCGCGGTCGGCATAGACGAAACACAGCGGCGGACTCGTCCAGTGCCGCAGAGCCTTGCGAAATTCGTGCCAGTCCCGCGCACGGTTGAGCTGTAAAACCGCCCGAGCCACTCGACTCGGTTCATCTCCCGTCTGGCGAAGGGCCAGGTGTGGAATCATACTTGGCGTTTGCGGCACGGAAGACTGCCCCGCAGGTTCGGAAACGGGGAGTAGTGCATTGATTATCGGCCCATGCCTCGTCCTCAAAACTTCCACGCGTGCAGGCTCTTTCCAGCCTCGGACGCGAATCACTTCCTGCCGATGATCCACAACTTCCCATTGCCCCTGATACTCCGCCTCCCATCGCTCGTTGTGCCGCAAGCGTTCCCAATATAAGTCCTGAGTATCGGCCAACGCCGCGGTTACCGACCACGCAATGCGATCATTATGCCCAATAATGACGCCGGGTGCCCCAGGAATTCCTGCGCCTATCGCCTGCCATTGCGGACAAACCAGGTGGCACTCGTACCAGATGTTAGGTATCTGAACGCTCAGATGCGGGTCGCCTGCCAAGAGCGGTGCACCACTCCCACTCCGCTCCCCGGAAACCACCCAAGCATTACTCAAAGCCCCCAAGGCGGGCCAACCCGCAATTGTCTTAGGCAAACGTAATTCCTCACTTAGTTCCTGAACATAGTGACGCACCGTTTGCTCATGCAACATGACCGGGTGCTCCGCGGGATATTCGTCCAGCAGTTCAGCAGCTCGGTCTGCGCCTAGCCGTGCGACGAGCACCATGTGAAGGATTTCCGAAATCCAATTGACTGATAGCCCCCAAGCGAGCACTTTCGAGGAAACGAGCGTATCCGTCGGCTGCCACGGTTCTGGCGTATAACGCAAGAAACGAAACTCTGGAGGAAGTTGACGCCTGCTCGATGCCAGCATCGCGTTCACCCCCGCGCTATACCGCTCTAAGAACCGCTGCGTAGCCTCATCGAGTACTTGCCAATCCCGCTGCGCCGATTCGCGAAACCCCAATGTCCGCACGGACACATCGAGCGACAAAGCTACCTCCCCGAAAATCTCGCTCAACCGACCGTGCCCCAGCCGCCGAAACAGTTCCATCTGCCAGAGCCGATCCTGCGCGTGCACCGCGCCTTGAGCGAAAAACAAATCCGCTTCGTTCTGAGCATAGATATGTGGCACGCCCCAACGATCCCGTAGCACCTCTACGGCCGCCTGCAAGCCAGGCAGCGTCAGCCGCCCGCGGACTTGCGGCAACCCACGGTGCCACCAACGCCGCAACCACCATCCCGCACCCGCAAAGGCCGCCGCTAATGTGGCGAGGATTAGCTCCCCAGGCATTTTTGCCCCCAGGCCAGTTCCGCACTATGCTATTGCCGACGGTCTCGCCTTTGCCTTACAACATACGCTCAGTTGTCCATCCTCGCCAACAACTTGTGGAGGAAAACCATGCCCGAATCGGCCCGCTGGAAACTTTCTGTCATGATGTTTCTGGAATTTTTCATCTGGGGCGCCTGGTTTCCGCTGATCTTCGGTTACCTGGAGAGTCTCGGATTCAACGCAGACTGGCAACAACCGTTGATCCTGGGTGCTTTCAACATGGCGGCAGTCACCGCCCTCTTCTTCTTTACTCAGTTCGCTGACCGTCACTTTGCCGCCGAACGCTTCGTTGCCTTCAGTCATCTGATCGGCGGCTTGGCCATTATGAGTGTGCCCTTCATTGCCGCTCTCGAGGTCACCGTGGAGACGCGTTTTTGGCTCTTCTTCGCAGCTATGCTTCTTCACTCACTTTTTTATGTGCCCACGATTTCCATCACCAATTCCATCGCTTTCACTCATGTCGCCGATCCACAGCGCGACTTCGGGTTGGTACGCCTCTGGGGTACTATCGGCTGGATCGCCGCCAGCTGGCCTTTTGTGTTCATCCTGGCCGACTGGACGAAAATCCCCTCACTCCCTTGGCTCTCTGATCGCGGTTGGACCACGTGGGGCACCGACGTCACTCAGTGGCTCGGCACAGTCTTGGGTACCTCCAAGCAAGGAGCGGAACTCCGTCAAGCCACTGGTTACACGTTTCTCACCGCAGGCATCGCGTCACTAATCCTCGCCGCATTTAGCCTTATGTTACCCCACACGCCCCCGAAACCTGCTGAACAAGCCGGTGGCGAGCGACTCGCCTGGTTACAGGCGCTGAAATACCTCCGCATCCCTGCTTTCCTTTTGTTATTCGTACTAACCTTCTTTGATGCTGCGGTACATCAGACCTACTTTTTCTGGGCAGGCCGCTACTTAGAGCAAGCCGTCGGCATTCCAGGCAACTGGGTGATGCCCGTCATGAGCGTGGGGCAAATCGCCGAAATCCTGACCATGGCCATTCTCGGTTGGACCCTCAAACGCCTAGGTTGGCGCTGGACGATGACCCTGGGCATCCTGGGCCACGCCTTGCGGTTCACCGCGTTCGCTCTTTGGCCTTACCCCGCAGTGGCCATCGCCGCCAATTTGCTGCATGGCATCTGTTACGCCTTTTTCTTCGCCACCGTCTATATATTTGTCGATCATTATTTCCCCAAAGACGCGCGCTCCAGTGCGCAGGGACTTTTCAACTTGCTCATCTTAGGCGTCGGGCCTTTTATAGGCAATTTCGCTGCCGCCCGTTTAGGCGAGGCCTACAAGCTCCCAGAAAAGCTCGGCACCTTGGAGTATGACTTCCGCCATATGCTGCTTTGGCCCGCCGGCATCGCCTTCACTGCCGCACTTACTCTAGCCCTGTTCTTCCGACCACCCCAGTCTGAGGTAAACCGCCCTGCATAAGCCGTAACTGGTTAATCCACACTTCCACGATTCCTATACCAGAAACTCACTGAATCTTGTTTCCTTATTAGTTATGCATCACATTAGAAAATGGTGTTCTTATTATTCCCCTTGATCACCGATACGCCCTTGTCCTATCATTAGTGTTATAGAACGGTTGTGAAGCCTGCTCTAAGAGTCCTTATTCATGTTTCGCTTACATCCGAACACCGATTCCCTTCTCGTGTTAATAATAACTTACTATTCTGACTGCTTATTATACATTTGAAACCTAAGATTCTAGCATCAGTATCTCCTCTCCACGGTATAGATTTTGGGATGCTTATCGGCTTGATTATTCTCCAAAGCAACGGCCCGCCTTACATCTCGAACAGGCGTATAAAATGGTACCACGGCGCCCATCGAAGTATTGTCGGCTATGAGGCCCTGTGACCAGGCGTGGATAGTTGCTCCGAACCGATAATTGGCAATGACGTTATTCACTACTAATGCCGAGGACATGTTGCTGGTGTTGGAGTTAGATACGCCGGTTGTTGTGTCCCCGACCCAGATACCCCAAGTGGATAGTGAGTTTCCAGGCCAAGGAGCATAGACCTTGGAGCGTGTCAAGCCACTATTGGCTAACACATTTCGGACTATGACAGTACCGCCAGCTATCGAAGAAGCTGAAATTCCCACACCTTCTCCCAGTTGGCCCATGCCATAGGTGTTGTAAATTACATTATCTTTTATCAGCGATCCAGGACCGACGACCTCTATGCCAAAGGAGTAAGCGTTGGGATATAATCTGGTACCACCAGTATTCATCACTACATTCTGGCGAATGATGTTCCCACGCCCCTCAATGCGCATGCCTCGGAATTTATTGTTTATCAGACGCATGTTTTCTATTACGTGGCCACCCGTAGTCAGGGGCAAGCGGCTGCTCACTGCCCTATCATAGTTGCCAGTAATCAGGATCCCATACATGAAACCGTAGATGGTTCCGTTGCGGATAGTGACTCGGTTCTGGTTATCTACATAGATGCCTACCGCACGCGTGTGAGGATTATCCGGACCATAAATCGATCGTCCTGCCAAATCTATGATGACGTCACTCGCTCTTACGATAATTGCGTGACCTGCATTTACAGTAAGATCTCGTGCTAGAACATAAATGCCTGGTTTTGTAATAATTGTGGGCCCACTAATGAATTGTACTGGCCGAGCAGACCCGATGGGCAGACGAGCCAATGGTGGTGCGGAACCGTTCGATGAAGGCAGGATATCCCTTTCTACCGTGATAGGAGAGAGCGGGTCATCACTCATATTCGACGGCGCGTAGCTTACTAAGGGGTCAGGACGGCCCGGCAGATAATAGGCCACACGAGTCTCTGTGACGCAATTGTCAGCCAGGAGTCCCGGACTATTCGGATGCCAACCAATACCCACCGCGAAGTTAATGATGTTATTCCTGCTAACAAGAACTTCACCATTCCGGTCTGCTATCCAGATACCATAGGTGTTGGCGTGATGGATGACACCGTCGGTTCCGGAGCGATAAGGCCACGCTGGAGCGAGCGAGCTATTACTCAGATAGTTTCTTCGCACTACTGTACCACCCCCTGAACCACTGACCGCTATACCATAGCCATGCCCCCGAACCGCATAGACATAGTTCTCCTCAATCAAGGCTCCGGGCCCCAGGCTTTCGATTCCTACCGCTATAGGGTTAGGAACAGATGCTGTACCCCCCGTATCCAGAACGATGTTATGCCGAATGATATTAGCTCGGCCTTCCACACGCAGTCCGCGGAACGTGTTGCCGATTAGGCGCATCTTTTCGACCAAATGACCACCTCGGGCAAAACCTCTTCCCGCAGTGGCGACGTCGGCATTGTCAGAAAGGTAAATACCATAGTAAAACCCTGTGATAGTACCATTGCGAATGGTGACGCGCTCTTGATTTTGCGCATAAATCCCGTAAGCTGTAGTAGCAGGGGTTCCTGACCCGATGATCGAATAATTGTTCAGGTCAATGGTCACGTTGTTGGCAGCTACAGTTATAGCTGCCCCCGAAGGGTTTGAATAGATGATGTCGCTGGTCAATACATATACACCTGGTTTCGTGATTATAGTCGGCGAATTAATGTAATAGACCTGCGCCGGTGCCAATGCGATTGCAGGCCGATGCACAGGAGCGGGGTTCCCGTTTCTCAGCGCTGAACTTTGAGAGTTAGTGATAACGGCAGGATTAATGTCAGCATAGTTGTTGGCCGCAGTCAGGGTGTTCGTCCCGATGATGTAATACGGGAACACCGACCCCGCCACTAGATTCTCCGATAATAGACCGTTCCCGTTGTTAGTGAGAGCTATGCCATAAACAAAGTTGGACACTAGATTATTTCGTATCACCAAGGGCATGTTTTGAGAATCCCCGCGAATCCCCCAGGTCTCAGCCCGTGTCACCAAACCTTCTATAGAGCTTGGGTAAAAAGCAGCTGGATAGGTGGAAGCCTGGGATATCACATTTCCCTGAATCACGCTTCCACTGGACGGCCCCGTCAAGTAGATAGATGCTCCCTGACCTCGCAAGGCATAGACATAATTGTCAAGTAAGACCGTGCCAGGCCCAATCACTTCGATGCCAGCTGTAAACGCCGGACGGGATGTATTGCTTCCCCCGGTGTCCTGCACGATAGTATTGCGCACTATATTTCCCCTCCCTTCGACCCGTAAAGCTCGAAAGGTATTACCCAGAAGCCGGACATTTTCAATGATGTGTAGCCCCGTGGTAAACTGCCCCTGACCAGTCAACACCGCATCCGCAGCATCGGAAAGATAAATACCATATTGAAAACCGACAATGGAGCCGTTCGTAATGTGAATTCGTGAACGCTTGCTGGCGTAAATACCTATTGCCGTTGTGGCAGCGGTGCTCGGCCCGTATATGGTATGGCCGTTGAGGTCTATATGGACGTCATCCGCGCGAATCTCAATTGCGACGCCGGAACTTACCCGAATGTCCTGTATCAGACGATAGAATCCTGGTTGGGTGATTATCAGCCGCCCTTGAATTTTCCGAATGTCCGGCTGATTGGGGACCAAGTTTTCGGTGCGGGTAGAAACGCGGGGTGCGGGAAGTACCCGAGCCTGCCCGGTACCAGTGATGATGCCATCGGCCGAAAAGATAAGAAAATTCCGGCGATCCGCAACATTGTCAGGGGCCAGCACTACCGAGCCTGGCCCTGAAGGTGCATAGAATGGCACCGATGTGTTCTCAACAACGTTGCCGGTGATCAAGCCCTGGGCTGATCCCAGATAAGCAATACCGAAATCAAAATTCGCGATGGTGTTCGACGAGATTGTGGCGCTGGTAGTCGGGCCTTGTACCGCGATAGCATACGTCCACGCATTTTCGGCTAATCCATCTATGGCTGTGGAGAAACTGTGATGGGGTGTCGCAGCTGTAGCCGTGATGACGTTCTCTTGAATTGTCGTCCCTGAGCCTAAGTAAGAAACCAAAACGCCGTAACCCGAGCCGCGAAT
>JANWVZ010000168.1 GCA_025056555.1 Gemmatales bacterium | reverse complement strand
CGGTCCTGCGCCGCTTACAGTACACGAACACGGCAACCTGGCCGAATCCCACACCGCGAACTATTAGCGTCTCGGTAAACGATGGTTATAACACGAGTACAGCGACAGCCACAGTGAACTTTATCGGTTGGCAACAGCCACCTAGCGTGGACTTGAATGGTGGCTCCAGCGGGATCAACCATACGGTTACTTACGCGGTAGGTGGCGTGTTCATCGCTCCCGGCGCGTTGGTCAACGATGGCGACAGTCCGCAATTGAACCGTATTACGGTGCGGCTGATGAATCGGCCCGATGGGAGCAATGAGGGATTGGTGGCTACTGGCTCGGGCTCGGTTACTGTGTTGCCTTATAATCCCAGCACAGGCGTGCTCACGTTAGTGGGCCCAGCACCGCTTGGACAATTCCAGCAAGTTTTACGGACGGTGCGGTACGTCAACAATAGTCCGGTGCCGAGCCCTGATAGTCGCACTATTCAGGTCACCGCCCAGGACGGCTACAACTCAAGCACAGTAGCTTTATCCACGGTGAACTTCCCCGCCCTGATGACGCTGCCGAATCCGAACGGGAGTGGCAGTGCCCTCTATGTGATCGGCACGCCGGGCAACGACACGATTTTAGCTCGGCCCGCAGGGAGTAACGGCTTCCAGGTGGTGCGAAACGGTTCCTCGCTCGGTACGTTCAGCCTCTCGACATATCGCCGTCTGATCGTGCGAGGCTTGGGGGGCAACGACAGTATTGAGGTCGAGCGGACGCTGAACTTGACGAGCATCCTTGACGGAGGTCCGGGCAACGATCTCTTACTCGGTGGCGCCGCCGCTGACGTCCTGCTGGGTGGAGCAGGGAACGACGCGCTTTATGGTCGCGGTGGACGCGATATGCTCATCGGCGGCACCGGCGTAGACGGCCTTTACGGACACGAACCTGGGCAAGCTCAGGTTGGTAGCGACCAGGACATCCTGATTGGCGACAGCACGGTGCATGATAACGATCTGGTCAACCTCGCCCGGATCATTGACCGTTGGGCGGGAACGGGAGCCTACACGGCTCGAATCAGCGCTTTGTTGACGGGTAGCGGCGTGCCCAGGCTCAACCCCGCTGACATCATCCTCGATAATGCAATTGACCAACTGACTGGCGGCTGGGATCAGGACTGGTTCTTCCGCCTCAACAACCAAGACGTGCTCACCGACCGCGTCTTCTCCGAGCGTGTGAACTGAGCGCCAGTTTTGTCGCTAATCTGGTATTGCTCGGAGCGAGTTTTTTGGTTAGCAGTACAGGTAGTCTGCGCTTGAATCTGTCCGGAGATAGCGCTACCGCTAAATGGCACGCAACACCTGGGACGTTGCATCACGTCTGCAAGCGAGTAGCTATCAACTAGCAAGCGGCAGGAGGCGCAAACAAGCTGTCAGGGAAGATGGCCAGCATGAGACAGGCATTGGTGAGTTACTGGCGTAACATAACCTACGGGGAGCAAGCTGGCTTCGTGGCGCGGATGCTCCGTGGGGGACTATGGTTAGTGAGTTTTGGCTACAGTTGGGCGGTCAGGTGGCGGAATTGGGCATACGATCGCCGTTGGCTTCGCGGGCAGCGCGTCGGTGTTTCAGTGCTCAGCGTGGGTAACCTTACTGTGGGCGGAACGGGCAAGACGCCGTTCGTCGCTTGGCTAGCTCATTGGCTGGGCGCACTCGGTTATCGAGCGGCGATTTTGAGTCGTGGGTACGGCGCTCGAAATGGGTTGAATGATGAGGCTTTGGAACTCGCTTGGGAGTTACCTCACATTCCCCACTGGCAGGGAGCTAATCGAGTGGCTCTAGCACAGTGGGCCGCGGCACAGGGCGTTCAGTTGGTTATCCTCGACGATGGCATGCAGCATCGGCAACTGCACCGTGATGTCGAAATTGTGTTAGTGGATGCTAGCGATCCCTGGGGCGGTGGCTATCTGTTACCGCGGGGCCGGCTGCGCGAACCGCGCACCGCGCTTGGTCGTGCCGATATTATCGTCCTGACCCGCGCGGAGCTAGTTAGCGCCACGGTGCTGGCCGACTTGGCTCAGGAAGTGGCTCGCCTTGCCCCGCAAGCCTTACAAGCGATCGCCCGACATCAACCGCGCTATCTCGCGAACGTGGCCGGGGAGCGGCAAAACTTGGATACGTTAGCAGGCAGGAAGGTGGCGGCGTTCTGCGGTATCGGCCATCCGGAAGCATTCGCCGCCCATTTGCGACAATTAGGAGCGGAAATTATCGCCTGGCGAATTTTTCCCGACCATCATACCTATAGCGACACTGATCTGAATAAGTTGGCCCAGTGGTTGGCTCGCCAGGGCGAAGCAAGTTGGGTGGTTACCACGCGCAAGGATTTGGTGAAGCTACCGCAACGGGAAATTGCCGGGAAACCTTTGTGGGCCTTGGTGGCTGGTATGGAAATTGTCCAAGGACAGCAGGCTCTTCAACAGCGAATCTTGCAAGTGTTACCAGCAGAGCAGAGGCTGGCCGCATGAGGGACACGTCGTCTGGGCAGTGTACCGTGGAATGGCCGAACTTGGCTTGGAGTCAATTACAGACTTATAGTCTCTTTGATCGCCCTAGCAAGGTGCGAATCGAAGATCTGGGCCGACCAGTACGCAGCGCGGTCAGTTTTGAGGATTGGCTGGCTAGCTTGCCGCAACAATTGGCGGCGGTGGAACTGCGGCGGCTACGCGATGCCATAGTGACAGCGGTCCGTCGTGGTCGGGGAGTGGTGGCAGCCCTGGGCGGACACGTCATCAAAACGGGTTGTGGGCCTTACCTGATTGACTGGGTGCAGCGGGGCGTGTTGCGTGCCGTGGCGATGAACGGTTCGGCGGCCATTCACGATTTCGAATTAGCTTGTGCGGGAAAAACCAGCGAAGACGTGGCCGCGCAATTGCCCGCGGGCCGATTCGGCATGGCCCGTGAAACGGCGGAAATTTTTGCGCTAGCCGCGGAACGCGCTATGCAAGAAAACATCGGGCTGGGTGCCGCGCTCGGCGCTTGTATGCTTGAACGCAATTTGCCTTATGTGGAATCCAGCCTGGTGGCTAGCGCCTATCGCGCAGGTTGTCCGTGCACGATCCATGTAGCTTTGGGCACCGACATCATCCACATGCATCCGCAGGTTCGAGGAGCCACCCTCGGTGAAGCCAGCATGAACGACTTTCGCCTACTTTGCCGTGTGGTGGCCACCTTAGAGCAAGGCATTTGGATGAACTTAGGTAGCGCGGTAATTATGCCGGAAGTTTTTCTCAAGGCCGTAAGTGTCGTACGCAATTTGGGCTATAGCCTGGAAGGTTTGCTCACGGTGAATTTCGATAAACACGTACAGTATCGCAGCCGCGTGAACGTGTGTGAGCGCCCTGCAGCGGCAAGTATCGAAATCATCGGCCACCATGAAATCCTAATCCCGTTACTCCACGCCGCGGTTGCCTCAGCCCTGGATTCCACGCAGATGCAGGGCGATGCACTTTCGTCCAGCTTGGCGGCTTGAACGAATAGGGGAGTAATGCCCTCATGACCGCGGAACTGATTCAGCTGGTGCACAAACTCGGACAGCCGCAGGTATTGGTCGTCGGCGACCTGATGCTTGACCGCTACGTGTGGGGAAACGCAGAACGCATTAGCCAGGAGGCCCCAGTGGTGCTATTGCGGGCCGACCGTCGGGAAGAGCGACTAGGCGGCGCCAGCAGCGTGGCCACATTACTTCGCGCCTTAGGGGCTCGGGTCATGATCGCGGGCGTGGTCGGCGAGGACCGGGACGGTCAGCGTGTGATGCAGTTGTTAGATGAATTAGAAATTGACCATGCGGCTGTCCTAGTGGATAGTTCCAGGCCGACCACGGTGAAGGAACGCTATGTCGGCCGCGCACAACAGCGTCATCCTCAACAGATGCTCCGTGTGGACTACGAATCACGCGAGAGTATTTCGCAGGCTCTCGAACAGCAACTCCGCGAAGTGCTCCGTCCTCGTATTCGCAAGGCCGATATTATCCTTGTTAGCGATTACGATAAGGGTGTATGCACGCCGAGTTTACTCAGCTGGCTCATTGCTGAGGCGCGAGTCAGTCAACGTCGCATCTTAGCCGATCCCATTCGCTGTAAGAGCACTGCGGAAAATCACGTCTACGAGAAGTATCGCGGTTGTACGGCATTGACGCCGAATCGTTTGGAAGCCTCTTTAGCCACGGGTTTGCCCACGGAGACAACAGCGCAAGCCTTAGCCGCGGCCGAGAAACTCCTGACCTGGCTCGAATTGGAAGCGTGCGTGGTGACTTTGGACAAAGACGGTATGGCCTTAGCCCACCGCGACGGTCATCGCCTGCACTTTCCCACGCGACCCCGGCAAGTTTATGACATCACCGGAGCGGGCGACATGGTGCTATGCATGCTGGGACTGGCATTAGCTGCTGGCGCGGATTATCCCGAAGCTATTCGGCTCGCCAACGTCGCTGGTGGGTTGGAAGTCGAAAAAATCGGTGTAGCCCCCGTGAGCCGCGATGAAATCTTGCGCGACCTCGCTGAGGCGGAGTCGTTCATAAAAACCTGTCATCGGTCGACCCGCGCTTCGAGCTTGCCGGTGCAAAAGGTTGTCCCGCGCCAAGAGTTGGCGGAAATTGTCTGTCGTTGCCGTCAGTTGGGTTACCGTATCGTGTTTACCAACGGTTGTTTCGACTTACTGCACCTCGGACACATACGCTGTTTGGAGGAGGCCAAGTCGCAAGGCGACATACTGATCGTCGGCCTGAACAGTGATACGAGTGTGCGCAAACTCAAAGGCTCAGGACGACCCGTGCAAAGTTGCGACGCGCGAGCTGCGATCCTTGCGGCCTTGGAAATGGTGGATTATGTTGTGGTCTTCGATGAACCGACGCCGTTAGAACTGATTCAGCTGATTCGTCCGGATGTGCTGGTGAAAGGGGGTGACTACCAGCTTCATGAGGTCGTTGGGGCCGACTTTGTCCAATCATATGGCGGGCGCGTGCATTTGGCGAAGTATCATGCGGGATTCAGCACCAGCTCGTTATTGCGGCAACTTTCCAGTGTGCCCATAGGTCAAGCAGCCTAGGTGGCTAATCAAATGGGCAACAAATGGCAACCGATTCCGGGGCTCCACGAATAGCAGTTTTCCTGCCGAATTGGGTCGGGGACGCCGTGATGTGTACCCCGGCCTTGCGCACGTTACGCACGGTCATGGCTCCTGGCAGGCTCGTCGCAGTGCTGCGGCAGTATTTGATGCCGCTGTTTGCAGGCAGTCCGTGGTTTGATGGTTTCATTCCGAGCGACTATTTCTGGACTGCAGTCGCGCATTTGCGTCGCGAGCATGTGGACACTGCAATACTTTTTCCCAATTCCATACGGTCGGCATTAATGGCTTGGTGGGGTGGCTGCCGGCGTCGGATCGGTTACCGCCGCGATGGCCGCAGTTGGTTGCTCACCGACCCCCTCGATTGGCCAGCGATGGAAAGGGGACAACGATTACCCTATCCGATGATTTGGGCCTATAACCGCCTGGTGATGCAGTTGGGTTGTCCTGACCCGGGCGTACGCATGGAGTTGTTCACTCAGGCACAAGATGAGGCCCAGGCGGACCGCGTTTGGCAGCGCTACGGTTACGGCTACCATCCCGTGGTCGCGCTGCATCCGGGCGCCGCCTACGGCTCTGCCAAATGTTGGCCGGCCGAACACTTCGTCCAGTTAGCGAAACGCTTGGCACAATCGGGATACGGCGTGTTGGTGCTTTGCGGGCCCCGGGAGCGCCACCTCGCGGAGCTGATCGAGGCTCAAGCAGATGATCCGGCCGTACGTGGCCTGCATCGGGAAAATCTCCATTTGGGGTTCATTAAAGCTTGTTTACGCCGCGTCGCTTTGCTTGTCACGACGGACAGCGGTCCCCGACATATTGCGGTGGCCTTTGACAGACCTGTCATCACCCTGTTTGGTCCAACGCACATAGCCTGGACGGAAACATTTCACGACAAATCCTTGCATTTACAAGCTATCGTGCCTTGCGGGCCGTGCCAACTGCGTCGCTGTCCACTGGATCACAGGTGCATGCGGCAGCTAACTCCCGAAGATGTCTTGGAACAAGCTCTACGCTGGCTCAAACGCTGGCATACGACCTACACGAATGCGAGCGAATCGCGGAACTTCGCCAGGGCGCCTGCGGCCTGACTGCTTGGCCACACCACCGTCTCCGCCAATTAGAACAACTCAATTCGACCGAGTGCGAAAGGAGGTCCACGGATGGAACTGCTTTGGCTCGACCCGAATTATGCGAGTATCCTCTATGAAGCAGGACTACGCCAATTCGAGGATTTCATGACTTGCAGCCGCGCCCGTGTCATTCGCCGTCGCCACAATGGAACGCGAAGTGTCGCTTTATTCAGCCTGGGAAATCTGACAGCCTATTTGAAACGGGAGCATCGTGTCGCTTATAAGGAACGACTACGCAACTGGTGGGATGGTTATGGTGCCGTAGGCAAATCGCTGAGGGAATGGCGAATGCTGCGGAACGTACGCCGGGCCGGGTTCGCTGCGCCAACACCTTTGGCCTGCGGTCAGCAAGGAAGACGTGCATTCTTACTCACTCTGGAGATGGAGGATTTTGTGCCTCTGGACAAATATGTGGCCGGTGCTACTCCTCAGGAACTGAATCTGCTTAGCTATCGCTTGCCGCACTGGTTAGCCCGTTGGCATGCGGCGGGATTCGTCCATCCGGACTTATATGCCTGGCACATTTTTGTTCGTGTGACGGATCAGGAGATCGCAGTGCTCGATTTGGCCCGCGCCGACCAAGTCGAAGAAGTACCCTGGCCCGAACGATGGCGCGAATTGGCATTGCTCGGCGTTTCGTTACGCGAACAGGAGGAGTTGGTAGCTTATTGGGAGCAGATTCTCGACAGTTATCTCAATGCGGTATCGGCGCTGGAGGCGAGGCTCGTTTTGGAACCTCGCAGCCTGGCTAAAGGAGCAGTCTATCGCCGTATGGAAAGGTGGACAAAGTGGGTGGCCCGTCGGCAGCAGGAGGAAGAAGCGTGCCGTGTCGTTCTGGACCGCGAATTGTACGCCCATAAAGCGCGCTAAGAAGGAGCTACCATGGGTTGGCTAACTTGGTGGCGGCGCTGGCGCCTTGGCGAAGTGCGGGGGGAGTACAAGCCGATCTGGCAACGGCATTTCGGTCAGGCTACCGTGCACGACGTGTTACGATTTTCGGTCTGTGAAATCGCCAGCTCCAAGCAAGGGCGATCTGTGGGCAAGCTGGTAGTTCAGGACGGCAACGAGAAGTTGGTCATTTTTCTCAAGCGACACTATCGGTTACCTTGGTGGCCGCGAATCATGGCCTGGTTGTGGCCTGGAAAATCTAGCGCT
>JANWVZ010000167.1 GCA_025056555.1 Gemmatales bacterium | reverse complement strand
TAGTTTCGAGAGGTGGAAGATGATGCTTCATCAGCTGAGTCCGAACTTCCCTAATAGTAATGATCCATTATTGACCGAATGGGTCCATAGTTTTATTAGTACCGCCGATCAGGCCGCGACTGACCAGAAGAAAAATTAATCGAGGTTGGTGCGATCATGAAATTGCGAACTCTCCTCATTGCAGCCTTGGCGGTTCTCGTAGCGGCTGGCGCGGGTGTAACCTTGGGATGGTATTTTGGTGTGCCCGCAGCCATATTCGGGGAAGATCGCGAGTTGCAACAAGCGGTAGACCTGATGAAGGGTTACCTCGCCCAATGGGGACTCCCGGTCCCTACCCAACGGGAAGAGATAATCCGTTCCTTCTTTCACTACTATAGTCGGGACGCCTGGCCTGTTGACGGCGAGCAGGTGCGTACTCATCCTGACTTGCGGTTCTTAGAAACCCTACCTGATAGGTTTCCCGCAGTGCCAAGGAATTGGCTAGGAAACTTTAGAACTAAGCCCCTGCGCGATTATATTCGCCAGCAATGTATAGTCTTAGTCGAACGTAGCAATACCTGGCGCGCTTCGGTAGAAAAGACCCAGCAAACTGCTGGTGACCAGGTTAACTTAGACAAATCACTTATGGACTTAGTAGAGCATTGCGTTAGGGGCATTCAGTTCCGCCCATGGTGGCAACAAGTCGGCGCTCGCGAACTTCGGATTCTTGACGTACGCACTCGTCCCCTGACAAGTCCGCAGCGGTTGCTCTTTTACAGGATGTTCTGCATGTTTCCTCAGCCAGACAGATGGCAATCCGACGCAGCGAAAGCAATCCTGAAGGAGCTCAGGGCTTACAAATGGCAGACTCTCACTGAGGAAGATTGTCAGTTTCGTCCGTACTTGGTATTTGCCTGGTACTTTCGGTTCCTGTCGCAGGAGCATTTCGAGGACGCGCAACTAAAGGTGGATAGTTATGCAGCATATTTTGTCCAGCGATTGCCCAAAAAGCCTTTTTCCATGGATGGTGTGTTTTCGGATGACCAAGAACTGATCCAAAGACTCAACCGGCTCCGCGAACATATAAATCCAAAGACTTACACTCCTGCGCAAACATTAGCCACCGCCTTAGACCAACTCCGACGGGAATTGGATTTTGATGGTTGGCTGCAAAAAGTTAGGCCATTACTGGTAACCACCCAGGAAGATAAAACGCCCC
The DNA here is from genome assembly GCA_025056555.1 of Gemmatales bacterium. Classification (GTDB taxonomy): domain Bacteria; phylum Planctomycetota; class Planctomycetia; order Gemmatales; family HRBIN36; genus HRBIN36. Next base: position 6,245 of record JANWVZ010000167.1, on the reverse strand, counting down.
GTATTCTCCAAGAGTTCGTGCAACGTTTCCAGGCAATTCCCAGTAAATAGCTCCCGCTTTGTGCGGGGGTTGTAATCATGCGACAGTCCGTTCATGCAACGTTTGCAGGCAATATCCAGTAGATAGTCGTTCAAATTCTGTCACGATCCCAGAGTTACGTGCATTAAGAGATTGTGGGAAAGCAAGGAGCGATATTCATGGGACAGCAAAGCTGAGCTTAGGAATTGTATAACAGTACCTATGTATACTTCCGGTTTTACGTAAGGCGCTGGTTCTTTAGTTCTAAATTTTGCTGGATGTTTGATCCAGCACCGGGGCGGCTGTTAGCCGCCTCTTATTGTTCTGAAGGTTTGCTCACAGTTAAAAATGATAGGCGGTTTGCTTCTCGATGAGCAATTAGAAATCTTGAAGTGCCGATCGATTTACGGGCGATGAGGATAATTGCGACCTCCTCAACGATCTGACACGATGCAATACTAGCTTTATGGAACGTCACTCGAACCTTTAACTATGTAAGCAGACAGAAGGCCTGATGTCACCTTGACAATACGCGGACCGCAAGCGGTTGCACCGAAACGCAGCACATCTGAAATATTGGAAATAAAGTGGACTGATGAGCGTAGGGAAAACCGACGAATAGCTCGACATACGGTTTGCTGGTCATTAGGCGGCTCTTCCTTTGTGATGGAGATCGCGGTCCAGCACAAGGTCAGCATGGCACAGGTCACTAAAGGGTTCAATAAAAAAGGATGCGAGGCTGGTTGGGTATGATCCTTGAACATGTCAATGCCTCGGCCCGGCCAACCGAGAGTTCAATGATATAGAAAGCGATGCTGCCTGGGGACGATTTCTTGCCCCATTCGCGCTCGATAAATCACCCTTGGCCGGCGACGTTGCCTGAGAGGCCACGAGGTTATGATTGCTGGCCATGTGAGTGTCCCGTGGGTTGCTCTTGGCCGGCGACGTTGGCAGGGGTGCAGCGAAGGCTGGCGCAGCTTGTTCCGACGCCCAATCACCTGGGTGGGCTCTTAGCCAGCGACGTTGACAGAGGTATTGCGAAAATGCCAGCTATCGCAACGTTGGCGCCCTGGTAGGCGCTTTGTCCCCAATTTGATCAATGCGAACCGCGGAGCGAACTGGATGCATCGCAATGTTGGCGCCGCGTTATGCCCCGTTGCCTCGCTTGGGAGGTATTTTGTCATAGGCTCGACTACGACTGACAGGACTCCGTTATACTGTTATTACTGCGGGATTGATATGACATTGTTGGCTCCACGGGAAAATCCGTGTGGGCGCATTCTGTCGTGGCGGAAAGCTGCTTCATCGAACAGGTGAAGTGTCCGTGCTGAGGGATCTTACTGGCTCTAGAACTGCTTAGTAACTGAGGGGCATAGAAAAGGTACAGCGCATGCCTGACCTGCAGGGGCGAGGGCTTGGGCCTCCTGGAGCGCTCCTGCGGAATAGCCGCCGAGGCCAAGCGGATGAACATGGCTGGGGAGGCTATGGCTTGTCGCGTAACTGGGAGATCATTATGTGTCAGAGGGTCTGGCCGTACAGCTGGTCAGCATGGTGGATAGGACTGGTTATGATGGTGTCCTGGGACGTTGCGATTTCGGATAAGCCGGTCAAGCCGGAGAAGCCCATAGGGCCATTGTCGCCGCGCGAAGCTCTCGCAACGTTTGCAGTGGTTCCTGGCTTTCGCATCGAACTGGCAGCTGCCGAGCCGGAGGTGATAGATCCTGTGGCTATGACGTTTGATGAGGACGGTCGGCTGTGGGTGGTGGAAATGCCCGGTTATCCCAACGGAGGCGTGGGCACTGGCAAGCCGGTTATTGCGGGTCGGGTGCGCATGCTGGAGGACTGCGATGGGGATGGTTATTTTGAGAGGAGTTGTATCTTTGTGGACGATTTGCGATTTCCCACCGGGGTTACGGTGTGGCGAGGGGGAGTAATCGTGGCCAACGCCCCTGACTTGGTCTATTGCCGCGATACTGACGGCGACGGTCGAGCTGATTTTCGCGTGGTGCTTTACACAGGATTTGGCATCCGAAATATCCAGCAATTAGCCAATAGTTTACAGTTTCATTTTGATAACTGGATTCATGGTTGCAACGGTGCTCCCGATTCCGAGGTGCGGGCAGTGAGAGACTTGGCAGGGCAGGAGGTGCGTTCTGGGGCGTCTGTGCCGATTCATTCCCGACATTTTCGTTTCCGCGCGGATGAGCCAGGGAAACTGGAACCGATGTCAGGAGGAGGGCAATACGGCCTGGCCGCGGATGATTACGGGCGGTGGTTCACGTGCACCAACAGTCAACATTTGCGCCATATCGTGCTGCCCGATAATTACCTGCGGCGCAATCCATACCTGCGGATCAGCGCGGTGACCGTAGATATTCCTGACGGCGTGGAAGAACATACCCCGGCGGCACGGGTGTATCGCATCAGTCCGTTTGAACCTTGGCGTCTGGAACGTACGCAGATGCGTCGCGAGGGGCCTGACGCTTCTCGGTTTGCTAAGACTGAGTTGGTGCCGGGCGGATACGTAACCAGTGCCTGCGGACTGATCGTGGAACGTGGCGGACGATTTCCTGCGCCGCATGCGGGCTGTGTGTATGTGTGCGACCCGGCCAACAATGTGATCCACCGCGACATTGTAAAACCGCAAGGCGCCAGTTTTGTAGCACACCGTCTCGACCGCGACTGCGAATTTCTGGCTTCGACAGACACTTGGTTTCGCCCGGTCTTCCTCTGCCAGGGACCTGATGGTGCCCTGTACGTAGCGGATTTTTATCGGGAAGTGATCGAAACGCCTCTCTCCTTGCCCGATGAGATCAAGCGGCGGTATAACTTGGAGAGTCGTGGACGAGGTCGCATCTGGCGTATTGTGCCCGCAGATGGGCGACGTTCATCCCGTCCACAGCTAAGTCGTGCCAGCGACGAGGAGCTGGTCCGTTATCTCGAACATGCCAATGCCTGGTACCGCCTGACTGCGCAACGCTTGCTCGTCGAGCGAAAGCCATCAGGAAAGCTCCGTGAGGCGCTTGTGCGTATAGCCCGGCAAAGTGAACGGGAAACCGGCCGTATTCATGCATTATGGACGTTAGCCGGTCTCAATGAACTCCGCAGCGAAGACGTTATCGAGGCCCTCCGCGATAACTCGCCTCACGTGCGCGAACAGGCATTGGTGTTAGCAGAGCCGTTCTTACAGATTGGCGAGCAGCCCGTGATACAGGCGGTCTTAGCGTTGGTGGACGATCGCGCGGAACGGGTGCGTTTTCAGTTGGCATTTGCCCTGGGATACGTCTCTGGTACCCAAGCGAGTGACGCGCTGATGACACTGTTGCGTCGGGATGGCACCAATCGCTGGATGCAGCTGGCCATACTGAGTTCGGCCTTACCCCATGCGGCACGGTTACTGGAGGCATCAGCCGGCGAGCCCCATTGGCCAAATGAACTATTGGTGAGCTTGGCAGGAATGGTAACGGCTCAGGGCGACGCGAAAGCGCTGGCTTCGCTGATCACGCAGCGTTTCGCTCAACCAGGTAGCAGTAGGGCGGCACAGTTCCAATTCGCGACCGCCCTGGCCCAAGGTGTGGCGCGACAGGGAAAAACGCTCGCTTCTTTCCTTCCCGCCAACTCGGCAGCACATGAGAAGTGGGCGGAGTTGATGCGATCGGCCCGGCAGTCGGCCGCACGGGCGGAAACCCCGATCTCCGAACGTGTAGCGGCCATTCGCCTACTCGCTTACGATAAGCCGTCTGACGCTCTGCCTCTCCTGCAAGCTCTGCTCGAACCGCAGCACGCGCCGGAAGTTCAGATTGCTAGTTTACAGGCACTGGCGCAGGTATCTTCTCCAGAGGTGGCCAGAATTATCCTGCAAAATTGGCCGACGTTCAGTCCCCAGGTTCGGCGTGCCGCGCAGGAAACACTTTTTGCACGCTCAGAGCGGTTGGTAACATTCCTCGACGCTCTTGAGAAAGGCACACTGCGGCTTCAGGATGTGGATTTGGTTTACCGCCAACAGTTGCTACAGCACCCGCAGACGGATATCCGTGCTCGCGCCCAGCGGCTATTCCGTAGTGCGATCCATGAAGATCGCGCTCGCGTCCTGGCCGATTACCGCAATGCGTTGCAGCAGAAAGGGGACGCTACGCGTGGCCGCGAACTTTTCGTCAAGCACTGCTCGGTGTGTCATCGTTTCGGGCAACTCGGAACAGACGTCGGGCCGGATTTGCTCGCGGTAATCAAGACCAAGACACCCGAGGGGTTATTGGTGGATATCCTCGATCCCAGTCGGGAAGTGGACAATCGCTATCTCAATTACGTCGTGGCAGACCGCTCGGGCCGTGTGTACACTGGCATTATTGTCTCAGAGACGGCAACGGCCATCACGCTGCGCCGCTCAGAAGGAGCCCAGGACACCCTCTTGCGCAGCGAGATCGAACTGATTCAATCCACGGGGAAATCACTCATGCCCGAGGGCTTTGAAAAACAACTTACACCTCAGGACGTAGCTGACCTGATCGCCTGGCTACAAACGATGACGCGCTAATATGCAGATTACCGTTGCACCTATTGCGACAAACCTCTCGCGACGGCCTCTTGTCGCTATGAAGGCCTCGGGAAACCTTGACAGCGAGGTTGCAGCTAATCGAAAATGTCCTTGGGGTCGCGTCGGTCCGGAGCATACCTCAAACCTGACTGAGAAGCGCCGTTTCCGGGATGGTGCTTTAGTTACTTTCCGCTGCAATGACACTATAGTGCCGTTCGGGAAAATCGTAATGCACCAGCCGCCAAATGGCAAATGACAAAGTTCGCGCTGAGGGACACATCCTCTGGAATGCGTCACCCCGAATGCCTCATGACCCCGTAGGCATTGGTTTTCTCGGCGGCAAGCCTGACCACAACGGTTGGTTATTTCGACACCAACCTCATTTATGACGGCTCATGTCGGCTCACCAGGTGAATCGCAGAGTGTAGCCATCGCTGCGACTTTGTCCGCTTCCAAGCGGCTTATAGAGTGACGTATAGTGCGAACGGATTCGAGGGTGGACTGTCCCTTTGCTCAGCGGTGTGACTCCTGTTGCAGAAGCAGTACCGTTGTCAACAAACACGTTTACCTCTGAATCCAAAGAGTTTCGAGAGTATCCCTCACTCAGCTCAGCCCTGCCTTTACGAAACTTACCATATGGGTGACGCGACGAAGCACTCAGGATACCTTTAGCCGCATCCAGCAAGCCCTTTGGATTAGACCCGGTATCCAGTGATATTGGTGGTGCAGGACTGATGGATTTGGCGCATCCGAAACAGCTTACCGCGCCAAGTGTGCAGGAGACGCACCTTACCTACCGTGGGATGGAAGAGTTAGCTCAACTAAAAGAACTCGTTTTGCTCAACCTGGATGGCATGCAAATCACGAATGCGGGGCTTAGGAGTTGGCTCAACTGAAACGACATTCTTAGTTCATCGTCAAAAACACGCAAATCACCGACACGGGGCTGAAGGAATTGGATCCAGTGAAAGAACTCAAGTTACTCGTGGTCTCCAACACCAACGTGATGATAGTGGGCCTTGCTGGGTTGCGTCGAGCATTGCGTCAGTGTACGATTCGGCACGGACGCCTGCCCAAATCGAGCAGCGACTGAGCCACGGATGGTTCAGCATGCAGCGTGGCAGCTTTCTGAAAAGGTGGGCCGGCGCTTCAATGTTCTCCGAATTTTCAACAGTTTATGGTGCGAAGACCCCAGAGCTTCTACACGACGACCTCAGCACCTCAATAAATAAGTGCTTCTCGGACCTTTGGGGTTACTGTGAACCTTTACCACCTCACCCTTGCCCCTGGACGTGGACAGGAGGATGGCATCCAGACTGTTGGGGTTACGACAAAGGTTTACCGCTATGAGTCAGCCAGCGACTTATAAAACCTGCGACTCGGCATGCCATGTTTTCAGAGTGCGAGGTCAGGCAACCATGAACCTTGCTGGTCACAGCGTAAACTTCAGACAGCTCGGCTCAAACCCACAGGGAATAACGTGGACATGCGACGCTCATTACGCGTAATGAAGTCAAGTTCCTCCCCGCAAGAGCCAGCATGCGGCTGATTCAACATACAGCCTGCTTGACATTCTTTGGCTTGATGTTTAGCGTAGGTAGAAACGTCCAGGAAATGGGGCCTCAATATGATCAACGACGTTTGGATTATTGGTCGTGGGCCGGATTGTCACGTTATCGTCAACCACTTGAGT
>JANWVZ010000166.1 GCA_025056555.1 Gemmatales bacterium | reverse complement strand
CCGTCCACGACTGTGAGCAGAATCAATAGCGGTGCCTGAATGAGATTGGTCACCAGGGCGGCCAGGTGGTCGTTGTCGCCGAAGCGAATTTCGGCCACGCTGACGGTATCGTTCTCGTTGATGATGGGAATACAGTTCAGTTCAAACAGCGTAAGCAACGTGTTCCGCACGTTGAGGTAGCGGACGCGGTGATCAAAATCGCCTGCGGTGAGTAACAATTGGGCGGCGTGATAGCCGTAGCGGGCCAATTCTTCCTCGTATAAGGACATGAGCACACTTTGGCCGACTGCGGCTGCGGCCTGGAGGTAACGAAGGTCTTCAGGCCGTTGAGTAAGTCCGAGTCGGCCCATCCCGGCGCCAATTGCTCCTGAGCTGACCAGGGCGACGCGCCGTCCCGTTTGCCGAATGTGATGGAGTTGCTCCGCGATGTGGCGAAGCCGCTGCGTGTCCAAGTTACCGCGATCATCGGTGAGCACCTGCGTGCCCACTTTGATGACCAACGTATGTGCTTCAGTAAGCACCTCCTGGCGAACGGGATCAATTTCGAAAGGTCGGCTCATTCCTCATACCCTTGTTTCATCCTTACGCCAGCAGACGAGAAATCCTGCCGATTTGCTAGCAAGCAGGAGTGGAATTGTATGTCACGAGGTGGTTTTAGTTTCCTGGACTAACTGTTGTGCCAGGGCAAGTGCTTGTTCGCGCGTCTGTAGGATCTCGTCGAGTTGGGCATCGCGGATACGCTGTAGAATTCGGCCGAAGGCAGGGCCAGGCTTCAGTCCCAGAGCGATCAGGTCATCCCCCGTAATCAGTGGTGGGGGGTTCAGCACCTGGGGCGGCCAAGTGCGTAATTTATCCCGACAAAATTGCACATGGGCAAGCGACCGCCCATCGGCCGATGCGTCCGCTTCAACGAGTGCCAGTAACTCCCCGATCGCGACCTGGGCGAGGAGCGGCTTAAGTCGGTGGGCAGGTAAGTCCCAGGGGGCGTCCAAGGCATGATGGTGTGCGACTAACCACGCAGCACGTTGCCACTCCGCGTTCGATAGTCGCAATCGTCGGCCCGCTTGTTCGACCAGGCGAGCGCCGACTTTTTCATGGTCAGGATACCGAACGCTCTCGGACAAGCGGCGGTGAGTAACGACTGTAGCGGATGCATCTGCATCGGCTGATGCGTGATCACGTTGCGGAGGGACGTGCATGATGCCGGCATCGTGGAATAAGGCGGCCAGTGCAAGTGGGAAAGTCGGCTCGCGTAATAGTTCCAGCACCCGTAGAGTGTGTTGCCATAACGCCCCCACTGCGGAATTACGCTCGAGAGCGGTAACGGAAGCGGCGCTGTGCGGGGATTGTGATTGCATCCCATGATCAGTTGGCAGCTCGGTCGGCACATCGAAGTGCGGCATCGCACTGACTTCAGGCAACACTGCGGGCAACAGATGGAGTTCGTGGAGTAGTTCCAGTCCCTGCCTCCGTCGTGGATGTACCAATAACCGCCGCAGCTCCTCGGCAATGCGTTCGGCACTGACCACGCGAATCTGTTCGGCCAATTGGCGAATCGCCGTTGCCGTCGTCGTTTCGATGGTCAACTGGAACTGTGCGGCTAAACGGACGGCGCGGAGCATGCGGAGCTTATCTTCCTCGAATCGTTCGTAGGGATTGCCGATGGCGCGCAACAGGCGAGCCTGTAAATCACGCTGGCCCCCTACGTAATCCAATACCTCGCCGCGTAGCGGATCGTAAAACAGACCGTTGATGGTAAAATCGCGACGTTGGGCATCTTCGGCAGCAGTGGTGAAAGTGACCGAATCGGGATGTCGGCCGTCAGAGTAGGGGCCTTCACGGCGAAAGGTGGCTACCTGGACTTTGAGCCGTTCCCCGTCCACTTTGGGGCCAATCACTTCGACGACCCCAAAGCTGGCGCCGACGGCCACCGTGCGGCGAAACAAACGCTGCACTTCTTCGGGTCGGGCGCTCGTCGCGACGTCGTAATCATGGGGGGTCAATCCCAGAAGCATATCTCGCACACACCCACCCGCCCAGTAGGCTTCATAACCGGCCTGTCGTAAACGCTCCACGACACGCACGGCAAACTGGCGCGCGAGTTCATCCCGCTGGTCCGTTGCAGCACCGATTTCACGCGGAGCCATCTTGCTTCTTGTGCCAAAGGCACAGTTGGGTTCGGCCGTAGCGTCGCACATCCCAGTGTGGACTGTCGGGCAGTTGATCGGCGGGATAAACGGTGTCCGTTTGCACGATGAGCACGGAATCAGGCGGGAGTTTTTGCTGGAGGGTGCGGATCATCTGGTGAAGAGCCTCGGAGCGGCGCACAAAATCGGCGTAAGGCGGACCGAGAAAAACGTTCACGGCTTCCTCAGATGGCGTCCAGCGTTCGGCCCAGCGGTAGGCGTCGGCACGCAGCACGGTGGCGCGCTCGGCTAAACCTAATTGCTGTAACTGTTCTTCCAGGAGCGCCACCAGCCGCGGATGCTTTTCCACAAAGACAGCATGTTTCGCGCCACGACTGAGCGCTTCAATCCCCACAGAGCCGCTGCCGGCGAACACGTCCACAAAGAGCCGGCCTGCGTCCCAACGACGCAGGATGTTGAAGAGCGCTTCGCGGGCGCGGTCGGCAATCGGTCGCAGTTCCGGCGGCTCCGTTACCACCCGCAAGCGCCGGCCCCGTAAGTCCCCGCCGATAATCCGCACATAATACGGCATGGCATCTGTCCTCGAGTCGCCCTCTGCCGTATTTTACTCGCTCGCGTCGCTACTCCCGACCATTGGTTATGTTGTCCTCGCCATCCAGTCAAACCGCCTCACACTTAGAATGAATCTGGCCAGGCTCTGTGACTACATCTAGTATGGGAAATCCATGCCGATACGGTTCGACGTGCTGACACTGTTTCCCGAGATATTTCACGGCTATCTGAGCCAGAGCATCCTCAAGCACGCCATCGAGCGTGGTCTGGTCGAGGTGCACTTGTGGAATTTCCGAGATTGGGCGAAAGGGAAACGGAAGAATGTGGATGATCGGCCTTATGGTGGTGGGCCGGGTATGGTGCTGAGGTGCGAGCCGGTCATCGCCGCCGTCGAAGCGGTGCAGGCTCGTGCGCAACCACCGGGACACCTGGTCATGCTTACTCCGTCCGGCGAACGCCTAACGCAGCGCCTCGTTCAGGAACTGGCGCAGCATCCGCGGTTATTGTTACTCTGCGGGCGGTATGAAGGTTTTGATGAACGGATACGCATCCTCCTGCAACCGCAGGAAATCTCCATCGGCGACTATGTTTGCAATGGCGGCGAAGTGCCCGCGATGGTAATCATTGACACGGTCATTCGGCTGGTGCCTGGCGTGCTGGGCAAGTCGGAAAGTCTGATCGAGGAATCGCACGCCGAACCGGGATTGGTCGAGTATCCGCAGTACACACGGCCCCGAGAGTTTCGCGGCTTAGCCGTGCCGGAAGTTTTGTTAAGCGGCAATCATAAGCAGATCGCCCAGTGGCGCCGTCAGCAGGCCTGGTTACGCAGCCAACAACGACGCGTTAGTTGTTCCGGTTCACAACCTGAAAGTCCCCCTGCTTCCAGGGAGGCACATCCACACGAGGATCATTGCGCCGACCGTTCTGATTCCCAGTCTGGGTACAAAGTCTTTCCATCGTCCCAAACAAGTTCGTGACCCGCGCCGTGTCAATCTGACGTGTCCTGCCCGCTCTTACCAGTTGGCCAGACTGTCTCCGCTACTGGCAGGGTGGTCGCAGCCCCTACTTTAATTAGGGTGAGCGTCCTGCTCCCGCGCAGGCAAAATGCGCGTTACACTTGAGAGAAAGGCTAGCCATTCACTGCCGACGTGTGGGAACAGTTATGCCCAGCGCCGCAACCGAGCTGAAACAAATCGGGCCTTACGAAATCCTTGCTCTCATCGCCGAGGGCGGGATGGGGACGGTCTATCGGGCACGCCACCGCGAAAGCGGGGAACTCGTCGCTGTGAAGGTGTTTCCCGCGGCCATGGCGAGCAACCCTGTGTTAGTGCAGCGATTCGAACAGGAATTTCGCGCCGCCAGCCGACTGATCCATCCGAATATTGTTCGGGCCCTGGAATTTGGTCGGGATGGCAAGTTGCCTTACATCGTCATGGAGTTAGTGGAGGGGGAATCCCTGGGCCAGCGTGTCGAAAGGCTAGGACGCCTGCCCGAAGCAGAAGCCGTGGCGTATATCGTCCAGGTAGCGCAGGGGCTGCACCAGGCGCACCGCCAAGGCATCATTCACCGCGATGTTAAGCCCGACAACATCCTGGTCGATTCACGCGGCCAAGCCAAGTTGGCTGATCTGGGTCTGGTGAAAGATTTGGATGCCGACCTGAATCTTACCCGCACCGGCCGAGGTTTAGGCACGCCGCATTTTATGGCCCCAGAGCAGTTCCGTAATGCCAAAAATGCCGACGTGCGTTGCGATGTGTACTCCCTGGGTGCCACGCTGTACATGCTCGTTACAGGCCAACTTCCCTTCCGCGGATGTTCACCGCTCGACGCCTGGATACGCAAGATTCACAACGACTTACCCAGTCCAAGGCAATTACGCGCCGACCTGAGCGAGCGTGTGGACTGGGCCATTCGGCGTGCCATGAGTGCGGATCCTGATAAACGCCCTGCGGACTGCCGAGAGTTTGTGGAGGACTTATCGGGGCAACGAATGCGCGAGGCTGGGCCGTTCTTCGAACCGATTGAATCTCCGCAGGGCGACTGGTTTGTGCGCTATGCCACGCTAGAGGGCCACATCATTACGCGTAAGGGGCCGTTAGCTGCTATTCGCCGCGCCTTACAAGGAGGCAAGTGTGGCCGATTGGAACAAGTTCAAGTCGCGGTTTATGCAGATGGGCCATTTGTTCCCTTGCAGGAATTTCCGGAGTTACGCGATCTGCTGATTCAACCCGGTGTGCTCTCGCTGCCGCGTGCTGGCTCGCGTTCGACCCAAGGGCAGGCTGCGGTGCCGGAAACAAGCGGGCCGCAGACTCCGTCGCGTAATTCCGCACTGTCTTCAGCCGTGCGCTCTTCGGTGCAACCGACAGCGACAAGCTCAGGTGCCGCCCCTGTTATGGCCGCTCGCGACGCGGCTACCGAAGTGCCATCAGTTCCGGCCGAGAAACCGACGGCGATTCCACCCCCACATCCAATCACCAAACTACCGGCTGACGTTGCTGAGAAAGCCCGCAGCCGCATCAAACCGCACGAAACCGCCCGCTCCTCTCAAACCGATTGGTTGAGTTGGTTGGCCGTGTTGGTCTTCGTATTGATCGGCTTCTTCCTGGGCTGGTTCCTATTACGTTGAAACACCAGCGTCAGAGTTTGGGGGGTAACCTGAGAGTGGCTCAGCAAGTCCCTCTTGGGAGTTGTCTTGCTCCGTTGGAACTGATCCCATAGTAAAGTTTGCAAATAGGGGCGGTGGAACCCCCGACCTTGCCAACTACCTTGACGCCCATGGGCAACGAGGTCATGCCAGGTCAGGAAACTTGGGCCGCTTACTGTGCCATAGTCAGTTTGGTTCTGTTATTGTGGCTCATTATTCGCGGACAGATGCAGGCGTTCGTCGCCTTGTTGGTCGTGAGTGTGGTTCTGGGATTGGCCACGGGCATGCCACCGTTGCGCGTAGTGCAGGCTCTGGGCCAAGGCGTGGGCGACATCGCACGCGAGGTGATCCTGGTACTTACCCTCGGGGCGATGCTAGGACGCGTCCTTGAAGCCTCGCGCGCTGCGGAGATATTGGCGCAAACGCTACTACGCTGGTTTGGCGAGACGCGTGCTTCGCTGGCTGTGCTTCTGGCGGCTTATCTGGTTGGCTTGCCCGTGTTGTTCAACGTCGGCTTCCTACTGCTGATCTCGATTGTGTACCAGTTGCAGGAGAAGACCGGGAAATCGCTTCTCTACTATGGCACGCCGATGGCATTCAGCTTGGGTGTTGTCCACTCGTTGGTGCCGCCGCATCCGGGAATTGTCTATGCCGTATCCGCTTTGCAGGGGAACTTTGTGAGTGTGATGGTTTGGGGGGCGCTATTAGCCTGGCCGATGGCCCTGGTAGGCTGGTATGGCGTTGGCAAGTATTGGGCTGCTCGTCAATTCGTTGCCGTACCTGCAGTATTGCGACAAACGACTTTGCCGAACGTGCCTCCTGCGGTACGTCATTTTGGAGAAGCGTTGCTGTTAGTGGTGCTGCCGTTATTGCTCAGCGCCATGGGTTTTGCCGTCGAGATTCTCGAGCGGACGCAAGCGCTTCCCTCCTGGACACGGGAACCGCTGTATTGGCCCGGCACATCGTGGCATACCCACAGCCTGACTCACTGGCTGCGGTTTTTCGGCCATCCCATCGTCGCCCTGGCGACACCTATTGCCTCGGGAATGGTACTGTGCTGGTGGCGTGCTGGTTTCGGTCGCGCGGAGTTAGCCAAGCTGGCTAGTAAAGGTTTAGAAGACGTGGGTTCGATAGCCCTGCTGTTTCTAGCGGCGGGTGCCTTCAAGCAGATTCTGCAGGAATCGGGCGCGGGGCAACAGCTGGCCCGCTGGATTCTCGCCTTACCGCTGAGCCCCGCTTTGTTGTGCTACTTGGTGGCGGTGGCGATGCGGATCGCCCTCGGCTCGGCCACCGCGGCTATCGTAACCGCCGCTCCTTTATTAGCTCCCTTCGCCACCAAATATCCTGGTCAGGAAACGCTGCTTATCTTAGCGCTCGCTTGCGGCATCACGTTTATGACCCAACCCGCGGATAGCGGATTCTGGATGGTGAAGGAATACTTCAACCTTAGCGTCCGGGATGTCATGCTGTACTTCAATGCCGGTCGCATTGCCATGTCCGTCTTTGGCATCGCCGTCATCCTGATGGTCGAACAACTGATGCTCTAACCATCCTGTGTTAGCACTTGCTGGCGTTATTTCGCGACAGGATTGGGGACTCATGAGGAAGCGAATCGTTAACTTCCAGACGGGGCAGAGCGTGGGCGATCCAGCCTCCGCCCAGGACGCGTGTACCAAGATAGCACACAGCCGCCTGACCGGGCGTAACTGCGAGCTGCGGTTCATCGAACCAGATGCGGACACACTGCTGAGGCAATGCCTCTACTGTCGCAGGCACTGCCGCAGCACGGTAACGAATCTTCACTAGGCAGCGTACAGGCTGTGTCGGTTCCTCGATGAGCCAATTGAAACGTTCGGCGACCAGTCCGGCACTGAGGCACTCCTCACGGCTACCCACGACCACAGTATTCTCCGCTGGGAGAATGGCCAGAACGTACCGGCGCTGGCCGGCCGCGACGCCCAGACCTTTCCGCTGACCGATGGTAAAGTTTTCGATGCCAGGATGTCGGGCCAAAATTCGTCCTGCAGTGTCCACGATCACGCCTTGGGTGTTTCGGTCAGGGCGATGTCGGCGTACGAAGGCGGCGTAATCACCATCAGGTACAAAACAGATTTCCTGACTGTCGGGCTTATTGTGCACGGGCAAACCTGCCTGGCGAGCCAATTCGCGAA
>JANWVZ010000165.1 GCA_025056555.1 Gemmatales bacterium | reverse complement strand
CTCCTCGTAGCCTTTTGGCGTCAGCCGAGCGAGGATGAGTTCGCCTTTTTCGTTGAAAAGGAAGAATCGGTCGCGGTGGGGAATGAGGAAGGCGTTGGCCCAGCGAGCGGGGCGGTCGCCGGTTGTGGCAGCAAAAGTTTCCCAGAGGCGTTCGCCGGTTTCCGCTTTGAGACAGCGGAGTTGGCCGTAACTGCAAACGCCATAAATATAGCCGTCCTTCATCACGGGGGTGGGAATGATGGAATGCAGGCCATCGGTCTTCTTTTCACTATTGCTTTTGCCGCGCCAAAGTAAACTGGCGGCGGGTTTGTGCGCGTCGAGGCGAAGCATCATGGGGCCGTCGTAGAAAGCGGTGACGAAGAGCAGATCGCCGAGCTTGCGCGGCATCGGGATGGACAAACCGGAACGGATGCGGAACGGTTGACGCCAATAGACCTGGCCGGTTTCCGGGTCGAGGCTTTCCACGGCTTCCGGATGCCAGATGATAAGCTGGCGACGGCCGGCGTGCTCGTAAATGACCGGGGGACAGTAACCGGGTTCAGCGGCGGACAGGGCCCGCCAAAGTTCCTTACCGGAATGCTTGTCCAGGGCCACTACCAGACTGCCTTCGCCGCCGGCCAGGGTAATCAGTTTGTTACCATCAATCAGCGGATGGGCGGCGTAGCCCCAGAGAGGCACTTCGCATTTATAGTCCGCTGGTAACTCCTTGCTCCAGATGACGCGGCCAGTAGCCAATTCCAGGCACAGCAAATGTCCCATAGCGCCCAGGGTGTAGACGCGATCGCCATCCACGGTAGGGGTGCAACGCGGTCCGGCGGGATAACTGATGCGATAGCGGGCGGGGTAGCGATATTGCCAAAGGATACGGCCACTGTCGGCCTCCAGGCAGAGGACGCTTTCGTGCCCTGGGGTGTCGCCCCGCAGGAAGGGATTGCTTTGTTCCCGAGCGCCCGGCTCCTTGCGCCAATCCGTGACCAGGACGCGCTGGCCTGCGACGGCCGGGCCGGCGTACCCGCCGCCGAGCGGCGTGCGCCAAAGCACCTTCAGGCCCGCGGGCGGAAAACGCTCCACGATCCCGTCTTCGCGCCACACGCCATCACGTTGGGGGCCAAGCCATTGCGGCCAATCGTCGCCGTGGACTGCAGCGACGCCGTACAGCAGGGCCAGCATCAGCCCGCTCAACAGCCCCTTCCTCCAGAATGCGTTCCCTGCTGCGGGCTGCGCTGCACAGCTGGCGCCCTGGTTCATTGGATTGCCTCCTTTCCGCATATGCCAGGTGGGTGGGACTCAGGCTTGGAGATTTTCGAGGAGTTCTTTGCGGCTGACCAAGCGCTGGCCGCGACATTCATCCATGCGCAAGGCCTGCAGGAGGCGTTTGCGCAGCTGAGACTGGATTTTTTCGATGGCGGTATGGGAGGAATTCAGGAGTGGAATGGCCCCGCCGGCGCGGCGATCGTGACCGCCCGCAGTTCCCAGGTCACCAATGACCTGCTGCAAAATGACCCCCGCCTTGGCCCGAGCATGAGCGCTGCGCATGGACACCAGCAAGCGGTCTTCATAGACCCCGGCACACACCGACCATTCCATCCCCTCCAGGCGGATAAGCAGGTCGGCGATTTCCGCGGTGAGTTCCGGTTGGGGTAACTCGTCGGCCCAGGAAATGATCAGGCGGTCGTCGTAAATGAAGGTGTCCTGAAGCGCCTGGAGCAGGGCCTCGAAGTAGGCGCGAGGTAACCGCGCGTGGCGAATCCGCGCCAGCCACTCCTGATTGACCAGCGGATAGAGCCGCACTAAGGTTTCGTCGTCCAGGGCCGAGGCCTCTCGGGGATAACCGCTGATTTCCGATTCAATACCGTAAAACAAGGCAGTGGCGATCTCGCGGCTCGGCGCGACAGCCTGTTCCTGGAGATAACTGGCCACAATGGTGCAAGTGGCTCCGACTTCTGAGCGCACATCCACCAGAGAAACACCGCGGAGCTGACCAGGCGTTTCGTGATGATCGATCACGCCCAGGATGGGCAGGTCGTCCGGGACGTTATGCCGACCGGTTCCCGGCTGGCTGTCCACCATAATCAGCGCCCAGTCGGTGCGCCATTCGACGTCCTCAACGGGCAGCAGCTGCAGCTGCAGGCATTCGACCATAGCGCGATTTTCAGCCCGGCCCAGGATACCGTCGCGGGTCAGTTGCGTGGGCAAGTTCAGTTTATGGCGAATCAGCCACGCCAAACCGGCCATGCTGCCCAAACTGTCCGGATCGGGATTGATGTGCGAGATCAGATACACTCCGCGAAATTGCTGCAGGCTGGCCAAGAGGGCCCCCGAACGACTTTCCCCAGTCCGCCCACTTGGGCCGTTCCGTGCCGCGCCGTTTCCCGGCCGACTTCCATTACTGCTGCGTTCCATAGAAGTTGCGATCCTGCCGAAAAATCCGAAAGTAGCGTTTGTAAGAATTCTATTGCCAGAATAATCGCGCGCCAAATCACTCGATGTCTCGGGACCACCGGGGTGTGCACAACTTGCGCGAGGGCCGAGCCGGCGTGCTCCCTGGTGAAACTTCGGGAAGTGGTTTCATTGGCCCTACTTGGTTTTATCCGGTTTCACAGCGTCGGGTTTAGACTTGTCGGGGGGAGCCTGGGCAGATTTGAAATCCACCAGTTCCAAGGTGGTTTCCTGGTCGCCGATCTTGATGCTGATTTTGATCGGACCTATTTGCGGAGCATACCAGGTCGTTAGCGCGGCCTTCTGATTCTCCAGTTGCAAACTGTCTCCGCCTATTTTGACACACTTGAACTTGCCGGCGCGTGTTACTTCCGGCTCGGACAAAGATTGGACAGTGAGGCTACCTTTGATCACGCGGTCTTTGACGTTGGCTTGAAAAGACCAGGAATCTCCAGCTTTCAGGGGATTTTTCAAGACTGGAAGCGGCGGATGGATCGGGACATCGTTCGCGGCCAGGCGGTAGATTCCGTCGGGTCGGACGGCCAGCACTTCCGAAGAGATCACCCGATTCCCGATGCTGGTTTCCAAGCGATAACCCTCTTCCTGATTCACCTTTTCCAGGCGCACGACTTGAGTGACGCTCTCACTGCCGACGGAATTCACATAGCGCCAGGCATTGCCCACCGCCAGGGGAAAATAGGTTCGTGCGTCGGTCGGCGTTTCCTGTCCGGAAAGAAGCAGGGCGCTGGCCAGCCCGACGGCCAGCACTGCGGACGCCAGGGGCAAGCTCCTCTTGCTGAGTCTGAGCAAGTAGTTGGCGCTCATATCGGCGGAATCTCCTATCTCCTGGTTTGAGGATGACAGAAGCCAATCCAGGAACAGATGGCTCTTACCATGGGAACGCCTCCCGGCGCGATTCCCATGGTTTGCGCCCACCTGCTCCTGGCGAGCTTGGCCTCTATTGTACAAACCGCCCCCATCCTGCCCACACTGCTAAGACGACGGAACCGCCTCCAGGACACTATTAGTTCCGAGGCGACAGGCCATCGCTTGAAGCGGAAGCGGCAAGCGAATCGGAAGGCGCTTGCGGGCCGACTGAAGCCAAGCCACAGGCGGTCGGGGCAAAACGGTGTAGGTGCTGTGCCCAAAGCAGGGAATTCACGCGGCTTTGCGCTCGATCTCCTTTAGCCAGTGGCGTAACCTGGAGATCGGCACGCGGTCGCACTCCGCCGAATTGAGGTCGCGCAGGGACAAGCGCGTTGGGGCACGAGCATTGAGGACGTAATACTTATCGGTTTCGTAGCCGGTGTCAATTTCTCCCTTGATGTAGAGGGTTTCGTGCACTTTTTCGCCGGGGCGGCGGCCGATGACTTCGATGGGTGTGTCGCCGAACAATTCCATCAGATCGCGCAGGCACACACTTTTCATCTTGGGAATGATAATGTCGCCGCTGTGTCCTTGGGTTAGGGCAAAGTGGACGGTTTCCGCTGCGTCATCCAGGCTGAACATGAAGCGGGTCATGTTGGGATCAGTAACCTGGATGGGTTGCCGACGACGCTTCGCCTCCAGCCAGAGTTGCACCACGCTGCCGTTGGAACCGAAGATGTTGCCGAAGCGACAGATGACGAATTTTGTGGCCGGATAGATTTCCGCCAACTCCAGAATAATCCGTTCCGCCAGATACTTAGTTATGCCGTACACATTGGTCGGGAAGCTGCTCTTGTCGGTGCTGATGAACACGAAGCGTTCGACGCCCTGTCGCGCAGCCAGGTCGGCCAGTTCAAAGGTGCAGTTCACGTTGGTATCCACGGTGTAAAAACAATGACGCTCCGCCAGGTTGACGTATTTCTGGGCGGCCGTGTGAATTACCACCTGCGACTGGCGCACGGCATCGCGTATCCCTGGCGCGCGCAAATCCCCCAACACGATCTCCACATGCGGATAACGCATTTTCAGCCGTAACAGCTTGTCCGCGTTGCGACCCTGAGCGAATATCTGATATTCCGGATAATACCGCGCTACCAGTTCCCCTCCCAGGGAACCCGTGGCACCCGTGATGAGCACGCATTTTTTTCCATGCCCGCTCGCCATAAGATGATCTCCGAAGAGAGCTGCTGTGTCACCCTCCGGCCCCCCCCGTCGAGCCTACCAAAAATGGCCGATGGGCTGAAGGCCAATTTCACCAGCAGGGGGAAAAGGCATGATAAGAGGCGCCACCGCCATCTGGCTGTCGCTCCTGACCGCCTGGGCCGCGGCCCAGGAGAAACCCGCGCCCACGCTCAAAATCGTGAAATTCCCTGAACTGGTAAAGGCCATTGAGAGCCATCGCGGACGTGTCGTCGTCGTGGATTTCTGGGCCAATTACTGAACCAGCTGCAAGGAGGAATTTCCGCATCTGGTTCAGATGCACCGGGAATTGGCCGACAAAGGACTGGTAGCGATCTCCGTGAGCCTGGACGATCCGCAGGATGCCAACTCAATCCAGCAGGTTCGCGAATTTCTCGGCAAAGTCGGCGCCAACTTCACCAATTTTCTTTTAGACGAACCCGAAGAAGTCTGGGGGAAAAAGCTCGACATTGGCGGGCCGCCCCTGATCATCGTTTTTGGTCGCGATGGGCGGGTCGCCAAACGCTTTACGGGCGGTTACGATGAGGTGCGACCTCTGGTGGAAAAACTCCTCGGCACCGCGGAGCAGCGCCCATGAGCTCAGAAAATACCGTAGCAGACTGGCTCGCAGCCTGGCAGCAGCGGTTGCCTCAGGATGGCGTCCCTTTGGTCGTCAGCCCGGACGTCTATCGTCCGCAACGACTGCCGCCACGTCAGGTGCAAACACGGAAGTGGCCCGTGCTCCACGCCGGCACCGTGCCGCCCTTCGACGCGGCTACGTGGCATTTCCGTATCTTTGGCCTGGTCGAACGGGAATGGTCTTGCACTTATGATGAGTTCCTCCGCTTACCGCGGGTGCGTGTCCTGGCCGACATGCATTGCGTCACCCGTTGGAGCAAACTTGGTAATCTCTGGGAAGGGGTAAGCACGCGCACAGTCTTGGCGCAGGTGCGCCTTCTGCCCGAAGCTCGATATGTCCTGGTGCACTGCGAACAGGGGTTTACCACCAATTTGCCGCTCGAAGATTTCCTCGGTGAGGATTGTCTGTTCGCTTGGATGCACGATGGACAGTTGCTCACTCCCGACCATGGCTATCCTTTGCGTCTGGTGGTGCCGCGACTGTATGCCTGGAAAAGTGCCAAATGGGTGCGCGGTATCGAACTGATGGCGGAGGATCGCGCCGGTTTCTGGGAAAGTTGGGAACACGGGGGCTACCATATGCGGGGCGACCCGTGGACCGAAGAACGTTTTCGCCCACGGTGAAGGAGCCAACTGTGACTTGGCTACGCATCGCGCACGGCACCGTGTATGACCCGGCCAACGGAGTCCACGGCGAAGTCCGCGACCTCTGGATTCACGAGGGTAAGATCGCGGCGCCGCCGGCAAACCCCGACGCTTTGCCGGTTCGCACGCTGGATGCCACGGGCTTGATCGTCATGCCGGGGGGCGTGGATATCCACGCCCACATTGCAGGGCCAAAGGTGAACGCGGCGCGCAAAATGCGCCCCGAAGATCACCGCCGCGCTCCGCCGCTGCGCCGATCCCGCTTCACGCGGTCCGGCGTAGGCGGCAGTGTGCCCAGCACCTTTGCCACCGGCTACCTCTACGCGGGCATGGGCTACACCACCGTCATGGACGCTGCCGTGCCTCCGCTTTCCGCCCGCCATGCCCATGAAGAGTTGGCCGACACCCCGATTATTGACAAAGGGGTCTATGTGCTGATGGGCAACAATCACTACGTGTTGCGCCAGATTGCCACGGCCAATTACTCGCGGCTGCGTGATTTTGCGGCCTGGTTGCTGGGTGCGGCCAAAGCGTATGCGATTAAAATCGTCAATCCAGGCGGCGTGGAAATCTGGAAAGAAGTTGCGGGCGGCAACGCGACCCATCTCGATGACCCGATTCCCGCGTTTGGCGTTACGCCGCGGCAGATTGTCCAGCATCTGGCCCAGGTGGCTCTGGACCTGAAGCTGCCCCATGCCGTTCACATCCATTGCAACAATCTCGGCTTGCCCGGCAACTGGCTGACTACCCTGGAAACGATGAAGGCTCTCGAAGGCCGACGGGCTCATCTCACGCACATCCAATTTCACAGCTACGGCGGCGATCCCGACGATCAGGCAACCTTTTGCTCCCAAGCGCTGCCCCTGATTGAATACTTCAATGACCATCCCCATCTGACCGTGGACGTCGGGCAGGTGATGTTCGGTGAAACCACTTCCATGACTGGCGATGGCCCGCTCGGTTACTATTTGCACCGCGTTACCGGACGCAAGTGGTTCAACGCTGATACCGAAATGGAGACCGGCTGTGGCATTGTGCCTATTACCTATCGGGAGAAAAGCGTCGTTCATGCCTGGCAATGGGTGGTCGGATTGGAATGGTTCCTGCTGACGCAAGACCCGTGGCGCATCTGCCTGAGTACCGATCATCCCAATGGCGCTTCCTTTCTGGCATATCCGCAGATCATTCACCTGCTCATGGATGCAGGGTATCGTCAGGAACTGCTCAAGCGACTGCCGACGCGAGTGCGCGAGCGCTGCCGCTTACGCGAACTTTCGCGGCAATACAGCCTGAGCGAAATTGCCATCATCACCCGCGCTGCGCCCGCGCGCATCCTGGGTTTAGCGAACAAAGGTCATCTGGGCGTCGGCGCTGATGCCGACCTGACGCTCTATCAACCCCAGCAGAACCTCTCCGAAATGTTTGCTCATCCACGCTACGTGTTCAAGGCTGGCCAGCTCATTGTCGAAGACGGCGAAATCCGGGCCGAGCTCTTCGGCAAGACCCATTATAATGCCCCCGCCTATGATCAGGCCGCTCTAGCCGATATTCGACGCTGGTTTGAAGAACATTACACGATTCAGTTTGCGAATTATCCTGTGGACGAAAGTTACCTGGTGCACGCTTAGCGGCAAGTTTTCGCGGGCCCAAGTTTTCGCAAGTGTCAGGCCCCAACCGAAAACGGTTACCTGGTGCA